>JBLHNG010000375.1:0-8408 GCA_047621685.1 Myxococcota bacterium | reverse complement strand
TGGAGGAGTATCTCGACGGCATCGGCAATGCCGGTAGACTGGGGGTTTCAGAGAACGGGAACCGACACTTTTGGGTTCGGTGCAGGCACATGGTCCGAGCCCTGCCCAACAAGGTTCTGCAGACTCGGCATGAGCGGGTGAGACAGCCTGAGGCAGCTTCTCTCCATGGTGATCGCCTGTGGTGACAAAGAAGTTGTCACTCCAGAAGCACCAGACAGCGACGGCGATGGCTGGAGCGTCTCTGATGGGACTGCGACGACACCAACAGCACAATCAACCCCGATGCCGATGAGGTCTGTGATGACCGCGACAGCGACTGCGACGGCTACTCCGATCCCGACGACTTCCTCGTCCATTGTGTGCAGCCGGTGGGCTACATCGCCTCTGACGAGGTCGACTGCTACGACAGCGCGGTGAGCGTCTACCCCGGTGCGGTGGAGATCTGTGAAGATGGCTTCCTCAACGACTGCAACGCAGTGCTCGAAGATGGCTTTGATGCATGCGGCATCTGGGGAACCATCGACCTCGCCGATTCGGATGTCCGACTCATCGGGAGCGTCATCAACGGCAACGCCGGCACCCACATCAGCAGCGCAGGAGACATCGACGGTGACGGACTCGATGACGTCCTGATCTCCTCTTTCTACGGCGGCACGACCTGCCTGGTCCAAGGGGGAAGCAGCGGGACCCGCTCGCTCGATACCGCGCATGCCACGCTCAAGCTGGAGGCCTATGGCAACACCGTCAGCGATGCCGGAGACATTGATGGCGACGGCTCCGATGACTTTCTCATCGGCTCCTCCGGCGTCGACGACGGCGGACAGGATGCCGGAGCGGTGTACCTCATGCTGGGCAATGTCAGCGGCACGACCGAGCTATCCGGGGTGAGCAACAAGCTCCTCGGAGAGCGCGCGGGAGACGTTGCGGGCTCCTCAGTGAGCGGCCCCGGTGATGTCGATGGAGATGGCATCAACGACATCCTCGTCGGCGCCCCCTACAGCACCAGCGGCGGGAACTACACCGGGGCGGCCTACCTGATGCGGGGCGGCCTTAGCGGTACTCAGGGCCTCTCTACGGCACACGCTACGTTTATTGGCGAGGTCACCAATGGTCTGGCCGGTCACACCGTGAGCGGGGCGGGAGACACCAACGGCGATGGACATCGACGATGTCCTCATCAGCGCACCCTACAGCGACGATGGCGGGGAATCTGCCGGAGCCGCGTATCTGATTCTGTCAGCTGTCAGCTGTCTACTGAGGCTGCGACGATATCGTGCGGCATGTGCTATGGGTGAGAGCAATGAATGATAGTCAGTCAGTGACTCCCCGACAGTCGTCAAGCTCCCGGGGACCCGACCCGGCAAAGCGCCGCCGCTTCCTGAAGGTCGCCCGGCGCCTGTTCATCGCCGGGGGCTACGCAAAGACCTCCGTTTCCGCCATTGTTCGAGAGTCGGGTGTCGCACAGGGCACGTTCTACCTATACTTCAAGAGCAAGGAACAGCTCCTCGGCAGCCTGCGTCGGGAAGTCCTGCTCGACTACATCGCCGCCCTGGAAACCGGCAGCCGCGGCCCTGGCCCCGCAGACTCCCGGCTGCTCGCCGGACTTGACGCCATCCATGCCCGGGTCCACCACCACCGCGACCTCGTCCGGGTCTTCCGCCAGGCCGCCACCGGCGAAGAGAGCGCGGTCCAGGTCCTCCAGGGGCGCCGCTCTCTGGCCACACCCCTCGCCGCGCTCATCACCGAAGGGGAGCAGGACGGCAGCTTCGCGGTCGATGATCCAGAGATCTCCGCGCACTTCGTCATCTCGCTGCTCGCCAACCTCCTCTACGAAGCGCTGACCTACGAGGAGCCGGCCCGACCCGAGGTGGTCACCCTGCACGCCTCTCGCTTCCTGCTGCGCGCCCTCGGGGTGCCGCCCGACCGCATCGACGCCCTCGTCCCCCGATCCTCCGAGTAGCCATGCCTGTCATCGACTCCACGATCGATCCCCACAGCGAAGCCTTTGCCACCAACCGCGCCGAGATGATCGCGCTGGTTGAAGAGATCCGTGTGATCGAGGCTCGGATCCGGGCACACTCCGATCGGGCTGCGCCGAAGTTTGCCAAGCGCGGACAGCTCCTGCCCCGAGAGCGGGTGGCTCGGCTGCTCGACCCGGGCAGTCCGTTCCTGGAGCTGTCAAGCCTCGCGGGCTTCGGCATGCACGACGACGACGGCAAGGACAAGGTCGCGGGCGGCGGCAACATCATCGGCGTCGGCATGGTGTCTGGGGTGCGCTGCCTCATCACCGCCAACGACGCCGGCATCAAGGGCGGCTCGATCACCCCAATGGGCCTCCAGAAGAGCCTGCGTTCCCAGGAGATCGCGCTGCGCCAGCGACTGCCGACGGTGAGCCTCGTGGAGAGCGGCGGGGCCAACCTGCTGCACCAGTCGGAGATCTTCGTCGACGGTGGGCGGGTGTTCTGCAACATGGCCCGGCTCTCCGCCGCCGGGATCCCCCAGATCACCGTGGTCCATGGCTCCGCGACGGCGGGCGGGGCGTACATGCCGGGGCTGTCGGACTATGTCATCGCGGTGAAGGAGCGGGCGAAGATCTTCCTGGCCGGTCCGCCGCTGGTGAAGGCTGCGCTGGGAGAAGAGGCCACTGAGGCCGATCTGGGCGGGGCGGAGATGCACGCTGAGATCACCGGGCTGGTGGAGTACCTCGCCGAGAACGACGCCCACGGCATCCACCTCGCCCGGCAGGTCATCGATCAGCTCGGCCTCGGCACTCCCGCATCGGTCCCGGACTTCGAGCCCCCGCTGCACGCCCCCGATGAGCTGTGCGGGGTGGTCCCGGTGGACACCCGCCAGCCCTACGACGTCCATGAGGTCATCGCCCGGCTGGTCGATGGCTCTCGGTTCCTCGGGTTTAAGAGCCGGTTCGGCGCGGAGACGGTCTGCGGACATGCTGCGATCGAGGGGGCTCGGGTCGGCATCATCGGCAACAACGGCCCGATCCAGCCCGAGGGCAGCCTCAAGGCCGCGCAGTTCATCCAGCTCTGCCAGCAGGCTGGCCTGCCCCTGGTCTTCCTGATGAACACCACTGGCTACATGGTCGGCACCGAGGCCGAGCAGAAGGGCGCGGTCAAGCACGGCGCGAAGATGATCCAGGCGGTCGCCTGCTGCACCGTTCCAAAAGTCACCGTGATCATCGGCGGTGGGTATGGGGCGGGAAACTACGGGATGTGCGGCCGGTCCTATGAGCCGGACTTCATCTTCTCCTGGCCCAACTCCAAGGTCGCCGTCATGGGCGGTCAGCAGGCTGGCGAGGTCATGAAGATCATCACCCGGGCCAGCTACGCCCGGCGGGGCCTGCCGATCGTCGAGGAGGTCCTGGAGCACTTCGCCGGGGAGCTGTCTGACAAGCTGGAGAGCCAGACGTCCGCCCTGTTCGCCACCGCCCGCATCTGGGACGACGGCGTCATCGATCCCCGCGACACCCGCACCATCCTCGCAATGAGCCTGCGCATCGCCGTCGATTCCCGGCGTCGTGCCCTGTCTCCCTCTACCTTTGGCGTCGCCCGCGGGTGACTGTAGGAGTTCTCCCATGAGCATGTGGACTGAAGAACATCGGATGCTGCGGGACACCGTCCGCCGGTTCGTCGACAATGAGATCAACCCGTTCGTCGATGAGTGGGAGGAGGCCGGCATCTTTCCGGCTCATGAGCTGTTTAAGAAGGCCGGCAACCTCGGCCTGCTGGGTCTGAACCGGGAGGAGAAGTACGGCGGCAGCGCCCTGGACTACAGCTTCAACGTCGCTCAGGCGGAGGAGCTGGGGCACATCCACTGCGGCGGCATTCCGATGGCGCTCGGCGTTCACACCGACATGTGCACCCCCGCGCTGGCTCAGTTCGGCTCCGATGCGCTCAAGCGCGAGTACCTCGCCCCGTCGATATCTGGCGATGTGGTCGGCTGTGTCGGGGTCTCCGAAGCAGTGGCGGGCTCTGATGTCGCTCGCATCCAGACCCGGGCGGTCCGCGACGGCGACGACTACGTCATCAACGGCTCGAAGATGTGGATCACCAACGGCATCCAGGCAGACTGGATGTGCGCCCTGGTCAACACCTCCGAGGGCCACCCCCACACCAACAAGTCGCTGGTCATCATCCCGATGGATGCCCCCGGGGTCAGCCGGGTCCGCAAGCTCAACAAGCTCGGCATGCGCTCCTCTGACACCGCCGAGATCTACTTCGACGATGTGCGCATCCCGGTCAGCAACCGCATCGGAGACGAGGGTGCGGGGTTCATGTACCAGATGCTCCAGTTCCAGGAGGAGCGGCTCTGGGCAGGGGCGAACACCCTCATTGGTCTGGACAACGTCGTGAAGTGGACGGTGGACTACACCCGACAGCGTCAGGCGTTCAAGAAGTCGATCCTCGACAACCAGGTGGTCCACTTCCGGCTCGCGGAGCTGTCCTGTGAGATCGAGGCGCTCCGGTCGCTGGTGTATCGGGCCACTGAGCGGTACGTCGCCGGGGAGAACGTCACTCGGCTGGCGAGCATGGCGAAGCTGAAGTCCGGGCGCCTGGCTCGCGAGGTCACCGACTCCTGCCTCCAGTACTGGGGCGGCATGGGCTTCATGTGGGAGACGAAGGTCAGCCGGGCCTACCGGGACACCCGACTCATCAGCATCGGCGGTGGAGCAGACGAGATCATGCTGAGCATCATCTGCAAGATCGACGGCACCCTGCCCGAGAAGAAGCGGTGAGCAAGACCCTGATCGAGACTCTGGAGGACGGCGCGCTGCACCTCACCCTCAGCCGTCCCCACCGCCGCAACGCGATGAACTTCGCGATGGTCGATGACCTGCTGGCTGCCCTCGCGAGGGTCCATGCGGATCGCGGCGTGCGGGCGATCGTGCTGCGGGGTGCTGAGGGCCACTTCTGCAGCGGCGGCGACATCAAGGACATGGCCGCCGCGCGTGGTGTACCGCCTGGCCCGGATGGTCGCGATCCGATAGCGGTCGCCAACCGCCGGTTCGGCTCGCTGCTCCAGGCATTCGAGGAAGCCCCTCAGCCGGTGATCGCGGTGTGTGAGGGCGCGGTGATGGGCGGGGGCTTCGGGCTGGCGTGTGTGGCAGACGTCACCTTCGCCGTGCAGGGCTCCCGGTTCCGGCTGCCCGAGACCGGCCTGGGGCTGACACCCGCCCAGGTCATGCCGTTCATCGTGCGTCGCATCGGGCTGACCCAGGCCCGGCGACTTGCGGTGACCGGGGCAGACCTCGACGCCACCCAGGCCGCTGCCATCGGGCTGGCCCATGCCTGCATCGCGTCCGACGACATCGAGCGGGAGGTCAGCCAGACCCTCGCCGCCATCCGCCGCTGCGGTCCGGAGTCCGTCGCCGCGACCAAGGCCCTGGCCCTGTCCGTGGGCACCCTGCCGCTCGACGCGCTGCTCGACGCCGCCGCCGAGGGCTTCGCCGCCGCCTCCCGAGGGCCAGAAGCGATGGCCGGGATGATGGCGTTCATCAGCAAGACCGACCCGCCGTGGGTGAGCTCATGAGTTCGTTTACCACCCTCCTCATCGCCAACCGGGGTGAGATCGCCGTGAGGGTGATCACCACTGCCCACGCGCTGGGCTACCGCACCGTCGCGGTGTTCTCCGATGCCGATGCCGACGCCCCCCACGTCGCCCTCGCCGACATGGCGGTGCACATCGGCCCGGCCCCGGCCTCGCAGAGCTACCTCAGCATTGAGACCATCCTCGACGCCGCCGCCCGATCCGGCGCCGATGCGATCCACCCCGGCTACGGCTTCCTCTCCGAGCGCGCCGACTTCGCGAGAGCCTGTGCAGAGGCGGGCATCGTGTTCGTCGGCCCGCCGCCGTCTGCGGTCGCTGCGATGGGCGACAAGGCCGCCGCCCGGAAGCGCATGACCGCCGCCGGGGTGGCAGTGGTGCCTGGCTACGATGGCGACGATCAGGCCGACGCCGCCTTCCTCACCGCGGCCGATGCCATCGGCTACCCGCTGCTGGTCAAGGCGTCGGCTGGTGGTGGGGGCAGGGGAATGCGCAGGGTGGATGGCCCCGACGGGCTCCTCGCCGCGCTTGCCTCGGCCCGATCAGAGGCCACCAGTGCGTTCGGCAGCGATCGCATGCTGCTGGAGCGGCTGATCACCGCTGGCCGACACGTCGAGATCCAGGTGTTCGCCGACACCCACGGCACCACCATTCACCTCGGGGAGCGGGACTGCTCCGCCCAGCGCAGACACCAGAAGGTCATCGAGGAGGCCCCATCGCCAGCGGTGTCACCGGCACTGCGGGCCAAGATGGGAGCCGCGGCGGTCGCTGCCGCCGAAGCGGTCGGCTATGTCGGCGCTGGAACTGTCGAATTCCTGCTGACGGACGACGGCGACTTCTACTTCCTGGAGATGAACACCCGCCTCCAGGTCGAGCACCCGGTCACCGAGGCTGTCACCGGACTCGACCTCGTCGCGCTCCAGCTCCAGGTCGCCGCCGGGGCGCCGCTGGGACTGACCCAGGCCGATGTCACCCTCACCGGACACGCCATCGAGGTGCGCCTGTACGCCGAGGATCCCGCCCGGGACTACGCTCCGCAGACTGGCACTGTCGCCGCCTTCCGCCCACCAGAGGGCATCCGCTGTGACCACGGCCTCGTCGATGGCCTCGTCATCTCGCCGCACTACGACCCGATGCTCGCCAAGCTCATCGTCCATGGTCGGGATCGGCAGACGGCGCTTCGAAAGCTCACTCGCGGGCTGGAGCAGACTGCGCTCCTCGGGCTGACCACCAACCGGCGCTTCCTGCTCGACCTCCTGGCCCACCCGACGATGATTGCTGGAGAGGTCCGCACCGACTTCCTCGCCTCGCCGCAGGCCGCCGAGCTGCTGCGCCCGGCTTCGCCCACTTCCCAGACCCTCGCCGCCGCCGCGCTGTGCTTCGTGCCGACGGGTGCCGGCTTTCGCAGTGTGCATGCCGTCCCCCAGCCGGTGCTGATCGACGTCGACGGGGTGACCCTCCGGGTGACCATCGACCAGACTGGCACAGTGACCCTTCCCGACTCCACCACCCACACCGGCCGCCTGCTGCCGGGGGAGGGTGTTCGTCGGCGGCTGCTTCTCGATGGCATCCTGCGCGATGTCTTCCTCGCCCGATGCGGCGAGACCCTCCACCTGACCCACGGCAGGGACACCATCGCGGTCTGTGCATTCACCCCGAAGGGCGCGGGCGAGGTCGCTGGGAGCGGCACCGTGACGGCCCCGGGTGCGGGCTCGGTCATCGCGGTGCTGGTGGCAGCGGGAGACACCGTGGCTGTCGGCGATGCCCTGGTCGTGCTGGAGGCGATGAAGCTGGAGACCACGCTGCGGGCGACTGTCGCCGGGGCGGTGTCCGTGGTCCGGGTTGCGGTCGGCCAGCAGGTCAAGACCCGGCAGGTGCTGATGATCATCGAGGAGATTGAGACATGAACAACAAAGCCATCGTGACCTGTGCGCTGACCGGCGTGCTCACCAACCCCGCCCAGCACCCGGTGCCGGTGACCGCCGAGCAGATGGCCGCCGCTGCGAAGGAGGCGTTCGACGCCGGGGCCAGCGTGATGCACGTGCACTTCCGCATGCAGGAGCCTGGTCTCGGTCACATGCCCTCCTGGGATCCAGACGTCGCCGAGGCGATCATCACCGCCATCCGAGCGGCCTGTCCGGGGGTGATCATCAACCAGAGCACCGGGGTGTTCGGGCCGGACATCTCCGGTCCGGTGGCCTGCATGGCGCGGATCAAGCCCGAGATCGCCGCCTGCAATGCTGGCTCTCTGAACTACCTCAAGGTCCGTCGCTCCGGACAGTGGGCCTGGCCGCCGATGCTGTTCGACAACCCCGTCGAGAAGGTCCAGCGCTTCCTCGATGCCATGGCACTGCATGGCGCCCGTCCGGAGTTCGAGTGCTTCGACGTCGGCATCGTGCGCTCGATCGACATGTTCCGGCGTGCCGGCATGACCCCGGACGGTCCCCTGGAGCTGAACTTCGTGATGGGCGTGGCCAGCGGCATGCCAGCGGATCCCGCGCTGCTGGAGCTGCTGGTCGGCTACCGGCCTCCCGACAGCTTCTGGCAGGTCACCGCGATCGGTCGCGAGGAGATCTGGCCGCTGCACCGTCGGAACGCGGAGCTGGGCGGCATGCTGCGCACCGGGGTCGAGGACACCTTCTACCTGCCCAATGGCACCCGCTGCCGGGGCAACGGCGACCTGATCGAGGCGATGGTGGCGATGGCCCGCGAGGTGGGCCGCACGATCGCCTCTCCGGCGGAGGCTCGGGAGATCATGGGGCTTGCTGGGTGAGGGCTATGCTCTCGCGATGAGCGATCCCCTCCGTATCCTCGATGCCCCTGAGGTCAGCTACTGGAACTCCAACCCC
>JBLHNG010000374.1:0-8408 GCA_047621685.1 Myxococcota bacterium | reverse complement strand
CGGGGAGGGTGGTGGGGCGGGAGGACGGAGGCGGGGTTCATAGAGGAGGGCGAGGGACCAAGTGGCGGCGGTCAGGGCGGGCGAGGGTGTGGGACCGGGGGAGAAGCGGCGGGCGGCTAAAAGGGTGCCCTGGGCGGCTTCGGAGGCGGTGAGGGGGCAGCGGGATGGCAGGCGCACGGATGGCGATGGGAGGGCAGACCTGGGCCTCCTGGGGGTGGGGTCGGTGGGCGCTGCCACGGGTGGGTAGTCGAGGAGGCCACTCCAGCCCAACGTCGTTCGCCCATCGAGGGGGCGATCGACGCGGTGAAGCGTTCGGTCACGAAGCCCATACGGGTGGTCGTGGCGGGAAAGGTCCGTACAACAGGCGCACGGAGTCTCTTTGCAGCCTCCCAGGTCAGCCGCCGGACTTCACGAGTGGCCTCGTGACGGTGCATGTGTACGGTTCAAGGCTCACATGCTGGCCGGATCGTATCAATGGCCCGGAAGGCGTGGGTATCCCCCAGCATCGCACAACTTCATCCCGATCCCAGGAGTCCCGCAACAAGCCTAGGCGGTCGACGAGCCGAAAGCCGAGCCGCTCGGTGAAGTCGGTCCCCTCGTCGAACTCTCGACACAGTGCCAGGGCGGCCTTCTGCTTAAACTACTCCCCCACGATCCGCGGGTAGGCAGAATAAGCGGTGTTTCAGGTTGGTGCGTCCTGTCTGATGCCGTACTGGTAGGCAGTCTCGGGCAGCAAGCTGGCATCCCGCTCTGGACGGCCTCTGCTCGCGCTTTGCCGGCTCACGGCCCCCGCCAGGTCACTTGGCAGGGGCCGTCCTCCAGCGGGGCGCTGCGGATGTCCAGAAAGATCGCCTCGTCTAGCACATCCATCAACGCCGCCATGCACTCCAGGCGCTGTGCTCCGCCCTGCCAGATGGTCAGCGCGCTCCCCTCAACCAGATCAAACGCGTCCTCCAGGGTCTCGAGCGCTGGCGGATTGGCGGGATCGACCACGACCGCCTCGTGCGTCGTCATCCGCGCTGTGCAGCCTGGATCTGCGCGACGCTCACGGCGGACGGAGAGCCGGTCCAAATCCCAGCCGAGTTGGCTCAGCTCGTCCTGCAATTCAGACGAGCAGGTCGCATCTGCGGTCTCATAGACGAGCCACGCCGCGAATTCTCCTTCGTCCGGAGGCGGGGGAAGCCGGGCGCCCGGCTCCCAGGCCCGACCCCGCGCCTCGTAGTTCACGGCGATCAGGCAGTGCGGTGGTCCAGGCCACTCCCCCGCGCTGGGAGACGGCGCGTCGGGCTCCAGCGGCAGGATCACCGGCCCCTCTCCCTCGAGCGCTTCGTCCAGCGCTTCCCAACACCCCCGAGCAGCAGCTTGGGGATCAGCAACCCGGCCGACCACAAAGACCTCCGCCACCATCCGAGGCAACCTCCACTCGTCCCTCAGCTCCGCCAGGGCGACGCCCGAGGGCGCCTCACCGAGGGGGAAGGCCGCGCTGTGGCGCCACATCGAGCGCTCCTCGAGCTCCACGAAGCACTGTGGGGGGTGCCCTCCCAGGCGCTCACCGGTCCAGGGCGGTGCGCCGACCCCTTCCACATACCCGCGAATCCGCGCCGGGCTGATCCCTCCTGCCACCAGCGCCTCGCGCACCGCGCCCAAGCACCGCGCAGCATCCAATCGGAGTGACCAAACCGTGCCGACCCCGTCGGCGAACGCCACAAGGTCGATCAGATCCGACCGGGCAAAGCGCTCCATGATCGCGCCAGAGACCGGGGCCTCTGCTCCGGGCTGCACCACCAGGCCGAGAGCCTCGGTGCCGTCCTCGTAGGTCTCCAGCTCCACACGGACGGCAAATTCTGGTGCCCACAGTGCCTGGGTAAGCGGGGCCTCCAGGCGCTCTGCGGGTTCCACAGATATCTTGATCGGCGGCGCACCCAGCGCGATCAGCGTCTCCCGGAGCTGGCCGGCATACGCTGCCGCCGTCTCCAGGTCGGTCTGGTCTTCAGGCTGGGCGAGCCCCCGGATCCAGAGCCGCCGCACGTGCGGCTCTTGCGCAGCGATACCGAATTCTTCCACCAGCGCTTGGTTGCGCTTGTTGAAGACCTGCCCGCCGCTGGTCAGGTAGATCCGGGTCGGCGCGTCTTGCACCAGCGTGATCGACACTACACAGCGGTCGTCGGCGTATGGGACATGCTGCTCAGTGTAGACCTCCGGCTCAGGCGCGATGGTCAGGCGCAGGGGGTGCACTCCCTCCTTCAGGATCGCCTGATAGACCGACCGGAAGCACCGCCGGCTGCGCGCCCGGCGTCTGGACGCCTGATCCCCGCCGGTCTCGATGAAGCGCACGCTCAGCCGGTGGATCCGCTGGCCGGGATCCGCTTTGATCCAGTCGACCACCCCGCCCAGTTCGTCGGAATCGGTCAGGTCTCCGGCGCGATCCACCGTGAGCCACCGGGTGTGCTCGTTCTCCGAGGAGGAGAGCACAAACAGGCAAGTCGGCACACTCCCCCAGCGCGGGGTCAGCTCCAGCGGCCAGTACGCATACTGCCTACCAACCAGCAGCGGCGAGATACCCGCTTCTCTGAGGATTCCGGCGGACTGTTCATTGCAGGCTTCCGGTTCGATCTCTCCAACCGGCTTTGCCCGAAGGCTCACCCGGTCGAGCCGCGGGGTGTTCAGCTTCTGCAGCCGCTCGATCAGCGCCGGTCGCTGCTCGGAGACAAACACCCCGTCCTTGATTCGGGTCCACGCGTCCAACTCGACGAGGCACTGCAGCGGTCCGGGCGAAGAGAGGGTGGACGGTCCGGCGGTCCAGTCGATCTCGAACCCATCCAGCCCGCGGGCCATCAGACCGGCGGCGGTCTGCTCAGCACAGCGCTGTTCGAGGTCCTGGCGCGCCCCGGCGTTTCCTTCCCCCAGCACCCGGGTCCAGATGGTGACCGACTCCAACGCGTGGGGCCACCGATCCGCGGTGAAGCCATCCAGTATCTCCTGGAGTTCGTCGCTGTCCTCTGGCACATCGACCAGCACCCGATCCCCGGTCAGCCAGTACGGCACCAGGGTAATCTCGCAGTCCCCCTTGGCCCCCTCCCCGTCGCCGGCAACCACGCTGAAGCCCACCCCAGGCCAGTCCGCCGCCGCCGCCATCTGATCGATCAGCGCAGAGCACACCGCTTCCCGCTGCTGGCGAGACGCCGCTGGCTCTGCTGCCACTGCGAGTTGGACGTCGAAGAAGTCAAACACCTTGCCCTCGTGGGGCGGGAGCACGATCCGGCCGATCTCTGCGAGATCCTCCGCAGGCAGGTCGGCCGGAAATGTGACAGAGAACAGGGCCAGCCCTGCCGGCGAGGTCGCTCGAACGTTCTGAACGTTTACCTGGGAGAACTCCGGGATGCCGACCCGGCTGGTGATGCGAACGGAGGAGCGGGACGCCTGGATGGTCTCTCTCAGCGCCTTGATCTCCGCACCCAGCGCCTGCAGATAGCCGCGCCAGATTTCCTTTTTCTTGGGCTCAAGGCTCGCCAGTTCCCCCACGGCCTGTTTGTGGCGGAGGTGCGCAAAGTCGCACAGGGTCCGGGCAGTATCGATGTTCCTGCTACGCTCCTTCTGGCACTCCGCCATCGCCGTGTAGGCGTCCGCATAGTGGTCCGCCAGGGTCGTCAGCGAGGCTTGTCCAGACAACATGAGGCAGAGGAGTAGGCCGACGCACTGGACAAGCCGGCGCATCAGTCCTCCGATCCGGCGTCCAGCTTAGGTACTTCCTCCTCCTGCTGGATCGCCATCGCGGCCTCCAGCCCCTCCCGTGCGATCTCGGCGGTGCTCTTGCCTGTTGATGCATCAGGAAGCGGGGCGCCAGCAGACTGTGTGCCGGAGAGTTCAATGAGATCCTGGAGAACCCCATCGCTGACGGAGATGTCGGTCTCTGCGCGGATCCGGAGAGTCTGCAGGACGATGACAGCCCCGAGGACAAAGCACAGCAGCCCCGGTGCTGTCGCCCGGAGGACGAGGCTCCCCCGCTCTGCAGCGCTGGCGGTGACCTCAAAGGCCCCCTTGGCGCCCATCACGAACAACGAGAACCCGATCGACACCAGCGCAAACGCTGTCGCGATGCCGATCACCCCCAGAGACTGGGTGTTCTGGATGCTGCGCAGGGTCAGCTCGAAGGGAACCAGGGCGGGCCCTGAATTCAGCCCCTCGGAGATCGAACCCTGAACCCGGAACATCACCACCCAGGCCGCGGCCATGTTGACGACGAACAGCACCACCCCGATCAGCACCGAGGCCATCGCAAACCAGTCATCCCCAAAGGCAAACCCGGCCAGGCTCCCCGGCTGGTCGGGCTGAGTGCTACTGGAACTTTCGCCTTCTGGCGGCTCTTCGGCGCTCTGTTCCCCGGCGCTCTTCGGCGCCTCATCCGGGCCTTCGGGCTCTACAGGGGCCGCTGCGGGTGGCTGTTTGTCTGGTCCAGGAGTCGCCTGTGCCGGGTCTGGAGAGGGAGCGTCCGGACGCTCCGGCTGATCCTGGGGGTTGCTCATCGACGCGCTCGCTGCCGTGTTGGGGGGTACCCAATACACTACCGCACCGGTGAAGCGGCCTCCTATGGACAGGGTCAGCCCGCAGACAGCAAGCGCAACAAAACGACTCAACGCAGTCCAGCCACACACATAAGACAGTCGGTGACTGTACACCGTCAGAGATGCTCGAGGAGGGCATGCAGCCGAAGGGCTTCACTTGCCGGGAGAATCTTCTTTTAGAAAGCGAAGCAGCTCATCGTGGAAGCTTTCTGATGCTTCGAGGTGGGGGAAGTGTCCGACTCCATCCATCACAACGACTTCATACTCCCCCGAGAAGAATGTTTGAGCGGCTTCATACATCTTCACCGGGAGAATGTCCTCCGTTCCTGCAAACGCGAGAGTTGGGACCGGGATTTGTCCCTTCAGTTCATTGGGTACGCAGAGACTGGAGTCTCGATAATACCCAAGCGCGCTTTGAAGGCTTCCTGGTGCCGACAGCGCATTCTGAACCGGTTCCGTGTGACCGGGGGGGATCGGCTGACCAGCCCAGCGCCGATACATACGATCCACATATGCGAAGTCGTTCCGAGCCACTCTTAGATGAGCCCTCCGTTGTTTCAGGTTCAGGAAGTGACGACCCCGGAAGGCAATGCACGGCGCGCAACCTGCCCGAGCTGCTGGATGTGGAATGCCAACTGCGACGAGCTTCTCAACCCTGTCTGGATTCAGACTTGCTGCAGCATAGGCTTGGGAGGCCCCCCAGTCATGCCCTACGATGACTGCCTGCTCTGCCTCTAGGGCATCGATGAGTGCCAGAGTCTCCCTGCCTCGGGTGATCAAGTCGAACCCCTCTACAGGAACATCCGATGGTGCGTAGCCCTTCATGAATGGAGAGACCGCATAGAATCCGGACTCCGCAAGCAGCTCACGGGTCGAATCCCAGGTGTGTGGGGAGTCGGGAAAGCCATGCATCAGAATAACCAACGGCGCAGACGGATTTCCGTCTGCCAGGTATCCTATCCGGCCCTCCCCAACCTCGACAAATGCCACTCCTGTCTCTGCCTGGTAGTCCCGGGGAGGGAGGTGTTGGCAGGCAGTGAGGACAGCCGCGATCGCGAGAAGAACCAATTTCATTGGAAAGCGGATTCAGATGAGAAGTGTGTTTGTTGTAGCATTCTATTTTTCAGTGTGATTGTCGGGTAGAACGCCCCCCCCCTCCCTCTTCACCAAGTCCGTAGAGGTTCTTTAGCATGAAAGCTCGTATTCACAAGGCGGGTCGGTGAGCTGCTCCACAGCGGGGACAGGGTCGGGAACCGGAAGGGTTCTACCATGGGAGTCCATGTGTGACCAATTAAGGATTAACCCAATAAGAATACTGGAAATCGCGGCCCCGATCACAGGATTCCAGGTCCGCCCGGGCTCATCGATGAACCCGGTTCACGGAGCTTCGGGTCTTCTCGGCTGCACCGTCCTCCCAAGCGCCGATAATGGTCGTCGCGATTTTCGGCGTTCAAACTTGATCAGGCTCTTAACTGGTCACATATGGGGATCGTCGCTTGACCTTTATGATGCTGGACGCCGATGTGGTCGCGGTCAGCCCGTCCTCGGTGTACCGGGTGCTGAAAGCCAGCGACCTGCTCAGCCGATGGAATCGAACCCCCTTCAAGAAGGGCAGCGGCTTTACTTAGCCCGAAGCACCCCATCAGCACTGGTACATCGACATCGCCTATATCAACGTTCGCGGTACATTTTACTACCTGTTCACTGTTCTGGACGGCTGCAGTCGGTTCATCGTGCACCACGAGCTGTGGGAGTCGATGAAGGAGTCCGATCCACCCATCTGTGCACAGCTTGTGTCCGCCAGAAAGGGCCTCTGGATTGAACTCAGGAAAGGATTTGGTGTAATATGACTTGTGATCTGTAGATTTTTTGATGATAGCGTCAGAGATCAAGAACACCTATAAACACTGACGTGATTTCGTCAGTGCCTATCTACACCAATATAAGCCATTCAATAACCTGAGGTGATTTGATGTTGTTACTCCTGCTCTCATCGAGCGTCCGCGCAGGCGCTGTCACCATCTTCTTCGAGGAAGACGCCGCGCCCCCGGCGAGCCTCCTGGGCCTGAATGAGGATCGCAACTACACCGGCGGCGGCGCGCTGGAGATCAACGGGGACTGGATAGGGACCACACCGGTGGTGAACTGGCCGCTTGTCGCCACCGGGCTGCTGCTGGAGAACCGGAAGTGGAATCTCCGGGATGGGCACGACCAGCGCGGCTCCTCACTCATGATTCCCCTCACCGCATTCACCCCAGATGACCTGCGGAGCACCGTCCCGGTCGAGACTGATCGGCCCTACTCGGCCCTGGTGGGGATGGGGTGGAGGAGCGCCAGTGCGAGTAGCACGCGGGGGATCGCCTACAGCAACGAGGTGATGATCGGGGTGCTGGGGCTGGACGGACTGGGGTACTTTGTCCAGGAGACGGTGGTCCACGCCAACGCCCGGGACTGCGAGGTCTACGACCCGGAGTCAACCGACTGCCAGCCCTACCGCCCGGAGGGGTGGGAGTTTCAGATCTCCCACGGCGGCGAGCCGACAGCGCGGGTGAGCTATGGCCGCCACCAGCGCTTGATGGCCCAGGAAATTGACGCCCTCTCCTCTGACCAGGACAAGGTCTGGTGGACAGATCTGAGCACCGATGCCGGTCTCGACCTGGGCTACTACACCATGCTCAACGGCGGCGTGATGGGCCGCCTGGGGCGGATCCATACTCCATCGTGGGCATTTCACAGCAGCCCTCTGCGGGGTGCAAACCAAGCGGCGAGCACCGCCCGCTCCCGCCTGCGCTGGGAGGCGTTCGTATTCGCCGCCACCCGGGCCAATCTGGTCGGCTACAACGCCCTCCTCCAAGGTCAGTTTCGCGAATCGGAGCATACATTCTCAGCGAGTGAGATCCGTCGCCTGGTCATGCAGTATGACCTCGGTCTGAGTCTGGGCGTTGGTCCGGTACGGCTGACCTCGGTGCTGCTTCAGGGGCGTGGTCCGGAGTTCCGCAGCGACACCCCCCGCCACCACTGGTGGAGCGCCTACCACCTGACGATCCAGTGGGGAGATGAGCCATGATTCCGGAACACCACCTGCTCTCACCACGGCTCTCTCCGCGCCTGACCCGCCCACCAATCCTCGCGGAGGGGGGCCTCCTCTACACCGACGGGGACACCGGCTACATACCCCATGAGTCTGGCACGCTCCTGATGCGGGTTGTGACAGGGCCCAGAGTGATCGTCGGCCTGACAAACGATCTCCAGCTACTCGGGCCGAAGATCGTGCGCTGGCCGTGGCGCCTGCACGGGCGCCTGAAGATCTGCCACGGCGCAACGGTCAGCTACGGGACCGGGATCTTGATCAGCCCCCGCCATGTTCTGACCGCCGCTCACTGTGTGTGCCCAAATGGCGAGTGGGCCGATGAGGTCCTCTTCGATCTGGCGCTGGACGGGGCAGTCGACTCGAATAAGCGCGTCGCCGCCGCCCGCTTGACCGTTCCGGCAGACTGGCCCGGCAGCCTCGCAGTGACCGACGACATCGCCATGCTGGAGTTGGGAACTAACCTTGGTTCCCAGCACGGGTGGATGGGCATGGTCGCCGCCCCAGACTCGCGCCTGAAGGGTCGCAAGGCGCGCATCGGCGGGTACGGCGGCGGGGCGGCGAAGGCTGTCTTCCATCGGAAGAAGATCAAGAAGGTGTGGGACGACCAGCTCAAGGTGAACATCGACACCGTCCAGGGGCAGAGTGGTGCGCCACTGTGGCTGGATGTGGATGAGGTGGGCACCTTCATCAGCGGCGTCCTGTCCCGGGACGACGGCGCCCTCAACGTCGCGGTGCGCATCACCCCGGCGGTTCTC
>JBLHNG010000373.1:0-8419 GCA_047621685.1 Myxococcota bacterium | reverse complement strand
GGAGGATCACCCATCCATCCGGTTGCTCTGCCTGCGACCCCAGCTCTGCACCCCATCGGGGGCTTCGGGGACCGGAAACGGACCACGGACCTCGACATCCCAGGTCTGACGAAGCTCCCACAGCGCGCGGTCCCAGCGGGCCAGCATCGGGGGAATGGCGAAGGGCACCACCAGCATCTCCCGCCCGGTGCTCAGGGCATGGAGCTGCTCGGAGACGGTCTGCTCAGACAGGGAGTAGATGCCAACACAGCGGCCGTGCTTGTCGCTGTGGATGAGGATGACGGACGAGACGTGCTTCAGCAGCTCGGGCAGCATGGCGGCCTGGAAGCGACGCCCTGAGCCCTGTCGAAGTCCGGAGAGCAGGTAGAGCTGCTGACGGAGGCCCTCGCCGAGGGAGGACTCCGAGCGCGGGGTGGCATCCGCCAGTGGGGGGACAGGCGCGAAGGCTGGATCGAACGCGGGGCCGAGGGGCCTGGGATCTTCCTCCTCTCCTGTGCGGACGACGAACACATCGGCGCCAGCCTCCAGGGCAGCCTGGATGTCCTCAGCGGTGGCGCAGTCCATCGTCCAGCGGGCGGCCCATCGTCGCAGCGGTCCGCCGGGATGGGTGATGGTGTAGGTCTCCACAGCAGTGGCGGCCGCCGGGATCCGGGCCGGGTCGGCTTCCTCGGCCCATGCGGTGAGCTTCTGGTTGCCGTGGAGCATCAGGATCAGCTCTGCGGCGCTGCTGCCGGAGTAGCAGAGCCCACGGCGGGCATCCCCGGCGCTGTCGTCAGAGAACGCCGCTCCGCTGATGACAACCCGGTGGATCGACTCCTGGGTCTCATCAGGGTACGACTCGATCCAGCGCTCCCGTCCCCGGCAGAGACGCCCGGGGTCGGAGGGGTCGAACGCGTCTTCACAGTATCCAAGTGCATTGACTGACATTGTCTCTTCCTATCCTGCCCGGGGCTGGAGTGCGGTCGGTCGAGCGATGGGATAGCCCGCGCATCCAGACCAACCCCCGCCGAGGGTACCGCCGTGTCCCGCTTCTATGTCACCACTCCGCTGTACTACGTCAACGACAAGCCCCACATCGGCCACGCCTACACCACCATTGCCGCAGATGTCATTGCCCGCTGGCACCGGCTGAAGGGCGATGATGTTCACTTCCTGACCGGCACCGATGAGCACGGTCAGAAGGTGTATGAGGCTGCTGAAAAGCGGGGAATGACCCCAAAGGAGCACGCCGACGACATGGTGAAGCCGTTCCAGAACCTCTGGGAACAGTTCGCCATCACCAACGACGACTTCATCCGGACCACCGAGACGCGCCACACCTCGGTCGTCCAGGCTGTCCTGGCGATGCTCTACGAGCGCGGCGACATCTACGCCGACAACTACGAGGGCTGGTACTCCACCTCTGCGGAGCGGTTCTGGACCGAGAAGGACCTCATCGACGGCAAGTGCCCAGACACCGGCCTGCCCGTTCACTGGCTCAAGGAGCGCAATTACTTCTTCAAGATGGGGAAGTACGCCGACCAGCTCCGGCAGTGGATCACCGACCACCCCGACTTCCTCCGCCCCGACTCCCGGCGCGCTGAGATCGAGGGCTACCTGCGCCAGGATGTCGGCAGCCTCTGCATCTCCCGGCCAAAGACCCGACTCCCCTGGGGCATCGAGCTGCCGTTTGACGCCGAGTACGTCACCTACGTCTGGTTCGACGCGCTGCTCAACTACATCACCGCCATCGGCTACCACCCCGATCCGGCGAAGAGCACCATGGATCGCTGGCCGGCGACCTACCAGATCATCGGCAAGGACATCCTCGCGACCCACGGTGTGTACTGGTCCACCATGCTCTTCGCCCTCGGTCTGCCCCCCACGCAGTGCCTCTACGCCCACGGCTGGTGGACGGTCGAGGGCACGAAGATGAGCAAGAGCCTCGGCAACGTCGTCGATCCCAACCTCCTCATCGAGGCCTATGGTCGAGAGCCGGTCCGCTACTTCCTGCTCAAGCAGATCCCGTTTGGCGGCGACGGTAACTTCGCCCATGACGACTTCATGGGCCGGTTCAACGCCGACCTCGCCAACGACTACGGCAACCTCGGCCACCGCTCCCTGTCGATGATCGCCAAGTGGTGCGGGGGTGTGGTGCCGCCGCTGGATGCACCCACCGAGCGTGACAATGAGCTGACCGCCCTCGCACAGCGCACCTTCATCGAGTACAGCGAGCAGCTTGAGGCGCTTCAGTTCTCGGTCGCCTTTGAGACCCTCTGGGGCCTCGTTCGCGCGGGCAACAAGTACGTCGACAGCGAGGAGCCCTGGAAGCTCAATCGCGAAGGGGACACCGTCCGCCTCGGCGGCGTGATGCGCCGTGCCCTGGAGATCTGCCGGATCGCTGCGGTCCTCACCAGCCCGGTGATGCCGGAGAAGTCCGCCGAGATGCTCAACAAGCTCGGCCTGCCAGCAGTCCGCTTTGCGCACCTCGACTCCCTCGACGGTCTCATCGACGGTGCCACCCTGACCCTCGGTGAGCCGCTGTTCCCCCGGATGCAGAAGCTGCCAGACTCGATCCTCGCCGCCCGTCAGGCCGCCGAGGATGCCGCTCCGGCCAAGCCCGCGAAGAAGAAAAAGAAGAAAAAGAAGGTGATCGAGCCCATCGACATCGCGGACTTCGCAAAGGTCCAGCTCAAAGTCGGCCACGTCCTCTCCGCCGAGACCCACCCCGATGCCGAGCGCCTGCTGGTGCTCCAGGTCAACATCGGCGAGCCGAAGCCGCGCCAGATCGTCGCTGGAATCGCCAGCCTCTACACCCCCGAGTCCCTCGTCGGCAAGACGGTGATCGTGGTCGCCAACCTCAAGCCCGCCGAGCTGCGCGGGGTGATGAGTGAGGGGATGCTTCTGGCAGCAGGCGGCCGAGAGGTCATCGGCCTGGCGTCGATTCCCGAGGGCGCGACCCCGGGAACCACCGTCCGCTGAGGTCTGTGCGGATCAAGAGAGGGCTGCACAGGTAATTTTCTGGAGCGTGTTGAGAATCTCTGTCACACTTCCGGCCACAACAACCTACGACGTGATGTATCGATGTCCTCAGCCCATGTTGAGAACAGACACCACGATCACGAATTCCAGGAGTCACCCCCATGAATCGAATTCTCCCTCTCTTTGCGCTGATGTTTGGCTGTAGCGACTTCGATCTGGTCAACGTCGGAAGCGGCGATGGCGACTTCGGTGATGGTGAGGACCCGGACATCGAGTGCACCCCTGGCACCGTCGACTTCGGCGAGCTGAAGGTCATCGACAACGAGATCGCCAGCCAGATCGTCACCTGCTTCAACTACGGACTCGGTGACCTCCAGGTCGAGGACCTCTACATCTCTGGCGATGACCTGTCGGTCTACACCGTCTCTGCCATCTCCTCGACCCTGATCCAGGCTGAGGGCTCCGCCCAGTTCTCGATCACCTACACCCCGACCACCGACGCCACCAACACCGCGTCGGTCATCGTCGAGTCCAACGACCCCGACGAGCCCTCCACCGAGATCTCGGTCATCGGTGACGGCATCGCGCCCGACATCGACATCACCCCGGAGACCTACGACTTCGGCACGATCTTCATCGGCTGCGAGACCCTCCAGGATGTCGAGATCCGCAACGTCGGCCGCGACGACCTCGTGATCGACGGCTTCTCGTTCAACAGCGGCTCGATCGACTTCAGCTTCGAGTCCGGTGAGTCCGCACAGATCAACGGCCCGCTGCCCTGGACCCTCGCTCCCGGTGAGTCCGCACAGGTCTACGTCGAGTACTACCCCCTCGATGAGTTCCCGGATACCGCCTACCTCTTCGTCGAGTCCAACGACCCCTTCACCCCCGAAGTGCTCGCACAGCAGGACGGCGAGGGCGAGCTGTACGGTGAGAACACCGACATCTTCGAGCAGCCTCTCCAGGCCGCCACCGACATCCTGTTCGCCGCGGACAAGTCCTGCTCCATGGGCGATGACCTCGCCAACGTGCAGTCCAACTTCGCAGCCTACACCTCGACCCTTGAGAGCCTGAGCGCAGACTTCCGGGTCGCGGTCCTCGTCCAGGACTCCGGCGCAGTCTACGGCGGCGAGCCCTACATCGACACGGACAACGCCGACGACGCTGTCAGCATCGTCCAGGAGATGCTCTCCGCCAACGAGGGCGGCTACACCGAGATGGCGTTCACCCTCCTCCAGCAGGGTGTCAGCGCGAACGGCGAGTGGCTCCGCGACGAGGCCAAGCTCAACCTCATCGGTGTCTCTGATGAGCCCGAGCAGAGCAGCTACAGCTACAGCTACTACGTCGGCTACTTCCAGGACCTCAAGGATGACCCGGACGATGTCGTCATGCACGCCATCGGTGGTGACTACCCCGGCGGCTGCGCGACCGCAGAGCCCTACACCGGCTTCTACGAGGCCACCGTGGCAACCGGCGGCGCGTTCCTCTCCATCTGTGCGACCGACTGGGGTGCTCACCTCCAGGAGCTGGCTGAGAACTCCGCTGCGGACCTCAACACCTTCGAGCTGTCCGATTACCCGGTGCCCGAGACCATCGTGGTCGCCATCGACTCCACCCAGACCGTCGTGGGCTGGAAGTACGAGTCCGATGGCAACCTCGTCGTCTTCGACAACGACAACATCCCCGAGGGTGGCTCGATCATCGAGGTTGCCTACGCTGTCCAGGGCGACTGCGATTACTAAGAGCAGAAACGACGAAGACACGTCCCTCGCGGGATAGTCCAGACGGGCCGGGGCAGGTTGCTCCGGCCCGTTTTCCTTCTGGCAGACGCTCTCGTCGGCACGTGGTATCAATCCCTGTGAGTTTTTACTATCTCCGAGAGCCTGGGACCGAAGGTCAGCTCCTCACCGAGAAGGGTGAGGCGCCGGGGGTGCCGCTCTCCGATCTCCTCGATCAAGGCCCACTTCCCCACCGGGTTGCCTTAGAGCTGATCGGAAGCGTCTCCGACATCCTCACCATCGCAGAGGAAGACGGTGCCACCCACGGCGATCTCAAGCCTGGCGTGGTGAAGATCGACGGCGCGGGTGCGGTGGCGGTCGAGGGCTTCGGCCAGCCCCGTCGCGGCGGTCGTGCACCAGAAGGTGCTCCGGTCGGAATCACGACGGACACCTACGGCATGGGCCTGCTCCTGCACGCGATGCTGACCGCAGAGGCCTTCGGGGTGATCCCCCGGCAGCGCGACGAGCACGATCAGGTCATTGTCGACCGGCTGCTCGGAGTGGACTGGGTCTCGATCAAGGACCGGAAGTGGTTCGACGACGTCCTCCGCTTCATCTGCTCGATGCTCTCCTTTGAGCCCGGCGAGCGGCCCCATCCCCTCGATGTCGCCAACATCTTCTATGAGGTCGTCACCCAGCTCGATCCCCCGGACCTGACCACCTGGGCCGCCCAGCGCATGGGCCGGGTGTCTGGCGGACGGAGCACACCCACGGAGACGGTCGAGGAGGACCTCGGGGGGCCGACCAGCCTCAACGATCCGATGAGCGGCACCGGTGGCTTCCGGGTGGCAGCCAGCGCGAAGGGTGAGAGCACGGCGTTCTGGTCCAAGGAGCGCATCGCCGCACTGCTGGCGGACGACGAAGACGATGAGGGCACCCCGCCTCGCCGTCAGGTCTGGTCACCGACCGGAGAGCCCCATCGTCCCTCCGTCGCACCCCTCCCGGGTCCGGACTCCGTCTCGCCGGTCAACCTCCCCGAGCCGCCGCGCAACCTCGAGCCACCCGCCCCACCGCGTCCACCGCCGTTACGCGCAGCGCCTCGTCCGGAGCCGGAGCCGGAGCCTGCTCCCTACATCGAGCCTCCCCGAGTCCAGCCTCCTCGTCCCGAGCCCGAGCCCCAGGCGCCTCCGCCGCGTCCGCCGTTCAACATCCAGGGCCCCATCGCCACTGCTGGCGGTGCACCGCGTCAGCCGGTCACTGCGGCCCCTGAGCCTGAGTCCAGCGGTGGCGGCGGTCTGATCAAGGTCGTGCTCGCCCTCAGCGCGGTGCTGTTCCTGGTCTGTGCCGGTGGCGGTGCGATCGGTGCGTTCCTCTACCTGACCGCGGAGGAGACCACTGAGCCGGTGGGCACTGACATCGTCACGCCGAACACGGTGGATGTCCCCGAGGTGGAGGCAGACACTGCTGCACCCGAGGAGCTGCCTCCCGAGGAGCTGCCTCCCGAGGAGCCCCCACCCGAGGAACCTCCTCCCGAGAAGCCCCCGCCGACCCGTCCCCCGCCGAGCAGCTCCGGCTCATCAAGCTCCAATGGCTCGACCTCCCGTCCGCCCCCGCCGGAGCCGCCCCCGCCGGAGCCCACTGGTGGCCCGATGACCGTCAAGGTTGTCTCTCAGGGCTCGGAGGCCACGCTGCGCTGCGGCGACGGTCAGCAGCGCACCTTCGTTGGCTCCACCCGGATGAGCTTTGAGACGGTCACCACCTGTCGGATCGACATCGGCGATGTCCGTGGCGTGTTCCAGGCCAGCGCCACGGGCACCATCACCTGCACGGAGTCCGGCGGCTCGGTGAGCTGCCAGTGATCGCGGTCGCGGTCGCTGCTGCTCGTGCTGCTGGTGCGATCATCCAGGGTGCCGCCGGCAACGGCATCAGCGCGCCGACCCTCCCCGGGGGCTTCGCTGGTGGTGCCCGGGTGTCTCACAAGGGCGCCATCGATCTGGTCACCCGGATCGACCTCGCCGCAGAGGCCGCAATTCGCGCAGTGCTCGCCGAGCGCACCCCAGACATCGCCGTGCTGGCCGAGGAGGGCGGCGGTGCCCGAGCCGCGGCCACCCGCTGGATCGTCGATCCGCTGGATGGCACCACCAACTTCGTGCACGGCTTCCCCGCCTATGCCGTCTCCATCGGTCTCCAGGTCGACGGTGTGATGGAGGTCGGCTGCATCTATGATCCCCTCCGCGACCACCTCTACACCGCCACCCGTGGCGGCGGCGCGGCCTGCAACGGGACCCCGATTCGGGTCTCCACCGAGTCCGACCTCGGTCACGCCCTCCTGCTGACCGGCTTCCCCTACGACCGCCAGCAGCGCGCCGCTGAGTACCTCCGCATCGTCCAGGCGTTCCTGGAGCGGTGTCGCGGCATCCGACGCGCCGGGTCGGCAGCGCTGGACTTTGCCCACATTGCTGCGGGTCGGGCGGACGGGTTCTGGGAGCTCGGGCTGTCGCCATGGGACGTCTCTGCGGGGGTGCTCCTGGTGGCTGAGGCCGGCGGCACCGTCACCGACATGTCTGGCGGACCCCTCGACATCGACCGCCCCCGGGTGCTCGCTTCCAACGGTCAAATCCATGCGGAGATGGCCCGGGTGCTGTCGGGGTTGATATCGTGATGACCTTCCCCGGTGTGTTGGAGTAGACGTGGGCCTCGCGGTTGGAATTGATCTCGGTACCTCGAACTCCGTCGTTGCCTTCTTTCAAGATGGCGAGCCCCGCATCCTCGCGGATGTCAAGGGCAACACGGTCCACCCCTCCGTGGTCGCCTTTGGCTATGGCGAGAGCAGCGTCGTCGGCCACCGCGCTCGGCAGCAGCTCACCTACGCCCCCGAGAACACCGTCTCCAGCGTCAAGCGGCTGATGGGTCGGCGGTTCGACTCCGTGGAGGTCGAGCGCATGCGGGCAATGGTGGCCTGGGGTATCGCCGAGGGTCCCAACCAGGACGCCCGGGTCCGTGTACAGGGCAAGGTCTACGCAGTCCCCGAGGTCTCCGCTCACGTCCTCCGCCACATGAAGCAGATCGCTGAGGAAGCCCTGGGCGACACCGTCGACAAGGCCGTGATCACCGTGCCGGCCTACTTCAACGATCAGCAGCGTCAGGCCACCCGGGATGCCGCCACCATCGCCGGTCTGGAGTGCCTGCGCATCATCAACGAGCCCACCGCCGCGGCCCTCGCCTATGGATACCGCAAGGGCAAGCGCCAGCACGTCGCGATCTACGACCTCGGGGGTGGAACCTTCGACATCTCCCTCCTCCGCATCGACGACGACTTCTTCGAGGTCGTCTCCACCGCCGGAGACACCTTCCTCGGCGGCGACGACTTCGACACCGCGATCGCTGAGCACCTCCTGGCCACCCTGCGCCGGAACAACGGGATCGACCTCTCCACCCGTCACGTCGCCCGCACCAAGATCCGCGAGGCCGCCGAGCAGGCCAAGCGTCAGCTCGCCAGTGCCACCACCGCTGAGATCCGGGTTCCCAACCTCGCCCGAGACGAATCCGGCCAGCCGATCCACCTGTTCACCCAGATCGATCGCAGTCTGCTCAGCCGGCTGGTGATGCCGCTCATTCAGCGGACCTTCCTGGTGGTGGACGACGCCCTGAAGCAGGCCCAGCTCACCGCGACCCAGATCGACGAGGTGCTGTTGGTCGGCGGCATGACCCGTCTGCCGATCATCCGCGAGGCGGTGGGG
>JBLHNG010000372.1:0-8489 GCA_047621685.1 Myxococcota bacterium | reverse complement strand
CCAGAAAGGCCCTGGACTTCACCTCGTCCACAATCTCCAGCTTCAGGCAGATCCGGCTCGCGACATCATCAAGCAGCACCTCATCATGGGTGCGATCCCTCAGGATCGTCTCCAGCACCTGAAGCTCCTTGATCCCATAGAGGTCGAGCTGCTCAGCGGTGAACGTGTAGCCAGTGGGGCGATCTCGCTCGATGAGATCGCGCAGCAGGGTGCTCTTCGGAGTACGCACCACCATCGTGCCGCCCAGCAAGTCACCGACCCGGGCGCGGTGGTGGTTGAGCGCGGGCAGGATCAGCAGGATGCTCATCCAGACGAAGGTGCCGAGCTGGGCAATGCCAGGGAGATCACCCAGCGCGGCGGGCTCCAGCAGGATGAGCAGCGGGACGAACAGCTCCAGCTCCCGGGTGAGGTTGCGGGCAACCACCATCTCTGCGGTCAGCGGCCCGCCGTCTCGGGAGACGACCTGGAGCCCCAGCACCTTCTTGCCCACCGTCTGCCCCTGGAGACGCAGCTCCAGCCCGGCGAAGTAGAAGCTGCGCAGGAAGAAGCTGGAGACGATCGCGACGGCCTCGGCGATGTCCGCACCGGGCAGGAGGAACCAGGAGACCATCCAGACTGCCACCACCGCCGCGAGGATGAGTGCGCCGTCGATCAGCAGGGCGGCAGCACGGGCGGAGAGGTCGCCCAGCTCCATGCGCACCGGGACGTGCTCGGGGGTGACCAGCTCGATGAGTCGACGGCTGCGTCGTCCAGGGCTGTCGCTCATGTGGCAGCCCCCGAAGACCGGCCGACGAAGCCGAAGTACAGCAGCCAAACCACCATCGAGGAGAACGCGACGTTCCAGCGGATGAGGTCGTCGGTGACCAGCTGGCGGAACATCCCCTCGATGCCCCCGGCGATGAAGAACAGCCCCACGCTGCCCAGCGCCACCACCGCAGCCTGTCGACCGGCGCGGGCGAGGGCGTCTCGGCGGCGGCTGCGGCCCGGGTTGATGACCCCGCGACCCAGCCGCAGTCCCGCAGCCCCGCACAGGCAGATCGCCAGCAGCTCGGTGACCCCGTGGGGCAGCACCCAGCCCCAGAAGCTGTAGTCCAGCCCGCACTGGTGAAAGACCGAGGCGAACGCCCCGAGCATGAGGCCGTTGGTGAACAGCAGCAGCGCGGTCGGCACCCCGGCAGCGAAGCCGAGCGCGAAGCACATCAGGCCGATGCGGGCGTTGTGGGAGAACAAAAACGCGGCGAACGGGGTCAGCGCGCTGGCGAGGGTGCCGCCGTCGTACAGCCCGGCCTGCATGACCTCACAGGACGCGGTCGGACCCCGCCCACCGGCCAGCCCGGCATCGACGAAGCTGTAGAACCGCTCCGGCTCGGCCTCCGTCAGCATGAAGCCAGCAGCGCATCCCAGCGCCAGCAGCCCGATCGCCGCAGCAAGCTCGACTGCCATGCCCCGCAGCGCGACGGGGAAGGTGCGGGTGACGAACGCCCACAGCAGCGTGCGCAGTCGCCGCTTGGCGCCGTAGACCACCACATACGACCGGGCGCACAGGGCCTCAAGGTAGTCCAGGAGGTTGCGGTCCAGCGAGATCGAGCGGGCGACGGACAGGGAGGACAGCGCGCTGCGGTAGAGCACCGGCAGGCGGTGGAGGTCCTCAGCGTCGAGGCTGCTGAGGCCTCGGGAGTTGACCCGGCTCAGCAGGTGCTCCAGCTCGGTCCAGTGAGACTCGCGCTCCTTGCGAAATTGGAAGGATCGGAGCTTGAAGTCGCTCATATGCGCTCCCGCCGCGCGATGTCGAGGTAGCGATTGACCAGCGCAGGACCGACCCGACCCGGAGGCGCATCGACCACCAGGACCCCCATCCGCCGCAGCCGTGCCAGCACGACCTCCCGATCGCTCAGCAGTGACTCCGCGACCACCGCGCGCTCCACATCGGCCATCTCACCCAGCTCTCCGCTCGCCAGCCGCAGCAGCAGCGGGTCGGACAGGGCGACGAAGATGACGAGGTGTCGTCGGGCGAGGCGGCCGAGGTTGTCGACCATCAGCTCTGCGGTGACGGTGTCGGCGAAGTCGGTGAGCACCACAACCAGGGAGCGCCGCCTCAGTCGGGTCATCAAGTCGGTGAGGCCGAGGGTGAAGTTGGTCTCGGCCTCCCGGTAGGCCAGCCCGGCGCACAGGGAGAGCAGCCCACCAAACGCCGCCCGACCGCTCCGGGGCAGCGCGAAGCCGCGGGGAGCATCGTCGAAGGCGAACAGGCCGACCCGATCGCCGTGGCGGAGGCTGACCCAGGCCATCAGCAGCGCGGCGTGCACGGCGTGGTCGAGGCGTGGGATGCCGTCGAGGGGCTCGGCCATGAGGCGGCCGGTGTCCGCGGCGATGATGATCTGGTGGTTGCGCTCAGCCCGGTGCTCCCGAGCGAGCAGCCGGACGTGTCGGGCGGAGGCCTTCCAGTCGATGGTCCGCCGATCCATGCCGGGCAGGAACTCCCGAAGCGAGTCGAACTCCGAGCCGTCCCCGACGAACTTCTCGACCTTCACCCCGGTGTGGCTGCGTCCGCCGAAGAACCGCAGCGCCTCGGCCTGGACCCTCGGGGCGTCGGGCACCACGACCAGCTCTCGATCGATGGGGAGCGTAGAGATCCGCCGCATCAGCCCCAGCGGACCGGTGCGACGGACCCAGGCTTGCGAGATGGTGAGGGTGCCGCGCCGGGTGGGGCGGAGGGTGAGGGTGGAGGTGCTGCCCAGAAACGCGGTGGGCTCGGTGGGCGCGGCCTCCTCAGAGAGGTCCAGCATCGCCTCGGCCCGGCCGTCTGCCACCCCGTCGACCTGGAGGACTGCCGGCTGCTCCCGGCCGATGTAGAGGCTCGGCGGGAGGGTGAGCGACCAGCGCAGCTCGCTGGTTCGGGGGAGCAGGATCGCGTCGAGCCCGGTCAGCAGTGCCCAGATCCCCACCGCCACCACCCACACCGGCCACAGCCGCACGTCGAGGATCGCCGGCAGCAGCGACAGCGGCAGCCCGATCGCCAGCAGGCGCAGGTTGAGGGGGGTGGGCTGGAGCATTTAGCGGGGAGCGGGGATGGACTGGAGGATGCTGTCGAGGACCTGGTTGGGGGTCGAGCCTTCGACCTCCGCCCCCGGCGAGAGCATGATGCGGTGGCGCAGCACCGAGGGCACGAGGCGCTTGATGTCGTCGGGGATGACGAAGTCCCGGCCACACAGGGCGGCCTGGGCGCGGGCGGCGGTGGCGAGCATGTTGGCCGCGCGGGGAGAGGCGCCGTTGATGACCGAGGGGTGGCTGCGGGTCGCCCGGATGAGGTCGACGACGTAGTCGATCAGCGCGTCAGACAGCCGGATCGTGCGGATGACCTCCCGCATCTCCATCAGCCCGGCGAGGTCGGTGACCGGCTTGATCTCGAAGTCATCGATGTTCGGCATCGCGCTGCGGTTGCCGTGCAGCTTCACGATCGCCCGCTCCTCCTCCCGGGAGGGGTAGGGCACGTCGATCTTGAGCAGGAAGCGGTCGAGCTGGGCCTCGGGGAGGGGGTAGGTGCCCTCGTGCTCGATGGGATTCTGGGTCGCGAT
Source organism: Myxococcota bacterium (assembly GCA_047621685.1). GTDB lineage: Bacteria > Myxococcota_A > UBA796 > UBA796 > UBA796 > JAQXDW01. The sequence goes on along the minus strand of JBLHNG010000372.1, from coordinate 4,914 downwards.
GACCATGAAGCCCGGCGAGAGAGTGTGGGTGACCCCGTCGATGGTCACGATGCGCTCCTGCATTGCCTGGAGCAGGGCGGACTGAGTCTTGGGCGGGGTGCGGTTGATCTCATCGGCCAGCAGGAAGTCGGTGAAGATCGGCCCCTTGGTCAAGGTGAACGCAGAGGTCTGAAAGTTAAACAGGCTGGTGCCGAGCACATCGCCGGGCATGAGGTCGGGGGTGAACTGGATGCGCGAGAAGTCCAGGGACAGGCACCGTGAGAAGGTACGAGCCAGGAGGGTCTTGGCGGTGCCCGGCGGCCCTTCGAGCAGGACGTGGCCCTCCGCGAGCAGGGCGATGAGCAGCCCGTCGACCACCCCGGTCTGTCCGACGACGACCTGTCGGATCCAGGCGCGCAGGGCGGCCACGGTCTGTTGGATGTTCTCAACCTGCATGGGGACTCCGGGGGAGGGTCTTCAGCTCAGCGCGCAGGGCGCGGATGCGATGGGCCAGCGCGAGGGCGCGGCGGGGGCTGCAATTCTGGGGGAGGGCGGCGATGGTCTTGGCGAGCTGTGTGGGGCGGGCAGACAGGCCGCGCGCGGTGCAGTGCTGCTCAATGCGATCGACCTGCTCGGCCCGGCTCAGCCCATTTGGCAGTGAGAGCGCCTCGGAGAGTCGGCGGATGGTGGCGTCGAAGTACTGCTGCACCGTGGTCGCCCGGAAGCCGCCCATGTCCATCAGCCGGGCGGTGTTCTCGATGAGCGCACCTTTGCCGGGGGGGACGCGCGGGGGCAGGGTGCGGGGGGCGCCGAACCGCACGGCAGCGGCGAGGACGGAGAGCAGGAACAGGCCGGCGAGGTGGGCGGAGAACAGGCTCAGCGGGAAGGTTGTCAGTTCCTGCCAGATCGAGGGAGGGTGCTCGAAGCCGTGGATGGTCTCGTCGATGATCACGCCCCGGGCGCCCAGCCCCTTCCGCAGCAGCGCCTCAGCCAGCGGCGGGTTGTCCGGCTTCGCGAGTCCGTGGGTGTTCCAGAAGTCCGGGTCAGACACCACCCAGGCCACCCCGCTGCTGCCGTAGCGGGCCTTTCCGACCAGGATGCCCCCGCCGCACTGGATGACCGGGGAGAGGAAGCTGGCGGCGCCGGGGTCGATGAGCTGGAGGCTGTGGGGGATGTCAGCGCTTCCCAGGGCGGAGGTGCAGGAGACAGAGGTGTCTTCCTCCACCCGGTAGACTGCGGACTCTGGCAGGCTCTCCCCGGCGATCACCGAGAGCACTGCGGCGGGCTCGGCGGTCGGGGCGAGGGCGACGGTGCGCATCCAGCCGTTCCAGGTGGTCTCTCCCCACCACTTCGGCAGGCCGATGACCACCGCAGCACCGCTTCCCTCGGCTTCGGACAGCGCGTCGGTCAGCTCCTCGATGTGCTCGGGCAGGGGCTCCAGGAGCAGGACCGGTACATCTGGCGCGGCCCGTCGACCCGAGCGCCACCGGCTGACGAGCACCCGCATTCCGGACTCTGAGAGCGCCTCCGACAGCGCCTCATAGCCCAACGCAGAGCGACTGTAGGCGCTGGGGAGTGCGGTGGAGGGGCTGGGCTCCTCGACGGTGAGCGAGAAGTAGAGGGTCACCGCGACCGCGATCCCGAAGACCGCCACCAGCCGCCGGGCGGTCTTTCCCTCGAAGAGGTCTGCGGAGGCCCGACGGGTGCTCATGTGTCTTCCGTCAGCGCGGGCTTCAGCGCAGTCCAGGCCACCGAGCAGCGCTCATACTCCGTCCGGGTCAGCTCCCGGCCCCCGAACCACCACAGCTCCACCGCAGACACCAGCACGCCGAGGTGCTCCTTTGGCTGCGGGGTGAGGGGAGCGTGGTTGAGCATCTCCCGGCTGGTCGAGCTGTGTTGGGCGAGGATGCCGCCGCGTCGGGCGAGGTCGCGCAGGGCGAGCAGGAGCATGGCGTGCACCGCCTCTCCGTAGTGCAGCTCCTCGGCGAGGACCTCCGGGGCGGCTCGGGGCTCGGGGATGGCGGCGAGAATCTCGGCGTCTTCCGGGGCGATCTCACCGCGCGGACCGGCGTGCTGGCGTCGGGCGAGCACCGCCCGGATGATCCCGGCGAGCAGCAAGGCGCCGAGGATGGCGAGCAGGACCATCATCAGCGACTGGATCGCGGGCGGATCGGGGGTGACCGGCGGAGGGATCTCCGCGGGCTCCTCGGGCTCTGGCGGTGTCGGAGGGGGTGGCGGTGTGGTGGGAGTCGGGGTGCTGTCGGCGGTCTGATCGCCGGAGCCAGTGCCGGAGCCGGTGCCGTTGGTGGTGCCATCGGAGCCCTCGCCCTGGCCACCGGATCCGCTGCCGCCCTCGCCGGAGCTGCCCCCGCCAGACTCACCGCCAGAACCACCGAAGCCATTCCCGTTGCCGTTGCTGCCTCCAGGCTCTCCGCCGGATCCTGAGCCAGACCCACCGCCACTCTCACCGTTTCCAGGGCGAATGGAGACATCACCGCTGATGCTTCCGCTGCCTCCGCCGGATCCTCCGTTCCCACTGGACCCGCCGTTCCCACCGCTCCCGCTCCCGCCTCCGGATCCTGAACCGGTTCCTCCTCCAGAACCCCCGGCGCAATTCCCGCTGCTGCCGCCTCCGCTGCTGTCGCACTCCTCGGCTTTCTTCCCTCCCGAGCCTGATCCCCCCGGCAGCGGCAGCTCGGTCTGGTAGTCCGGATCCTCCAACACCTCGGCGGTGCTGCCCGACAGCGGATCCCCGGCGAGGGCGGGGAGCAGGAAGAGGAGGAGGGCGGTCATTGGGTCAGTCGAACACTGAGACGAGGTCGCCGGAGTCGATGCCGTCGCGGCTGACCCGGAGGTCGTGGTAGGCGACGGCGACGAACACACCGGACAGGGCGGTGGTGGCGATCTGGAGGATGTACAGCATGATCTGGCTGACCCAGACTGTGACCATCACGTCGCTGAACAGCGTGCTGAAGTCCAGCATACCAAGCGCCATCGTCAGCCCCCACTGCAGCACGAGCTGGCTCAGGCCGATGACAAAAAGCAGGCCGAAGATGCCCCAGCGGAAGCCCTCGGTCAGCCCATCGCTTCGCCGGATCGCCTCAATGGGGCCGCGGTTCTCGACCACGACTGCTGGCAGCCCGACGTACATCAGGCACGACATGATGATGCCGGGGATGATGCAGAGCATGTAGCCAATGCCAATGATCAGGCTGGAGAGCAGCGAGAACCCGATGACCGGGAAGAGCCGGGAGGTCATGGTCTGGAGGCTGTCGCCGAGGCTGGCGCGCTCTCCCCGGAGTCGCCGGAAGACCCCGTGGATCAGCGCGGCGGTCGCCAGGGGCTGGCAGACCAGCGAGATGAGGTAGCCAGACGCCACCAGGGAGGTGGCCATGGAGCTGCTGTCGAGCATGGATCCGGCCACCGACAGCCCGATGAACGGTGCATACACCATCGCAGTCAGCAGCAGAAAGACCGGCAGCTCACCGAGCAGGATGGAGAGACTGCGCTGGATGACGGAGCCGGGGCTGAAGAAGACCACGTCGTCGAATTCGTTCATGGAACGATGATACCGTGCCAGGATTTCAGTCCGATGCACGATGCCGGTGTGTGCTCAGTTCAGCCGGAAGTTGAGGGCCAGGGTGAAGGTGGCGGCGGACTTCACGCCTGTGCTGCTGCGCACCGGGTAGAACTTCCACTGCCAGGCGGCCTTGAGGACTTCATCGTGGAAGACGTTGGGGCATCCGAGGACCGCGACATCGGTCGGGCGTCCCTTGTCGTCGACCACGAACCGCACCAGGCAGCGGGCCTCAGCGATGTTGAGCGCCTTGGCGGCGGCGGGGTAGTTCGGGCGGACCCGTCGCCTGGGCTGGATGTCGGTGGCGGTGACGAACATCATCGGGCTCTCTTCGCAGGCCTCTCCAGGCGGACAGCCAGCACCCGGGGCATCCGGCTCGCCGTCGCAGACCATCCCGGGGGGACAGCCTCCCGGGCTCTCGGGGCCGTCGGTGAGCCCGACTGCAGCGATCGGATCGCCGGTGTGCTCGGGTGTGTCGGTCGGGGTGGGGTCGACGACGTCGTCTGGCTCGGTGGGCTCGGCCGGCTCCTCAATTATCCGATCCTTCGGGGGCTTGATCGCCTGCTTCGGGGCGCTCGGCGGTGAGAATGCCGCAGCGGGCGGGGCGGCAGGTGCGGGGGCCGGGGCGAAGACGACCTCAATGAGCGGGGTGTCCTCGACGTTCTCGATGATGCTCTGCACATCGCCCAGCGTCAGCAGCGAGCCGACCCCGCTGAAGTTGAGCAGCAGCGCCAGCGCCATGGCGCTCTTGCGATGGCGGGTGTTGCGGCGTGGTGCGGTGATCCCCTCGAACATCGTGACCTCTCAGTAAGCAGACGGCTGCTCGGAGGTGCCTGGGAGCGCGGGATCGTTAATGGTCGCGGTTTTCGGGCGGCGTGGACTGTGGAATACTGCGGTTGAAGCAGGAGCTGAACATGTCTGACGCGATGAACATCTTTGTGATCCCTGATGGCCCGATCAAGATCAGCGGTGCTGAGGGGGTGAGCTTCTGCGGTGAGGCCCAGGAGGTCTCGGGCGATGTGTACCTCTGTCGCTGCGGTGACAGCAGCCGGGCGCCGTTCTGTGATGGAACCCACAAGAGTGCTGGCTTTTCCGGGGCCTGTGAGAAGGCTCCCGATGGGAATGTCCAGGTCTGGGAGGGGCAGACCCTGCGCACGTTCTTTAATGCTGATGCCTGCATGCACGTCTACTACTGCAAGCCGCTGAAGGCGCTGCGGGCTCGGGAAGAGGGCGGGGATGCGGAGGCGGCTGCGGAGATCATGCGGGTGATCGGGACCTGTCCGTCGGGGGCGCTGTCGTATGAGGTGAAGACCGACATCCCTGAGCCCGCAGCTTCAGGCGCTGAGCGGGCCATCGAG
>JBLHNG010000371.1:0-8502 GCA_047621685.1 Myxococcota bacterium | reverse complement strand
GGGACCGGGGGCAGTCCGCCGCCTCGACGCATCCCCGGCTGGCGGGGAGACCATCCCCTCGCGCCGGGCCATCCGGCCCACACCCGGGACTGGCAGGCGGTGCTGTCCGTCGCGCGAGAGGAGGGGGTGGCTGTGATCGCGATGAGCTGGTCTGCAGGGGTGGTGCCGATCCTGCGTGCAGCAGCAGCGGGAGATCGACCGGATGCCCTGGTGGACTGCGAGGGACCGGCGGATCGCTGGTCGATTGTGCCCCCGGGCGGCAACGAGCTGGCAGACCTCGACCCCTGGCGGGAGGCGGACTGGGCTGGCTGGGAGCCCCGGGCGCTGATCGGTGACCTGGGGGTGCCCTACGCCCGGGTCCAGGCCGCCCGGGACCACATCCACGACGGCGACCTCCAGCACGCCACCCGAATCACCGCCGCCGCACAGTCCGCCGGCCACCCCGTCCGCCCGCTGACCATCCTGCCCGGCCGCCTCCACGCCTCCCCGGACGCCGTCGTCGAGGCGCTCCAGTGGGCGCTCACCACCGCGACAGGGCCGCGCTGATCTCCCCGTGTCGGGGATCGTCTTGCGGCATCACCTCCAGCAGCCGACTCAGCACCGCCCGCGTCGCATCACGCTGCCCGTCGGCATGCAGCAGCCGGGCCTGCTGGCTGAGGGCGGCGAGGTGGTCCGGGTCCTGTGCGAGGGCATCCGCGAGTCCAGTCAGGGCCGCAGCACGCTCCCCCTCCGCCCACTGCCAAAGGCTGTGGTTGATCGCGGCCTCAGTCGAGCCGGTCTCGGCCAGCTCGGTGTTCAGCGGCCCGCTGTCCCCGCGCATCCCCCACAGCGCCCCCTTCACCCGCGCCAGCATGCGCCGGGGGGCCAGCGGTCGGCAGAACACCACCGGTGCTGCGAAGTCGCCCTCCCCGACCGCCCCATAGAGGTCGGGAGCCGCCTCTTCGGGGTGGGCGCGGATCCAGTCGGCCAGCGGGCTTCGGGCATAGACCCGCGCACCGCAAGAGTACGACAGCGACAGCCCCTCCGGCAGCGCGGCGTCGATCTGCCGGGCGGCGGACGTCGCGGCCTCAAGGGTCTGCTCGGTCTCCAGGGGGTGGGCACCGAAGATGACCGACAGCGAGAGGCTCGAATACCCCCGGGCCACCCAGCGCCCGACCAGCGCGTCGAGGTGGCTGCGGTTCGCCGGTCCCCCGCCCGCTCGAAGGATGCGATCGTCGAGGTGTCCAGCCTCGATGGGCACGGTGGCCGGATCGATCCCACAGTCCTCGATGGCATCGAGCAGGGCTGGGGAGATCGGGGCGGCCTGGAGGAAGAAGCGCAGGGTGACGTCCCGACCCGACAGGGCGCGCAGCACCGCGATGGCGTGGGCATCGTCGGGCACGTTCAGCTCGCTGGCCGACAGCCACACCGTCTCCACCCCCGCCGCGATGAGGGCATCTACCTCCGCGACCACTGCCGGGACGGGTCGGGGGTAGACCCGCTGACCTGCGGCGCGGGCCTCCATGCAGAACCAGCACCGCCGATCGCAGCCCGTCGCCACCTCCACCGGGACCGCCGACTGCCGGGCAGCCACCACGGAGAGCCACCGGGGATCGCGGGTCGTGGGGCCGATCGGTGCGGAGAAGGCACGGGCGAACCGAGGCGGCCGGGTGCGCGGGTTCGCTGCGTCGGCCATCCGGGGGTCCGACAGCGGCAGCGGAGACTGCCCAGCGACGAGTCGTGCCCCCAGCTCCGCCGCGAGGTCGTCTGCAGGTCCGATGATCCCCCACCGCGCCCCGAGGGCAGCGATAACCGCCTCTCCCCCCGCCGCGATCCCCGCCCCACCAAGCACCACCCGATCCACCCCGACCGCCTTGACTGCCGCAGCGATGAGGGGCCGGATGGCCGTGAGGGTGCTGTTTGTGTCGATGACGCCTGCGCCCAGCTCGCTGCGCACGCTCAACGCATCGTCGAGGTTTCGCACCGACACCCCGACCAGCGCTGGCGCTTCTGCGAGGGCCGCGACCACCGAGCGAACCGGAGCATCGGTCATGAACGGTGAGAGCAGGGTGACGTCGCAGCCCGCACGGGTCAGGGCGGTCCCGATGCGCTCCATGCCATACGGCGGCACCGGGTCGGCGGTCTGCGCCGGGTTGGCGTAGAGGAGCAGAACCCCTGGTGTGTCAGGCGGAGACGACGACGCGGGCGGGACGGATGAGGCTGCCATCATCGAACCGATAGCCGGCCTGGACCGTCGCCGCGATGTGATCAACAGGCTGATCGCTGTGCGGCGTGGCTCCGATGGCCTCATGGAGGTGTGGACTGAACACCTCACCGACCGCGCCGAATCGCTCGACCCCGGCCCGGCTCAGGAGCAGCATCATCTGACGCTTGAGCGCCACGCTGCCCTGGTGCCAGGGGCTCTCCGTGTCGGTGTTGGCCGCCAGAGCGCGGTCCATGCCATCGAGGATCTCGACGAACTCCCGCAGCAGCCCCGCCCGAGCCTCAGTGCGCACCCGGGTCTGCTCCTCGCCCTGCCGGCGACGGAGGTTGGCCATGTCTGCGGCGAGCCGGTGCAGCTTGCGCCGGGTGTCCTGGAGCGCCTCGGTGTCGGCGGGCTCCTGACGAGCTGTTGCAGCCTCCTGGCGGGCGACTGCGGCATCCTGCTGGGCGAGCTGAAGCTCGGCATGCGCGGTGCGCAGCGAGGCCTCACGCTCCTGAAGCGCGGCCCGGAGTCGGGTGATCTCATCGGCGGCAGCCTGTCGCTCCGCGAGGATCTGACGCTGAAGCCTCTCGCTCATATTGTGTCGCTGAGTAGACTGGAAGTATGCCGGGTTTCGGTTGTACATGCTTCTCTCCATTCTGCTGAGAGTCTATGCACCGATCCCAAACCGGGAAGCCCTCAGGCGACTTCCAGGATCTCCTCCGCAGGCTCATCGGCCATCAGATCGTTGATGACCGCAGCAGTGGCGACGCTGGCGATGTCGGCGTCTCCGTACATCTCCATGAAGTGCTCGAAGAAGATGGTGATCAGCTCGCCGATGTTGGTGGTATCGGTGTCGGTAGTGGTGGGCCGAGCGTACATGAGCTTTTCCCTTCGTCGTCTGCGGTTTGTCTCTTCTGACTGCTTTCTTAGACACCGCAGAAACGACAGAGAACCCCCTTCACCTACATCGACACACACGTGTCACAGACCGCTGCGAGTGCTCAGTACAGCGCGTCGACCGCCTGCTGCACGGTGAGATCGCCGCTGGACTCCCGAAGCGCTGCCGGGAGGCGCATCGTGGTGCAGTGCAGCGGACGGGTCGGGTAGATCGCCTCCAGCCACCCCGGCAGCAGCGGCGGGGTCGATGTCGGGCAGACGACGATTTGGAGTGAGAGGTCTGGCCCCCATCCCTCCAGTCGCGGCTGCTCCAACTCCATCCACGCCTGCTCCATCTCTGCCGTCAGCGGATCCTGTCGGAGCCACTCCGGCCATGGTAGCTCGCGGATCCGCATGTCTGCCGGGACCGCCAGGACTGTGCTGATCCACGGCCCCTGTGGTCCGCGCAGCGCCTCATCGCTGAGGATGACCACATGCTCCTGGGGCCACCACAGTGCGTCCCGGGTCATCGTGGTGGTGGGCAGGTCGTCGAAGTGGGTCTGGAGGCTCTGCAGGTACGGGAGTCCAGTGCACAGCAGGTGCGTGTACCAGATCGCCATGCAGCAGACCAGCGCGGACAGGTTGGCGACCACCGGTGCCCAGGTCCCAACACCAAAACCCCGCCACCAGCGCGGTCCGACAGCGGGACGGGTGAACAAGGTCAGCCCAGCTGCCGCCAACGTCAGACCGGCCAGCGGATTGAGCAGGGGCAGAAGCGGCGGAGCGAGCACCGCGTCGATGCCGTTGAGCATCGTGGCGTACTGATACGGAATGGAGAGTCCGACCACGACGAGCAGGCTGCCCAGTGACAGCGACAGGCAGCGTCCCGCAGACCGCGGCTGTCGGGCGATGGCCGCGAACACTGACGCCCACAGCAGCCCCACAGCGCCCAGGAGGCTGGCAAACATCGCCGGCTCCAGCACCTCACTGAGCTGCTGCATCAGGAGCTGCTGCCTCGTGAATGGCGGGGGCACAGCGTAGTTCACATGGCCCACTACGAAGCCTGAGAGGCACAGCAGCCAGCCGACCAGCCCGATCACCATCGGCAGCCCCGACCACAGGTGCGGCGGGATCGCGATCCCCCGACGTGCCCGTCGCGTCAGGCGGACACACAGCACCGCATGAACCGCCAGCAGCCCGAGCAGCGGCCAGAACGAGATTCCGATCAGCGCCTCAGTGTTGCGGATGATGGAGAGGAGCATGTGGCCTCATGGGGAGCAGGATCGTTCAGACGCTGTTGCGTCGGAGACGTTCCGGTCAATTCAGGCACTCGGCATGAAGAGAAATGTTGCCGATGTGCACTGCTCGCCCTTTGGGCTTCTCAGCGTCGTGGCGATGGGATGACGGCGGGTGCTCCCTCACCGGATGGTTGAGGTTCGCCATCGTCCGCGCCATGCTTTTTCTGGCCACTTCGCTCCACTGTGCGCCCGACGCTTCGCTTTGGGCTGCTCATGGGGCTCGTTCGAGGGGGCTGCACGAATACTCGCTCAGCGACTGCGTTCGCCGCTCCCCTGCGACCCCCATCCGGACACCCGCACGTCGGCCCCCTCAGCGACTGTCCTACAGGAAGAAGTCGGGCATCAGCTCGCTGCCCGGGGACATCGCGTACTGGTCGAAGTCGGTCACTCCGGCCTCCGCCAGCACCGCATCGTCGATGAAGAAGTTGCCGGAGCAGGAGACATCCCGGGTGAGGATGTGCCAGGCGGCGTCGGCCATGATCTCCGGCTTGCGGCTCATCGCCATCGCGCTGTCTCCGCCGAGCAGGTTCTTCACCGCAGCGGTCGCGATCGCAGTGCGCGGCCACAGCGCGTTGACCGCGATCTTGCCCTTGAACTCCTCGGCGTGCCCCAGCACACACATGCTCATGCCGTACTTCGCCATCGTGTAAGCCACATGCCCGCCAAACCAGCGAGGGTCCATGTTCAGCGGCGGGGAGAGGTTGAGGACGTGGGCGTGGCTCGACTTCAGCAGGTGCGGGGCGCACAGCTTCGTGCAGAGGAAGGTGCCCCGGGTGTTGACGTGGTGCATCAGGTCGTAGCGCTTCATCGGCGTCTGCTCAGTGTTGGTGAGCATGATCGCGCTGGCGTTGTTGACCAGGATGTCGATGCCGCCGAACGTCTCGACGGCCTTGTCGATCGCAGCCTGCACGACGGCTTCGTCGCGCACATCCACGATGCAGGGCAGCGCACGGCCACCGGCAGCCTCGATCTCGGCGGCGGCGGTGTAGATGGTGCCGGGGAGGGTCTTGTGTGGCGTGGCGGTCTTGGCGGCGATGACCACGTTGGCGCCGTCTCGTGCAGCCCGCAGCGCGATGGCCTTGCCGATGCCCCGGCTCGCGCCGGTGATGAACAGGGTCTTGTCTTTGAGCGTCATGGCAGTCCTCGCCGGGTGGGTTGACTGCCAGATAGCCGGAAGAGCCGACCGAGGCGAGCATGCCACCCCGGTCAGCCGTTCACTCCCAGATCAGGCGTTCGCACCGGGCTTGCGCAGCAGCGGAATCGTCAGGTTCTGGCCCACGTCGATGGCGTTGGGGTTGCTGAGGATGTTCTTGTTGGCCTCGAAGATGGTCGTGTAGAGCTTCGAGTCGCCGTAGTGGTAGCGGGCGATCTTGCCGAGGGTCTCGCCGGACTTGACGGTGTGGACCAGCGGGGTGGGATCCTCGGGGATGGTGAGGACCTGTCCGGGGTAGATCTGGTCGATGTCCGTGATCATCGGCTGGTTGGCCTCGAAGATCGCCGGGTACAGGTGGATCGGTCCGTAGAGGGCCTTGGAGATCAGAGACAGGGAGTCGCCAGACTTCACCGTGTAGAGGACCGGCGGCGGGGGCTCGACAGCAACCGGGGCGGCCTCGGTGGCGGTCCGGCGGGGGGGAAGCACGGTCAGCCGGGAGTTGACCTGGTTGACGCCCTCGATGTTGCCCAGGGCGACGACGGCCTTGTGGACCATCTGCGCAGAGCCTGCCTGGCCCTCGATGACTGCCTTGCCAGCGGCGAAGGCGACCTTGAGGTTCTTGATGTCCAGCCCAAGCTTCTTGATCTCACCGGTCAGGGTGATGGAGCGGCGCTGGTTGGCAAGCTTGATGGCCTTGTCGTCCTTCGGATCCGGCTCGTCGTCCGTCAGGCCGATTTTCTTACCGATGTTGCGTGCAAAGTCGAACAGTCCCATTGGGTTCTCCTGGTGTGTGCTGGCTCAGCATAGCTACGTGCGGTTAACCAAATCCTTATGTCAGTTGACTTACTCGGCCTTCCATACCCGGAAATGTCGGCCTTCCTGGACCGCATCGGGGTCGGCGCAACGCACGCCTCGCGGGTCTTTCGTGGGGTGCATCGGGACATGCTCCCGCTCTCCGAGATCCAGTCCCTCGGACGGCACGCCGGGGTGATCGAGGCCAACAGCCACATGGCAACGATCGAGCTGTCGGAGATCCACACCAGCCCCGACGGCACCCGACGGCTGGTGATCGGACTCGAAGATGGAAACCGGGTCGAGAGCGTGCTCATCCCGATGCGCGACGACCGGCAGACCCTCTGCCTGTCCACCCAGGTCGGCTGCGCGATGGCCTGTCGGTTCTGCGCCACTGGCACCCTCGGCCTCACCCGCAGTCTCACCGCTGGCGAGATCGTCGCCCAGGTCCACGCCGCCCGAAAGCTCATCGCCGGTGAGAACCGCGAGCTGCGCAACCTCGTCTACATGGGCATGGGCGAGCCGCTGCACGCCTACGACGCCACCATCGGCTCCGTCCGGGTGCTCTCAGACGATCACGGGGTCAACTTCGGCTCCCAGCACATCACCGTCTCCACCGTCGGGCTCATTGAGCGCATCCGGCAGTTCGGCGAAGAGTTCGGCGGACGGGTGATGCTCGCGCTGTCCCTGCACGCCGGCACCGACGCCACCCGCCAGCGCATCATCCCCACCGCCGCCCGGGTGAGCATGGCCGACCTCCGCGCCGCCTGCCTCGCCCACCCCCTGCCTGGCAGGCGGGTGCTGATGCTGGAGTATGCGGTGCTGCCCGGCATCAACGACACCGACGACGAGCTTGCAGCGGTTGCCGAGTGGCGTCAGGGCATGCGAGCGGTGGTCAACCTCATCCCGTTCAACCCGTTTCCCGGTGCGCCCTACCGCTCTCCGACTCGGGCAGAGGTCATCTCCGCCTACAACCGGCTCCAGGCAATGCGGGTGCCGGCGACGATTCGCTGGCCGCGGGGTCGGGGTGCTGATGGTGCCTGTGGGCAGCTCGCGCTGCGGGAGCGAGTGGAAGCACCAGCGGGGTGAGCTACAGCTCGGTGCAGCCGAGGCCGACGTAGTAGCTGGTGTCGTGGCCCCACACGTAGCAGGCAGAGCCCTGCTCTACGTAGTAGGTCGTGAGGATGTCAAAGTGAGAGTCGGAGAACACGGTCTCAGCCCCCACCTTGAGGCTCTCGGCAGCCCCACCATAGAGAAGAGAGACGCCGTCTTGGTTGGTGGGATGGCAGTAGAAGTAAGTCTTGGTGACGTCACCGTAGATGCAGTCCTCGCCTAACCAGCAGTTCTCCAGACAGCCGGTCTCCACCAGGCCAAAGTAACCAGCGACACCGTTGGTCAGGGTCACGTTGACCGAGGTGGAATGCCACTCCACGGAGACACCCAGCGAGGTGTCTTCCTTCTCGTATTGGGTGTTGGTATCGTCCTCATCGTCTTCTCCAGAGTCCCACGGTGACTTGTTGTGAACCAGGATCCCCTCTGCAAAGTAGTTCTGCTCCTCTCCGCCGATGGAGAGGTTGTAGACCGCAACAGCACCGGGGATTCGTCTACGCGTGAGCGGAACAGGGTCGAGGGAGCCCTCTCCGCTGTGCAACAGCACGCGGCTCTTCTGCGACAGCTCCACCACCGGCCGGAATGCCCCTGCGGTGACGTCATAGAACGGGTGATCGTCGGTCACCCCGGCGATCACCGACCCGCCGGCTTTGACCTCCCAGGCCGCATCCGCATCCGAGCGGAGCAGCTTGATGACTGGGCGAATGACCCGCTCACCCGTCTCCGTGTTGAAGCTGAACACAAGGTCACCGACCTCAAGATCCTCGATGGGACGTGGACCGTCTGGCGTCAGGATGCGAGTACCGGCCACAAAGCACTGCCACTCCATCAGGAAGCAACCCTGGAGGACTGAAGTCATCACTCCGCCGAGCAGCAGGTTCCGCGCATTCATCTTGATGTCTCCTATCTGACGGTGAGTCTCCGCTTTCAGCCTACCGAAGATCCGGCACAGCCTCTACCTCCAGCCGGTACACCCGCCACCCCGGGCTCTTGGCGATCTCAACAAACCCCTCGACGTCCTTGCCCCGGGCCAGCAGGCTCAGCCCCGGGTAACTCGCGCGGACCCGCCCGATGTCCAGCGCCACATG
>JBLHNG010000370.1:0-8515 GCA_047621685.1 Myxococcota bacterium | reverse complement strand
CGGCTGCCAGGATCCCGGTGCCCCGACGTTCTCAGAGACCATCGACACCGTGCACATCGAGATCCGCACCAAGGACGGCAGCTACGACGGCACCGATGATCCGATGGAGGTCTGCCTCAATGCAGACACCTGCTTCACCCTCAACAAGGCGGAGTGGGACGACCTGGAGGAGGGCATCGTCGACATCTACGCCTTCGAGGACCTCGCCCTGCCCCGCTCTGAGGTCACCGGGTTCACCATCCGCACCACCGACGGCGGCGATCAGTGGGAGCCAGCATGCTTCGCCCTGCGATTCGACGGCGAGCCGGTGTATTGCAGAGACGACCTGGACATCAAGATCGGCACTGACGACGAAGAAGAGGTCGCGGAGTGGTCTGAGGCACTGGCGAACCAGTGCACCACCTGCTCGACATCCCCGCTGACCCACGGCCCGATCCTCGGTGCGGTCACGACCACCACCGCCAACATCTGGTACCGCACCGACGCCACCCGACCGGCGAAGCTGCGGGTGGCTGCCTCCGCCGATGCGCTCAACACCGCAGCGCCTCTCGACTACGCCTACCCCGCTGCGTCATCGGACTTCACCGAGACCGTCACCGTCTCCGGGCTCTCCGCCGGGCAGACGGCGTACTACGACATCGAGGTCGAGGGGGTCCGCCATGGCCCGTGGTCGCTCCAGACCGCCCCGGCAGGCCCGATCCGCGCCCGGCTTGCGTTCGGCTCCTGCTCCAAGGACGACGACCAGCCGATCTTTGGGGTCATCGCCGCCTGGGATCCGGACCTCTTCCTGTTTGTGGGCGACAACCACTACGGCAACACCTCAGAGCTGTCTGACCTCCGGCAGTTCTACCGCTGGGCACACGAGCGCTCGCTGCGGGCAGAGCTGATGGCCGAGACGGTCACCCTGGCGACCTGGGATGACCACGACTTCGTCGGCAACAACACCGACGGCAACGACGACGGCAAGGATGTCGCCCTGCGGGTGTTCTCCGAGTACTGGGCCAATGGCAGCTACGGGACTGAGGACACCCCCGGCGTGTTCTCCACCCACCGCTACGGAGACGTCGCCTTCATCCTCCTCGACGACCGCTACTGGCGGGGCATCGACGACGACATGCTCGGGGCGGGACAGGAGGCCTGGCTGCTGGACACCCTCGCGAAGTCCGACGCCACCTTCACGTTCCTGGTCAACGGCAGCCAGTGGTCGCTGGAGGGCTCGGATGACTCCTGGGGGGCGTTTGAGGCATCTCAGACCCGCATTCGGGAAGCGCTGGTGAGCCAGGGCATCGAGGGCGTGGTGATGCTGTCGGGCGACATCCACCGCTCCGAGCTTCGCCTGCTGGCTGGCGCGACCGGCGGCTACGCCATCCCCGAGCTGGTCAGCTCTCCCCTGGCGACCTGGAACAGCGGCTGCGGCACCTCCGACGAGATGCGGGCCTGCGAGGACGACGACACCTTCTTCGTCGCCGTCGACATCGACACCACCCTCACCGATCCGACCCTGACCGTCTCCCTCGTCGACAGCACCGCGACCGTGCGAGAGACCTGGACCATTCTCCGCTCCGAGCTGTCGCTATAGCGGCGTCCGCCCTCCACACCGGGGCCAGAATTAGCGAGTGCGATCTGGATCAGTTGTCTGATTCGGCCTTAAGTGTGATGTTGAGTTTTCTCTGGAGGCCGCAGTTGATCTTCATCCTGCTCGCATGCAACCGCTCACCGGTTTCAGTGACAGGGGTAGTACCCACTACACCCGTCGGAACTGTGCCGACCGATACTGCCCCCTCCGTCGACACGGCACCGTCCATCGACACCGCACCGCCCACTGACACCGCGCCGACCGACACGGGGCCCCCGCCTCCGCCGCCGCCCAATGTGCTGCTGGTGATTTCCGATGACCTCGGGATCGAAGGGAGTGCCTGCTATGACCCCATCGACAAGACCGAGCGCGCCCCCCAGCCAACCATTGAGGGGCTCTGCTCTCAGGGGCTTGTCTTTGACGCGGCGTGGTCCTACCCGATGTGCTCGCCGACCCGGTCCGCGATGCTCACCGGCCGAGCCGCCTGGCGAACGGGCATTGGTTACCGCCTCGGCGAAGACGACCCGCCGCTGTCGATGAACGAGGAGACCCTGCCCGAGGTGATCGACGCCGCTGGTCTCGGCTACAGCCACGCCAACATCGGAAAGTGGCACCTCGGCGAGCCTGGGGATCTCGACTACCCCAACCAGATGGGCTGGGGGCACTTCGCTGGCATGCTCGGCGGCACCCCGACGGACTACCTGGAGGGCTGGACCAAGGTGGTCGACGGCGAGGAAGTCAAGGGCACGGGCTACCTGACGAGCGAGACCATCGACGATGCCCTGAGCTGGCTGGGAGAGCAGGAGGATCCGTGGGTGCTGTGGCTGGCCCTCAACGCACCGCACACCCCATTCCACGCCCCGCCCGACGACCTGCACGACTACACCCTCTCCGGCGACCCCGACGACGATCCGTTTTCCCACTACCTCGCCGCGATCCAGGCGATGGACACCGAGCTGGCCCGGCTGCTGGAGGGCATCGACGCAGAGACCCTGGCGAACACCTACATCATCTACATCAGCGACAACGGCGCGCTCGCCTCGGTCAACCAGGAGGTCTACGCCAGCAACCACGCCAAGGCATCGCTGTACCAGGGCGGCGTCCAGGTCCCGATGGTGGTCGTCGGCCCGGGGGTGGTTGCAGGAGAGCGGGTCAGCGGGCTGGTCCAGGTCACCGACCTCTACCCCACGATCCTGGAGCTGGTCGGTGCAGAGCCCGCCCTGGGTGTCGAGCTGGACGGAGTGAGCATCGTGCCAATGCTCTCCGATCCAAACGCCACCGTCCGAGACATTGCCCTGATCGAGCTGTTCAGCCCCGAGATCACTGACCAGCGCGCGGGTCGGGCTGCCAGAGATGCGCGGTTTAAGTTGGTTCAGCACACCGACGGTGTCGTGCGCTTCTTCGATCTGGAGGCCGATCCGTTCGAAGAGGTCGGGCTGTCGCTGCCCCTATCGATCCCCGACCAGGGCGTCGCCTACCAGGCCCTCACCGCAGCGCTTGAGGCGACCCCGAAGAAGCAACCTTAGGGGCCAGACGGCACTTCGGGGCGTTTGTTGAGGCGCAGGACGGTCCTGGGAGACTCCAGCGATGCGAGAAGCGTGGGTCTAGATGTTGCCTGCCCTGTTCTGCGGCACCTTCGGCTGCGCAGCGTCGTGGCGTTCGCCCCCGAAGGGTGCTCCCTCACCGGAGAGTTGAGGTTCGCCATCGTCGGCGCCGCGCTTTTTCTGGCCGCTTCGCGGAAGTCTCCAGGCCCTGCGGACTGGATCCATCCGCTCGCTCAAGGGGGGCTGCACTCCCTGCATTCACCGCCTTACGTCGGCTCTCTCCAGTCGCCGTCCCCCCTGCGCCCCCCCAGTATGACACCGCACGTCGGCTCACACCGCGACCTCAAGGTGCGGTTGTGACCGCTGCGCTATGGTCTCATGCAGGAGCCCTGATTTGATCACCATTTACCCCCCCTTCTACGACGGGCCGCCGATCCCAATCCCCCCCTGGCCATTCATGGTCCTGTGGTGTGGATCGCTGCTGACCCCGCTGATCGGCTGGCTCTTCGCCAGCATGCTCGCGCCAGCCGGAGACGGTGCGGCCAACCGACGGGGGGCGGGCGCGATCGGGATGGTGCCGCCGGGGCTGCTGCTGACCGCGCTGCTGATCCGCTTCCTCATCTGGTGGTTCTCCGACGGCAACATCACCGGCGGTCCGGCAGGCTGGCTGACCGACCTCTACCCGCTGCCCGGTGACACCCCGGAGTGGAACCTCGCCGGAGTCCTGCTGCTGCTGGCGATCTCCTACTCTGCTGCGGTCCTGCCCCTCGCCCTCATCGCCAGCCTCATCCACCGCTTCCGGCCCCGCACCCACCCGTTCCGGGTTCCCGGTGCAGACCTCGCCGGACCGATCCTCATGTTCTCGGCGGTGCTCAGCGTGATGCTGATGCTGTGGTCCTACCCCCTGCTCACCTCCTCAGAGGTCCACCACCTCCTCGACATCGTCGCCATCGCTCCCCTCACCCTGGTCTGCCTCGCGATCTGGACCCGGTACTCCTGGGCGCCGGTGGTGGTCGAGGAGCTGGCAGAGGACTCCAAGGAAGAGACCGGGCCTGTCGGGCCGGATGTGGTCGCCCTGTGGAAGAGCATCGGCGCCCTGAGCAACCACGCTGCGCCGATGTTCGTCGCCCCCGCGATCAGCGGAGAGGCCCCCGAGGGCGGTGCCCCGGTCCTTGCCTGGCGCAACGCCGGAGGAGACGGCCCCCCGCCTGCGGCCCTCGGCGAGCTGTTTGCCTCCTGGGGCAAGCCGGATCAGGGCTGGCTGGTCCCCGACCTGCCCGACCCCACCGAGCAGATCTTCCTCACTGCGGCGCTGCTGCTCGCCATCCGCGAGAACGGCCTGCCCTGCCTCGTCGTCACCCAGAACCCCGAGCGACTCCGAGATGCGGTCGCTGAGGGCATCCGGGCGTCTGGCTCGTGGTCCTGCGGTCCCCTGGTCGCAGGAGATGTGGATCTGCGCGCGGCCTTCGCCGGTGGACGCATGCCCGCCGCAGCCTTCCTCGACGTCGACCAGCTCTCCGCCGAGGGCATCCGCGCCCTGGCCGGTGATCTCGACGGCAACGGGGCGGCGTGGTGTCAGAACATCGGCCTGCTGATGCTCTCCCAGGTCGATCGCGGCGATCCGCTCTCAGTCACCCACCGGCTGTTCACCCTCCTGCGCCTCGGGCTCGCCATGCAGACCGCCGAGGCCCGCTGGTCGATCCTGGCGACCGGCTTCGGCGGCGAGAGCACCCGGAGCATGGTCGAGAAGTCCTTCCCCGGCATCCCGATGCGCGAGGTCCCCCTCGGACCCCGCGCATCCGCAGAGGTTCGGGTGTGGCTGGCAGAGTCCACCTTCCGCAGCCAGCCCGGCCCCCCATGGGTCAAGCGAGCGGCGGATCCAGTGGTCAAGGCCGGCTTCCCGGTCTCTGTGGGCGATCCGGTCGGGCTGTTCGGGCAGCGGGGCATCGAGATCTGGGGCGGAGAGGTTCAGCTCATCCGAGACGTCGCCCTCGCCGGTCAGGCTTCGGCCAGCAACCTCAACGAGGCCTGGCTGGTCGCTTCGTTTCGTGCACTCGCCAACCGCATCCCCCAGGCCGACGGCTCCAGCCACGACGCCCTGTGGGGACTGGCGGACAACCCGGTCACCCGGTTCCTCACCCGGGACCAGAACATGCTGAAGCTGCACAAGAGCGGCCAGCTCAAGCCCCCGCGTCCGCTGTTTGGCTCCGCCAACCGCATGGTCGCCCGCACCCACCTCTCCGCCTCGCTTCGGGAGTGTCGTCAGTCGCTTCCAGCCCTGGAGGGGGCGTTCGGCCGCTCGCTGGTCGAAGAGGTGCTGGGCCGGGACTACCAGCCCACCCGCCACGCCGTCCGCCGGCAGGGTGGGGTCCTCAAGCGGGTTCCCCTCGCCCCGATGCAGTCCGAGGCCGACGCCCAGACCCTCCGCGGCACCGTCACCCGCAAGGTCGTGCGCCTCGTGCACGCCCACTCCGGCCAGCAGCTCGGCGAGGTCGATGCAGTCTGCGCAGCCACCCGCTACTACCCGGGTCGGGTGTTCTCGGTCAGCGAGGAGCGCTACGAGGTCCCGCCCCAGGCGTTTGACCGCAAGCGGGGTCAGATCCTCGTCGAGCCGGTGCCCTCCACCCAGCCGCTCACCCGCCCCGACCTCACCATCGAGGTCACCGAGCCGGTGCTGGTAGAGGCCGCCCAGGAGTACGGCGACGAGACCCTCGACTTCAAGATGGCCTCCTTCGAGGCGGTGATCACCGAGCGGGTCAGCGGGTTCACCCGCACCGACGGCTCCACTCAGCGCTACCAGGCGGTCACCTCCCGCTACCGCACCCGGGTCCGCGGGGTGTTCTTCGACAAGCAGATCGCCTACAACGCCCTGTTCCACCTCTCACGCAGCTTCGACGCCGTCCTGGTCGCCCACCTGTTTGCCGGGGAGGAGGACCTGGAGGTCTTCCCCGTCCAGCCGGGCTTCTACCACGACATGCCCGCCGGCCTGCTGGTCATCGACCGGTTCATCCTCGGCATGGGTGCTGCAGAGGCCCTCCGCCCGCTGGTGGTCCGGGACGTGCTGCGCTGGGTCATGGCGATCCTGGCCCGCTGCAAGTGTCCGGGCGGCTGCAAGAACTGCACGCCGCAGGATGTCCTGGATCGGGGACCGGACAAGGCCGGTGTGTTGGCGGCTCTGGGCCACAAGTGATGTTGTCTCCCGGCCAGCTGGTCGAGCACCGCTATGAGATCGTGCGGGTGCTGGGGAGCGGCGCGATGGCGAGCGTCTATGAAGTCCGCCACACCAGCCTCCACAGCCGCCATGCCCTCAAGGTGCTCAACGCAGAGCTGGCCGGGGTGCCAGACCTGCGCAGCCGCTTCCTCGCTGAGGGCCGGATCCAGGCGCAGCTCAACCACCCCAACATCGTCTCGGTCACCGACATCGTCACCGACCCGGTCCCCGGGCTGGTCATGGAGTACATCGAGGGCGGCAACCTGGATGCGCTGCTCGCCAAGGAGGGACCGCGAGAGGATCCGGCGGAGGCTCTCGCGCTGTTCTTGCCGATCGTCGCCGCCGTCCAGGTCGCCCACAGAGCCGGGGTCGTCCACCGGGATCTCAAGCCGGAGAACATCCTCATCCGGCGGGACGACAGGGGGCGTGCAGTGCCGCTGGTGGCGGACTTCGGCATCGCCCGGGTCGCTGACGTCACCGACATCATCGGCGACAAGCGGCGGACTGAGGTCGGGATGCGCATGGGCACGGTGCTCTACATGAGCCCGGAGCAGATCGCGGGCCAGCCGGTCGATGCCCGCAGCGACATCTTCGCGCTGGGCTGCATCCTGTATGAGATCCTCACCGGCGAGATCGCGTTTGATGCGCCCTCTGAGTTCGTGACCATGAAGCGAATCGTTGAGGGGGATCTCCCGCAGCGGGCAGTCGGCGGCCTGCCCGACGGGGTCGCAGCCTGCATCCGAAAGGCCCTCGCGGTGGACCCCGAGGAGCGGTTCAACACCGCCCTCGCGCTGGCCGAGGCGCTGGAGGGGGTCGTCCTCCACGATGCGGTACCGCCCTCCCGACCCTCCCGCTCCCAAGCCGTCACCCGGCTCCCGGAGCCCACCGAGGAGATCATCAATGCGGTCCCGCCGCGATCTCTTGAGACTGTCACCACACCCGCAGCGGGCAGACCGCCGCCGCTGCCCCGATCTACCCCGCGCCTCCCCGCCCCCCGACGCAGCCGCCCCCCTGCGAAACCCTGGGCCATGCCCAGCCTCGCCGCCGTCCTCAACCTCACCGTCCTGCTCACCGGGGTCGGTCAGCTGATGAACGGACAGATCGGCAAGGCCATCGTGGTCGCGATCCTCCACTGGACCCTCGCCCTGGTCACCTGCTTCTCCTCCGTACCGTTCACCATCGTCATCGCTGCGGTGGATGCCTACGTGGTCGGCCGGAAGCTCAACGCAGGCCGGCAGCTCGGTAGCTGGGAGTCATAGATGCTCAGCGCGGGCGATGTGGTCGGAGACTACGAGGTCGTCTCTCTGGTCGGTCAGGGCGGAATGGCGATGGTCTATCAGGCCCGGCACCGCATCCTGGGCACCACCCACGCCATCAAGATCCTCAACCCGCGCCTCGCGACCAGCGAGGAAATCCGGGAGCGTTTCCTCGCGGAAGGCCGCATCCAGGCCCGCATCAAGCACAGCAACATCGTGGATGTCACCGGGGTAATCGTCGAGCCCGGGGTGGCGGGGCTGGTGATGACCTTCCTCGACGGTCCCACCCTCGCCGAGCACATCGCCGGGCGGATGCTGCCCCCAGAGGAGATCGCCGCCCTGATGCTGCCGCTGCTGTCGGGAGTCGCCGCGGTGCATGCGCTGGGCATCGTCCACCGGGACCTGAAGCCGGACAACATCAAGGTCTGCGACGGGGTTCCGGTGCTGTTCGACTTCGGGGTCGCTCGACTCACCACCGACAGCGCCGCCGACGAGGTCGGTCACCGCAAGCGCTTCAAGACCCGGGCCGGTCGGCGGATGGGCACCCCCGGGTACATGAGCCCAGAGCAGGTCGAGGGGGATCCATCGGTGGACGCCCGCACAGACGTCTTCGCGCTCGGCTGCATCCTGTACGAGATGCTCAGCGGGAAGAGAGCGTTTGAGGGTGAGTCTGAGTTCATCATCATGAAGGCCATCGTCAACACAGACCGCATCGCGCTGGCCGAGGCCGCCCCGGATGCCCCGCCAGCAGTGGTCGCCTGTACCGAGCGGGCGCTGTCGCACCAGGCCAGCGCCCGCTACCCCGACGCCACCTCAATGCGCGCCGACCTCATCACCGCTCTCACACCGGAGCCGGAGCCCACTGCGACCGCTCCACCTGAGAAGAAGCGCCGCCGGGTGTGGCCGATGGTTCTGGTGCTGCTGGGCA
>JBLHNG010000369.1:0-8539 GCA_047621685.1 Myxococcota bacterium | reverse complement strand
ATTGTGTGCATTTGTTCGGTGTAATAATAAAAATTATCTCTCGAAGTGCGGGGGGGATCTGTACTGTCGTCGAACAGGAGGAGCCCTGACACGACCCTACCGGATCCTGCTGGTCGAAGACCACCTCCCCGACATTCTGCTCATCCGGCGAGTGCTTCAGCCCAGCGATGATGTCCGACTGGTGGTGGTTCGCGATGGGATCACGGCGATGCAGTACCTCCACCAGCTTCCGCCCTATGAGTCTGCGAAGCGTCCTGACCTCATCCTGCTCGATCTCAACCTTCCCCGAAAGGATGGCCGGGAGGTCCTCGTCGAGATCAAGACGGATCCCGGGCTGCGTCGGATCCCGGTGCTGATTCTGACGGCCTCGACTGATCGCAGTGATGTCGAGCATGCGTACAGCAACCACGCGAACAGCTACCTGCGAAAGCCGGTGGGTTTGGAGGGATTGCGCACGCTGGTGGAGTCGATTCGGGAGTTCTGGATGGAGACTGCGCTGTCACCATGGAACAGCGATGAGGTCGCTGAGGCCTGAGCGATGCGGTGCTCTGGGTGGTTCAGGACGGTCCTTTGAGCATGCGTTAGACACCCGACCCACTCGCATCAGCTCTCCATTCCACGAGTGCCCGCTCTAGCGGCTCCATCTTCGCTTCGCCCACACTCACCTGGTCAACCAACCTCCTTCATCCAGATGCGGGTCAAGCTCGTGCAGCCACTCCCAGCTGCAGCAGGGACGCGGTGCCGTCTGAACAGGCGTGCCCCACCATCGGCTACAATTCTCACCATGTGCATCTGCGTCCGTCGACTGCCCTGCATCGGGGGGCTTTGTGTCTTGATCGCAGCCGCCAGCTGCGCCCCCCACCGCGCCATCACCCGCATGGACATCGAGCTCTTGAGCGAGACGCTTGCACCGCGGGCCAGTGCGTTCGCGCCCGGCGTGGTGGCCTGGACCGAGACTGGAGACACCTGGTACCAGCTTGTCCTGCAAGACGGCGAGGGGAAGGGTCGACGGCGAGTGGTTGAATTCTCGATGCCGGTGATGCTGGGGGGCGGTGTCGGCATTGCCTGGCTCGGTTATCGAGAGCCTTCGGCGGATGAGGAACTCTGCGTCGCCATCCCCGACCTTCGGTGTGCGCCCGCGCCCAGGAGACCGTCGAACACTCTCCGCCTCGAGGTGGGCGAGCTCGAGGGATCCCCAGTCGTGTGGTTCATCAATGGCATGGGTGTGGAGGACCTGTTCCGACTCGACGACGACAGCTGGCAGCGGGTCGAGCTTCCCCGCGAGATCCACACCGGCTGGTCCTCCGTCCTGCCCACCAGCGACGGCTTTATATCGACGAACCGCGGCGACCTTGCCACCTGGACCCGACAAGACGGGGAGTGGACCTCCACCTCGCTGCACCATGAAGTCCGGGGCCAGCCCACGCTGACCGACACCCACCTGTTCGGGTTCGAGAGCGGGCCGACCGGACCGGACTGGTTGCACCGCGTCGCGCGCGATGGCACCACGTCCACCAGGGTGCAGGTGGATGTGGGGTACCTCGAGTTCCTCATCCCCCACGGCGACGAAGGCACCCTGCTTGTGGGCTCCGACCAGGCCGAGTACTGGCTCGGCGACCAGCGGATGTGGCAGCTTCCCTCGAGCGACATGAGCGGCGCCAGCTGGGCGGGCCATCCCTGGGTGAGCATCGGCAGCACGCGCATGCGGCTCGACGGCCCCTCCATCGAGGTCGAGGACCCCACCCCCGGGCGCTTCGTGTGGTCCGAGCGAATCACGCCCGAGATCGTGGCGTGTGGGGACGGCCTGGGGCTGGGATGGAGCCACGACGACACCCCCTGGCGTGCCTGGATGGCACACGGTCACGTCCAGATCGGACACGCATGTCCCGAGGAGGTCGACCCCTGGCCCCACGGGAAGCTCACCGAGTGCGCCGAGGGCACGCGACTGGAGGAAGACGACCATGTCGCCTGCGTGGCGGTGAGCACCCGGCAGTACGCGACCCGCACGAGCATGGTCCAGCTCACGCGCCGGTGATGACCAGAGACTGCCACCAGCAGTGTCTGGCGCAGGACTCGGTGGTCGCGGGCTGCGACTCGGTCAACCTGGGAGTCACACTGCGTCATGAGGTTCGCTGGCGATCATCGGCATGGCCCCAAGACCGAGAGGCTCCTGCTGCGCGCCTTCGAGATCACGGATGCAGAGGCATTTCTCAAGGCGGTCTAATGCTGTCCTCATACCAACCTGAAAACAGAGCTATCGGCTACTCATGCTCTTCGCGGCGGCAAAGACCGGAATCGCGGACGCCTGGGACGCCCTCCAGCAGGCGGGTAGAACCGCTCGGCGCGTTGGATGGGTGACCTGCAGGTTGCCGTAGACGTCGAGCCCCCGCGCTTGCGTCGGGTGACGCGCTGGAGGTGCAGGAGCTCGGCTGCCGGTCTTCCCAGCAGGCGTGAGCTTAAATAAGCCACTTTCAAAAATCACTATTAGCAATTCGACCAACGTGCGACAGCACACCCCCGCTGCGTCACAATATTGGACCGATCTTGTCCCGGGGTCTCACCGGGATGCACCCATATGTTGGCTCTCCAATCCCTGGAGGGACCAATGCGGAACCTGACCATCCTGCTCACTGCGGGCACGCTCCTCATCGCCTGTGGCGACAAAGAAGACGACAGCGGCACCACCACCGACGACACGGCCGCAAGCTCGGACATGAGCTTCTGCACGGACCTCGTGGAAGGCTTCTGCTACCTCGGCGGTGAGTACACCGGGGACATCACCCTGACCACCGACTACGACTACGTCCTTGAGGGCGGCGTGTTCATCGGCGATGACACCTCCACCAACACCCTGACCATCGAAGCGGGTGTGACCATCTACGGTGACTCGGCCACTGACGGCTTCCTCACCATCCGCCGCAACGCGAAGATCATGGCGGTCGGTACTGCCGATGCGCCCATCGTGTTCACCTCTGCACAGGCCGTCGGCTCCCGCGGACAGGGCGACTGGGGCGGGCTCATCCTCAACGGCAACGCCCCGATCAACAACTGCTCTGACGGCGTCTCCGAGAACCTGCCCTGCGAGGCGGAGGGAGAGGGCGGCACCGGCTTCTACGGCGGCGAGGATGCCGCCGACAGCAGCGGCACCCTGAAGTACGTCCGGCTGGAGTACGGCGGCACCGAGATCACCACCGACAACGAGGTCAACGGGATCGCGTTCCAGGGTGTCGGCAGCGGCACCACGGTCTCCTACGTCCAGGTCCACATGAACAAAGACGACGGCGTCGAATTCTTCGGCGGCACCGTCAACGTCGACCACCTCGTCCTGACCGCCATCGGCGATGACAGCTTCGACTACGTCAACGGCTGGAGCGGCACCGCCGACACCATCGCCATTCGCCAGTACGACGCTATCGAGTCCGACCGCGGCTTCGAGCTGGACAACTTCGAGGATCAGGAGGGCGCGCTGCCCCGGTCCAACCCGAACATCAAGAACGTCACCCTCATCGGCGGCGGCGGCGAGACCCAGGGCATGACCATCCGGCGCGGCTCCGCGGGCTCCTTCGACAACATCGCGGCCACCGGCTTCGGCGACACCTGCATCGACATCGACAGCACCTCCACCTGGGAGCTGGCCGACAGCGGCGCGCTGACCATGACGAACTCTGTCCTGGCCTGCAGCGACAACTTCAAGGAAGACGACGACGCCAAGGATGGCTGGTCGGTCGAGAGCTGGTTCACCGGTCAGTCCGGCAACAGCACCACCAGCGACCTCGGGCTGACCGACTGGCTGCCGACTTCCGGCACGCTCGGTGCGTTCTCCGCTGGCGACGACTGGACTGTCGGCTGGACCAACTACGCGCTGAACTGAACCCCTACCCGACCCCACTTCCTCAGCAGCCTTCCGCTGTCGACGATTTCTAATTGAGGTTAACTGTGCTTTTTCGCCTACTCATATTCCTCGGGATGCTGCTGTGTCGTGCGGCGGTCGCTGGTGATGTGGAGGAGCAGGCCGTCCGCCTCGCCTCGCTCCGTGCAGAGGTGGACAGCCTCTCCAGTGCCCTGGAGATGGAGAAGGATGACCTGCGCAGTCGCCTCCGGGCTGTCGAGGCTCAGAAGGTGGATCTGGAGGTTCAGATCCGCCGCGAGGAGCTTCGCATGGAGCGCCTGATCGCCGAGGAGGTCAGCCGCATGGCCCTGCTTGAGCAGGACGGCGTCGAGGACGATCTCACCCCGGCGGTCAAGGAGGGCATCGCGCTGCTCCACGGCACCGTCACCGCCGGGCTGCCCTACCAGCGACCTGCTCGACTCTCCGCGCTGGCGGACCTGGAGACCCGCCTCTCCGACAGCACCCTGAGCCCCGAGCAGGTCGCCGCGCGGCTGTGGGCGTTTGCCGAGGACGAGCGCCGGCTCACCCGGGAGAACGCCCTGAGTCGCCAGGTGCTCGCGCTTGCCGACGGTGAGGTCCTCGCGGACGTCGCCCGCCTGGGCATGGTCGCGATGTACTACCGCACCCCCGACGGCGGCTACGGCCAGGCCGTCCAGCGGGGCAGCGACTGGCAGCTGGAGCCCGTCTCCGACGCCGCCGAGGTCGAGCAGCTCGCTGCGCTGTTTGACGCCCTGACCCGCGGCATCCATGTCGGCTGGTTCACCCTCCCCCGTCCGCTCCCGGGAGCTGCACAGTGACCCTCCTCCTCACCGCACTCCTCGCCGCTGCCCAGGACACCCCGACCACCACTCCGGCAGCACTCCAGGCGGCCTATCAGAAGGAATTCGCCTACCTCAAGGCCGAGAAGCAGGCGCTGTCTCAGCGTCGCACCGAGCTGACAACCGATGGCATCCAGCGGGTCCGCAAGTCCGAGACGAGCATCGACGGTCTCCAGGCGCGCCTGCTGGCCCTGGAGGGCGAGGGGGATCGCACCGAGACGCGGCTGGGCGCGCTGGAGGATGCCTCGATCGCCGCTGAGGAGGCCGCAGACCTCATCGACAGCACCGTCTCCCAGGCTGGCGAGGCGCTGTCGGTTGAGATCGACGAGAACCTGTCGGACGCCGACCAGCTCCGGGCGGTCTACGCCGCGGCGGCGGACATCCTCACCCAGAGCGCGCAGATCCAGGTCACCGACGGTGACTTCTTCCTGCCCGACGGCTCCCGGGTCGACGGCAAGCGCATCCAGGTCGGTCAGATCGGTGCCTATGGCGTCTCTGATCAGGGCTCTGGTGCGCTGCTGCCGATCGGCGAGGGCCGCCTGCAGCTTCGCCTGGAGACCTCCGGAGAGTCCGAGGCCGCTGCGCTGCTGGCCGGACAGCGCCCGGAGAGTTTGGGCATCTTCCTGCTGGAGTCCCTGGACAAGCCGGTCTCCGAGCGGGTCGAGCAGACCTTCGGTGAGTGGATGGATGGCGGCGGTGTGGTCGGTGTGGTCATCATGGGTCTGGGTGTGCTGGCGTTGATCCTGTCGGTGGTCCGGTTCTTCCTCCTGCTGGCTGCCGGACGGGGTGGGAGCCTCGCAGAGATGGTCACCGAGCACGTCCGACGCAGCGAGCCTCAGCAGGCGCTTGCCCTGTGCAAGAAGCAGCAGACTCCGATCAGCCGGGTGCTGGAGTCGGTCCTCACGGCCTCGGATCGGGAGCGGGAGGCGCTGCAGGACACCGCCAGCGAGGCGCTGCTGTTCGAGCTGCCGACCATCGAGCGGTTCGGCTCGACCATCATCATCGTCGCTGCGGTGGCCCCGCTGCTGGGCCTGCTCGGCACGGTCACCGGCATGATCGCCACCTTTGAGATCATCACCGAGTTCGGCACCGGCGATCCGCGCATGCTGTCCGGGGGCATCTCCGAGGCCCTGATCACCACCCAGATGGGCCTCATCGTCGCGATCCCGGCGGTGCTGCTGGGCAACACCCTGAAGGGGCAAGCCGACACGGTCATCGCGCGCCTGGAGCGCTCGGCGCTGCGGGTGGTCAACCTCCTGGCGGGCGAGGACGACGAAGACGACAGCCGCGCCCGCCTGGCGAGCAAGTAGATGCTGCGCACCTGGCTTGACGGCTTCAGTGACCTGCTGGCGTCTGGTGGTCTCACCATGCCGCCGCTGATCCTGTGTGCCGCGATGATCTGGTTCTCCCTCGGGATGCGGTTCATGCTGCTGCGGCGGGGGAGTCGGGCGGAGCTGCGGGTCGTGCTCAAGACGCACCTCGCTGGCGCCGGCGGAGAGCCCGTCGGGGTGATCAACCGGGCCGCACACATCGGCGCGCAGGCTGCGGCGCAGTTCTCCGGGCGGGTGCCGCACTCGGTGCTCGAAGAGATCTACGCTGACCTCCGCCTGGACCTGGAGTGGGGACGGCTGCTCATCCGCAGCCTCGTCGCCATGGCCCCGCTGCTGGGCCTGCTCGGCACGGTCACCGGCATGATCGAGACCTTCCGCTCCCTCGCAGACATGGCCCTGTTCACCCAGGGCGGCGGCATCGCAGGCGGCATCGGAGAGGCCCTGCTGACCACCCAGGTCGGCCTCGCGGTGTCGGTTCCCGGGCTCATCGCTGGCCGACTGCTGGATCGCAAGCAGGAGCTGCTGGAGGGTGAGCTGAGCCGACTGGGGGAGCTGCTCTCCTCCGGCGCACACCTGGAGGCCGCATGAGACGCCTGATTCAGAAGGAGCGCAGCACTGCGGACGTCGACATCTCTCCGCTGATCGATGTCGTGTTCATCCTGCTGATCTTCTTCATGGTCTCCACGACCTTCGTCAAGGACACCAAGCTCGACCTGGAGCGCCCCGGCGCCCAGAGCGCGACCCGAGCCTCTGCCAAGGCGGTGCGGGTCTACATCGACCGGACTGGCAGCATCTACATGGACAGCGTCCCGGTGCGGCCGTGGATGGTGCAGAGCCGGGTGCGAGAGGGGCTGGCAGGCGGCACCGCGGAGTCGGTCCTGGTGATCACCGACCGGCGCGTCCCGGCGGAGACCCTCATCGACGTCGTCGACCAGTGCCGGCTGGCGGGAGCGGGAGATGTCGGCGTGGTGACTGACGCCGAGGCGGATCCCAGCGGATGAGCACCCCCCTCACCAGGCGTGCATTCGCGACCTTCTCCGCAGCCCTCGGGACCTTCGGGATGGTCTCTCTGGTGATCGTGATGAACGCCGGGGAGTTCCGCCAGGAGGACGACGGCGGACAGGCGCAGACCAGCTTCTCGGTCCAGGCGCCGCCGAAGAAGACGCCGCCGAAGCAGAAGCCGCAGCGCAAGGCGAAGCCGAAGAAGAGCCGCTCCCGCAATCCGCCCGCCCCGCTCATCGGCGCCAGCCTCTCGGGACTGTCTTTTGGCCTCGATGGCCTCGACGGCGGGCTGGTCGACGACGCCAGCGCCCTGCTGGGGGACATCCGAGACGTGGTCATGACCGCCGAGACCGTCGACGAGCTGCCGGTTCCCGTCCAGCAGGTCGCCCCGCAGCCGCCGGGACGCGCCAGACAGAAGGGCATCTCCGGCGTGGTGGTGGTCAGCCTGCTGATCGGGGTCGACGGACGGGTCCAGGACATCGACGTCCTGGAGTCCCGTCCCCCCGGCGTGTTTGACGATGCCGCGGTCACCGCAGTCCGCCAGTGGCGCTATCAGCCCGCCCGCTACCAGGGCGAGCCGGTCCCGCTGCGCATCGACGTCCCCATTCGCTTCGACTTCGAGTGACCGCACCATGCTCCTCTCCCGCATCCTTCGCGCCCTCCTCCTGGCGGTGGCGTTGACCGGACCCGCAGCCGCCCAGGAGGCGGACCCCCTCTCCCTGGCTGCCCTGCTGATCAGCGACGGCAGCTGGTCACGGGCCGCCACAGTCCTGTCGGACATCGACCCGGAGATGAAGGGGCTGGACACCGTCCGCTACCACTCTCTGCTCGGCCTGCTCGCGCTCCAGCAGCAGGACTACCCGGTCGCTGCCGGGGAATTTCAGTTGGCCCTGGCGGCGTCTGAGGCGAAGCCGGATCCCACCCTGATCCTCTACCTCGCCCGCACTCAGCTCCTCGGTGGGCAGCCCGAGGCGGCGATGGCGACCCTGGAGGGCGGAGGAGAGGACGTGGACATGCTGCCGAGCAGCTGGCTGATCCGCGCCCGTGCGGCCCGAGACCTCGGCGACATGGCCGCGGCATGGCTGGCGATGTCGGCGGGTGCCGAGCGGTTCCCGGAGCGTCGGGAATTCTCCCGCCAGCAGATCCTCCTGCTCGTTGAGCTGGGGCTGAGCCAGGAGGCCGCCGAGCGGACCAGCGCGCTGCTGGAGGCCGGGACGGTGTCGGCGGAGGATGCCCTGGTGTTCTCCGAGGCCCTGCGAAAGAGCGGGGCGCTGCGAGAGGCCACCATCCTGCTCGAAGAGGCCCGGCTGCGGTTCCCCGAAAACCTCGACATCCCGGTCCGACAGGCTGCCGTCGCCCTGGACAGCGGACAGCCCCTCACCGCCGCACGCTTCCTCCAGGTCGCCGCCGAGCTGGATGCCGCCTACGCGCTGGATGCCGCCGAGCTGTTTCGCCGGGCCGGGAAGCTGGAGCAGGCGCTGTACATGAACGCCTGGGTC
>JBLHNG010000368.1:0-8544 GCA_047621685.1 Myxococcota bacterium | reverse complement strand
AGCTGCGCGGATGGCTCCGACAACGACACTGACGGCTGGATCGACGACGACGATCCGGACTGCCTGCTGTACGGCGAGGAGTATGGCCTGCTCCTCTTCGACTGCAACGACGGCGAGGACAACGACGCCGACGGCGACACTGACGCCGACGACGCCGACTGCGATGATGGCTACGACCTCGACGAGACCGGAAGCCACCCCAGCTGCACCGACAGCAGCGACAACGACGGCGACGGCTGGGCAGACGCAGCAGACCCCGACTGCATCGACGGCGCTGCAGAGACCGGCGGCTACTCCGACTACGCCTGCAACGACTCCGACGACAACGACTCCGACGGCGACACTGATGCCGACGACGCCGAGTGCCTCAGCGCCTGGGATGCCGACGAGGACGAAAACGACGGAGACTGCGATGACGGTCTCGACAACGACGGTGATGGCTGGACCGACGACGACGACTTCGACTGCGTGACCTATGGCGTCGAGGTCGGCTACGGCTCCACGGAGTGCGGCGACGGCATCGACAACGACGCCGACGGCGACACCGATGCCGACGATGTGGGCTGCGCGAGCAACGACGACCCCAACGAGTCCGACCCGTCCGCCTTCTGCTCTGATGGCTCCGACAACGACGCCGACGGCTGGACCGACGGCGACGACCCGGACTGCATCGTCGCCACCAGCGAGCTTGGGCTGGGCTGGGCTGCCTGCAACGACGGCATCGACAACGACAGCGACGGCGACACCGACGCCGACGACGCCGACTGCTCCGATGCCCTCGACGGCATCGAAGACGCGGAGAGCGGCGGCTGCTCGGATGGCTTCGACAACGACGGCGATGGCTGGTCCGACGAAGGCGATCCAGACTGCGGCGGCTCGGACCGGGAGATCGGTACCAGCGCTGACTTCACCTGCAACGACGGCATCGACAACGACGCCGACACCCTCACCGACGCCGACGACCCGGGCTGCGACTCCGCCTTTGACAGCGACGAGGACCACATCACCGAGTGCGAGGACGAGGCAGACAACGACGGTGACGGCTGGATCGACACCGACGATGCCGACTGTGACTCGGCGGACACCCTCTACGAGGACGACGGCTACGGCTCGACGGAGTGCAATGACGACTCCGACAACGACTCCGACGGCTACACCGACGCCGATGACCCCGGCTGCGAGGATGCCAGCGACGACGACGAGGCCGACCCCTCCACCGAGTGCAACGACGAGATCGACAACGACTCCGATGGCTGGATTGACCTCGAAGATCCCGTCTGCACCTCCATCTCGGTTGAGGATGAAGACGACGGCTATGCCGGCGACGCGGCCTGCAACGACGGCGTAGACAACGACTTCGACGGGGTCGCCGATGCCAACGACTCCCAGTGCGACAGCGCGGAAGACGACAGCGAGGGCTCCTGAGGATGCCCCGCTGCTGACCGGCTGTATGGCTGGCCCAACAGCGCGGCGTTAGGCTCTGCGGGCACACCGCGAGGCCAAAGATCCATGCAACCGCTCTCCCGTCGCACGCACACCTGCGGAGCACTCCGGGCCGAACACGCCGGCCAGACCGTCACCCTCCAGGGGTGGGTCAACTTCGTCCGCAACAAGGGACAGCTCATCTTCATCGTCCTGCGGGATCGCTACGGCACCGTCCAGCTGACGATCAACGAGACCAGCTCTGCTGAGGTCCTCGCGATCGCGGACCGAGCGCGCCTGGAGTACGTCCTGGAGATCACCGGCGAGGTGAAGCTGCGCGGTGATGGACTGGCGAACCGGAAGATGGAGACCGGCGAGATCGAGGTCTTCCCCAGCGAGATCCGCATCCTCTCGCAGACGAAGCCGCTGCCGTTCACCATCGGCAACGAGACCATAAAGGCCAGCGAAGAGGTCCGGCTCAAGTACCGCTACCTCGACCTCCGTCGTCCCGCGCTTCAGCGGAACCTGCTGCTGCGCCACAAGACCACCCTCTCCGCCCGGCGCTACCTCGATGGGCTGGACTTCGTCGAGGTCGAGACCCCGGTGCTCACCCGCTCGACCCCTGAGGGTGCTCGGGACTACCTCGTGCCCTCCCGGGTCCACGCCGGCCACTGGTACGCCCTCCCCCAGAGCCCGCAGATCTTCAAGCAGCTGCTCATGGTCTCCGGACTCGACCGCTACTTCCAGATCGTGAAGTGCTTCCGAGACGAAGACCTCCGCGCCGACCGCCAGCCGGAGTTCTCCCAGATCGACCTGGAGATGAGCTTCGCAACCCGCGAGCAGGTCATGGGGATCGCTGAAGGTCTGGCCCGAGCGGTCTGGTCGGACGTCATCGACAAGACCCTGCCCGACGACGCCTTCCCAATCATCACCTACACCGAGTCCATGGCCCGGTTCGGCGTGGACAACCCAGACGTGCGCTTCGGCATGGAGCACAGCACCCTCGACTGGTCGAGCACCGGCTTCAGCGTGGTGAAGGGTGCCGTGGAGGCCGGCGGCATCGTCAAGGCGATGGTCGTCAAGGGTGCGGTCGGGGACACCTCCCGCAAGGTCCTCAATGCCTGGACCGACTTCGTCAAGCGCTACCGCCTCGGCGGGCTGCTGTGGGGCAAGGTCACCGAGAAGGGCTGGACCGGTCCGCTCGGCAAGATCGAGCCCGAGAACCAGGCGAAGGTGCCCGGCGTAGAGATCGGCGACATCGTCCTGGTCGCTGCCGGTCCTGCCGCCCATGTCAACGCCGGCCTCGGTCGCCTCCGGGCACACATCGCTCGCGCACGCGACCTCATGCCCGAGGGCGTGCACGCCTTCTGCTGGGTCGTCGACTTCCCGGCGTTTGACTACAACGAGGACGAGGACCGCTGGGTGGCCTGCCACCACCCGTTCACCAAGCCCCTCGACGCTCACATCCCGCTGCTCGCGGAGAACCGCCACAGCGAGATCTTCTCGGACGCCTACGACCTCGTCTGCAACGGCTACGAGATCCTCGGCGGCAGCATCCGGATCCATGACTCGGAGCTGCAGTCCCAGGTCTTTGCCGCGCTCGGACTGACCAAGGCCGAAGCCCGGGACAAGTTCGGCTTCCTGCTCGACGCGCTGCAGTACGGCGCACCGCCCCACGGTGGCTGGGCAGCTGGGCTCGACCGCTGGGTGATGCTGCTGTGCGGCACCGAGAACATCCGCGACGTCATCGCCTTCCCCAAGACCACCTCCGGGGCAGACCTGATGGCCGGCGCACCGAGCACCGTCACCGACGACCAGCTCGTCGAGCTGAACGTGAAGAACACGGTGGACCCGAAGTAGTTCGCCGCTGACTCGACCAGAAGCAATGAGGGCGCCCCTCCAGCAAGCTGGGAGGGCGCCCTCTCTTTGTCTACAGCCAATCAGCTTCAGCCGCTCAGACTACATCGGCGGCGGTGGGGGTCCGCCGGGGATCGGCGGGGGACCGGCATTCATCGCGGCCTGAATCTCCGGGACTTCGTCAGCCGGGGTCCAGCTGGCAAAGCCCGTCTTCCAGACGAGGTGCTTCGCGCCGGGCTCGCCACGGACTTTGTCGGCGATCTGGCTGGCGGGCAGCTCTGAGCGACCGGACGGGCCGTGGTAGTGGAAGACCACGTCGTTGAGCGGCGGCGGGGCCGGCTTATCGGGGGGCACGAGGCTGGCGATCTCGGGAACCTGGTTCCAGGGCTTCCAGCCCGGCCAGCCCGGCGACCAGATGTTGTGCTTGCCCTTGCGGTTGGCAGCGATCTTCTGGGCGATCTCCTGGGGGGAGAACTGACCCTGGCCAGCAGGGCCGTGGTAGTGGAGGACCGCGACCGGCGGGGGCGGCGGGGGCGCAGCGGCGGGGGCAGGGGGTGCCTGACCGGGCTGTCCGCCCATCGCGCCGCCCATCATGCCACCCATCATGTTGCCCATCGCCAGGCCCATACCAGCGTCCATCATCGGGTTCGCAGCGCCTTCCTTGGAGGCTGCGTTGTCGATGGCTCCAACCATGCGGTGCTGCTGGTACTTCTGGAAGCTCTCACCCATCTCGTCGATGGCGCCACCCATCCGGCGCATCCGGGCGCGCTCCATGTCGATCGCCCGCATCTCCTTGCGGATCTCTTCGGGGATGTTGATGCTGGTGATCGCGAAGTTGGTGAGCGCGATTCCGTACAGCTCGTTGAACTTCTCGTCGATCCGGGAGGAGACGGCGTCGGCCAGATCCACGGTCTGTCCCAGCAGCCGGGCGACGTTGATCGTGCCCATCTCGCCGAGAGAGTCGGAGAAGTAGTTGAGCAGGTCGCTCTTGAGCTGGGTGGTGATCTCGGGGGTCTCGTAGGTGCCCCGGTTGCCCACCAGCTCGCGGAGGAACTTGACGGGGTCGGCGACCTTGAAGCTGTAGGTACCAAACGCCCGGGCCTCGATCATGCCGAAGGACTCGTCCTCAATGATGACCGGGCTGGGGGTGCCCCACTTCTGCCCGGGGAACTGCCGGGTGGAGATGAAGAAGATGTCACCCTTGTAGGGGTAGTTCAGACCGTACTTGATGGTCTCGAAGAAACTGGCGATGGCCTTGGTGCGGGTCGACAGCTCGTAGGTGCCGGGGCCGAAGGCCTCCGAGGCGACACCCTCGTTGACGAAGACAGCTGCCTGTCCCTCGCGGACGACCAGCTTGCCGCCGTCCTGAATGGCCTGGTTGAAGACCGGGAAGCGGTAGACCAGGGTCTGCCGATCGTCTTCCATCCACTGGATGACGTCAAGAAATTGAGCCTTGGCGTGATTAACAGCCGTGCCCTTGATGGAATCCCAGATGCCCATGGATGCTCCTTATGTGCGGTGACGCTCGCGTTTCCACGTAACATTCGCACAAGGGGCCCGATGTATTCCATCGGGGAGCCGGTGTATTCGATCAAGGAAGCTGTTGGTTCTACTCGAATCGCAAGCTGGCCTGGGAAACAAAGGGGTGGGCCTCGATGCCTTCGCTCACCGCGCGGTCCACAGAGGGCGTGAGCAGAGTGGTGGGCATTCCCAGCCAACGCCGAGTCTCGCCAATGAGGTCCGTGAACAGGATTCGCCGGGGAGACAGCGACGGGATCAGGGCGAAGGCGGCGTCTTCTTCGCCGTGATCCATGCCAACCAGCAGCCACTCCGCACCAGAGAACAGGTCGTGGTGCTCACGAAGCCAGACGTCTGGTGTCGCGGAGTGCAGCGCGAGGTTGAGGTAGACCAGCTTCTTGCCGTCCTCGAAGGTGAAGACCACAACCTGCGGCGCACACTGGGGCAGACCGCGCTTGTCCCAAAGCCGGGAGAGCACCCTGCGGGGGTTGCTGGCGGTGGCCACTACTTTGTAGATCGTCTCGATCGGACTGTTCGGCAGGATGGGCTCATAGGGAAGCATGGTGACGGAGATTCCATCGAGGAGCTCCCCACCGCGCTCAATCTCCCCCTGCCCTTCCAGCCACGCCAGCACCGGCTCTGGAGCGATCACAGTGGGACGCAGTCCGCCCCGAACGGCCTCGGCGGTTGCCCGGAGGTGCTCTGGCCACTGCCAGGTGATCACCGCGATCTCTCCGGCGAGCAGTGGCCCGAACGGGTTGAGTCGGAAGTGCCGACCGGGACGCTCCAAGCGGACGCCAGAGCGACCCTCGTGACTGATGCGGAGCTTGTACGGAAAAGGGCGGGGCGCGTTCATGCGGATAGACTAACGCAATGACGCTGCTGTCACTCATCACCGTGGTTTCCGCCGAAGAAACACTGATTCGCGTGGATGTTCCAGACCATCCCGACGCGCTGGTCACTAGCCACCTCGGCAGCACCCTGTCCGCTCCCCCAACAGACGCCACTCCCTGGCGCCTCTCCCCCATCGCGGTCCCCGACACGGGCCCGATCGGTGGATACACCGCATGGGAGGCACTGGACGCCATGGCTATCGGAGCCTGGCACGAGGCGGGAATCGATGGCGCAGGGGTGCGGGTCGCGGTGTTCGACCTGGAGTGGTACGGCGCGGAGCTGGACGAAGCAGAGCTGGGCGACTTCACCACCCACGACTGCTACGTGCAGCGCTCCTGCGACCACCCCATCGACACCCTCCGGCCCACCTTCTCGTTTGAGACCGGCAGCCATGGAGTCGCCTGTGCAGAGGTCATCCGAGACATCGCGCCTGCGGCAGAGCTGTACCTCGTCCGGGTGAGCAACCTCACCACCCTGGAGAATGCCGTCCAGTGGGCCATCCGAGAGGACATCGACCTCATCAGCATGTCGCTGTCGTTCTTCAACGAGAGCTTCTACGACGGCACCGGCGCGATCAACAACCAGATGGATCTGCTGGCAGAGGCGGGCATCCTCATGGTCACCTCTGCGGGCAACTACGCCGATCAGCACTACCAGGAAGCATTCACCGACCGAGACGGCGATGGCTTTCATGACTTCCCGTTCGGCGACGGCCTGCCCGTCTACCTCAGCCGGGGCAGTCAGCGGATCTACCTGACCTGGGACGAGTATCGAAGCTGCGGGCGCACCGATCTCGACGCCTATGTCTACAGCGAGGACGGCCTGATGGTCGGCCGCAGCAATGATCTGCAGAACTTCGATCAGGAGACCTGCTCCCCGCTGGAGCGGGTGTCTGCCTGGGCGGAGGAGTCCGGCTGGTACACGCTCAAGATCCACCACGCCGGGGGCATGGACACCGTGCGCTTCGACGTCATGGCCCGAAGCGGTGAGGTCTACGATCCTGTCGTCGCAGGCTCCATCGCCGACCCGGGCACCCATCCCACCGTCCTGACTGTCGGTGCGATCCGGGCGACGAGCTACCTGGAGGCCGACGTCGAGGCCTTCTCCTCACAGGGTCCGACCGCAGCGAATCTCCCCAAGCCCGACATCGCCGGCCCCAACGGACTCAGCTCCTCGGTTTATGGCCCCACCGGCTTCTATGGCACCTCCGCCTCGACCCCGGCGGTGACCGGCGCCCTGGCCCTGGTGATGAGCCGGGATCCAACGCTGACCCCGCACGAAGCCAGCGCAGCGATGACATCCTGGGCGCTGCCGCCGGGCGGAGAGACCTGGAGTGCACCGGATCCGGGAATGGGGGCTGGGCGGGCGCATCTTCCGGATCCATCGGCGCTGTCTGGTGGCTGTCGGGGCACCGCCGCGCTCCTCGTCCTGCCGCTGGGGCTGACCGGTCTGAGGCGACGACGGCGACGGGATGCGGTAGGCTCCCGATGAGATGCTGACGCACACCACTGCACTGCTGTCCCTCCTGGCAGGCTGCCACGTCTTCGCGGACGGTGAGATCCCGCTGACCTGTGATGATCTGGCCGACTGTGGCGCGGACTCCGACACCGACTCCGGCACACCCTCCGAATTCTCCGTGTCCGCCGGGATCGCGCTGTCGATGACCGACGGCGAGAGCTGGCTGGCGATTGCCTACGATCCGCCCGACCTCAACCCACGGGTCCAGAAGGGTGGCCTCGGCAGCACTGCGGGCGCGGTTGCCTGGTCGGCGGATCGCAGCCGGCTGTTTCTCGCCGACGATGGCGCGCTGCTTCAGCTCGGTCCAAACGAGACGGACATCAAGAAGTTCGAGCTGCCCACCCTGGAGCCGGTGCTCGACATGGCAGCGGTCGGGCAGTCCGTCTTTCTCATCACTGACAGCTGGATCATCGGACAGCTCACCCCGAGCGCAGACCCGGTCCTCATCAACAGCGAGGAGAGCCTCGGCTTCATCTCGATGGTCTCCGATGGCGCGCTCCTCACCGTCGCCACCTCCGACAACGCCGGGCCGGATCTCTACCGCCTCGATCCCAAGACCAGCGAGGCAGAGATTGTCGCAGAGGACTTCGACAGCAGCGCTGATCGGGTCAGCGGGGACCTCTTCTTCGACGCAGAAGTCCTGATGTCCTGCTCAAACACCGGATCGATCTACGACCTCGATGACCTGCTCGGAGGGGGTGCTGGAGAGCCTGTCGTCAGCCCGAGCACGCTGTCGCTCACCGACGTTCTGACCTGCGGTGTGGATCCAGACAGTGGTCGGTACTTCGTGATCTCCGCCTCTCAGGGCCTGATCATCCTCGCTCCAGACGAAGACGACATCCAACTCGACCTGACCGGCGACGGGTACACCCTCGGCGGCGCCCAGATCTACTGACCACAGGTACCCCCGATCGGAGCGTATACTGTGAGCACATGAGGAGATTGATTTATGAGCGCCCTGCTCGTGGTCCTTGGCTGCACCACCCCCACTTCCACTACACCCTCCCAGATGGAGCGCGTCGATCCAGACGCCCCCATCGCCGCACAGGTCGTCCCGGCGGTCGGGTATGGAACGGTGGAGGTCCCCATCCGGCTGATCAACAGCTACGGGATCGCGGTCGGAGGCGGTGATCTGTCCGTCACCGTCGATGGCGCTACCGCAGCGGAGAGCCTGATCACCGCTGATGCCACCGGCCACGCGGTGCTCACCGTCACCGCTCCGAGTCCCACCGCCTTCGAGGTCAGCGTGACTGGAGCCGCAGCGGGCACCGGAACCGCCTACGCCCTCGATGCGCCGCCCCCCGAGGTGCTTGCACCCACTGGCGGGATCCTTCC
>JBLHNG010000367.1:0-8559 GCA_047621685.1 Myxococcota bacterium | reverse complement strand
TAGCCGGTCAGACCCGGGATCTTCCCTGCGGTGATGGCTTCCTCGACGATGCGGTTGGGGCGCGCGGTGTTGATGAGGATGGGGTGGTCGTCGCCATCGTGGGCCACCTCCAGGGTCCACTTCAGCTTGCGCTTCGGGTTGGTGTGGTGGGTGAGCAGGACCGACCAGCCGGGCTCCCAGCAGGTCTTCATGCTGCCGGGGTTGGGGCAGTGGGCGATGACCTCGGTGCCGTCTGACAGGCGGACGTCCGCGAGGAAGCGCTTGTAGCGGCGGATGAGGGTCGCGCGGTGGAGGAGGGGGAGGCGCATGGGCACTGTTATCGCCTGGGCACTGCGATGGCCTGGGCAACTGCGATGGCCTGCTTGCGTTAGGGGCTTGCGATGCTCAAGCTGCTGCTTATCGGAGTCTTTGGAGCCCTCGGTGCGATCAGTCGGGCGCTGCTCTCGACGTGGCTCAACCCTGTAAAGCTTGGGGTGGGGATGCCGTGGGGCACGATCGCCGCCAACCTGGTCGGCAGTGTGCTGATTGGGGTCGCCATTGGTCTCTCTGGGCGGCTCTCGGAGCCCTGGCGCAGTGCGCTGACGACCGGCTTTCTCGGGAGCTTGACCACGTTCTCGACGTTTAATCTGGAGACGGTGGAGCTGTTTACGGCGGGTCGTCCCGGGCTGGCTGCTGCGAACCTGGTGTTTCAGGTGGGGCTGGGACTGGCGGGTGCGGCGGTGGGGCTGAGTGTTGGGGGGTATTGGGGGCGGTAGTTTTGGGGGGTGGGGCCGCAAGGCGGGCACTCCTGGTGTCCGGTTGGGGGTGACAGGGGAGCGGCGACTGGAGGTGAGCCGGCTTCGCCGGCGAAACGCAAGAAGTGCAGCCCCCTCGAACGAGCACCATGAGCAGCCCAGAGCGAAGCGAAGGGCTGCGCAGTGGGGCGAAGTGGCCAGAAAAAGCATGGCGCCGACGATGGCGAACCTCAACCATCCGGGGAGAGAGCACCCGCCATCATCCAACGCCCCGACGCTGAGAAGACCGAAGGGCGAGCAGAACAGGCAGGCAACATCTAGAACTGCGACCGTAGAATCGTCGGAGTGAGTGGGTGCTTCCGACGCGGGCTTCACCCTGCTCCAGCGATGCGAGAATCGTGGGTTTTGATGTTGCCTACACGCACTGCGGCGCCTTCGGCAGCGCAGCGTCAAGGCGATGGGATGACGGCGGGTGCTCTCTCACTGGATGGTTGAGGGCACTCAACGTCAGCGCCATGCTTTTTCTGGCCACTTCGCACCAACGCAGGCCTTACGGCCCGCTTATGG
This sequence comes from Myxococcota bacterium, assembly GCA_047621685.1. GTDB lineage: Bacteria > Myxococcota_A > UBA796 > UBA796 > UBA796 > JAQXDW01. The sequence continues at coordinate 7,258 of JBLHNG010000367.1, read as the reverse complement.
CGCTGCGCTCAAGGGGGGCTGCACTCCTTGCGTTTCGCTTTGCTCACCTCCAGTCGTCGCTCCCCCTGCGACCCCCCAGCCGGACACCCGCGGTGAATCCCCGCCTGCGTCCACCCACCGCAAGCTCAAAGGACCGTCCTGCAGACCTCAGAGCGCCGAGTGGTTCTAAACCAGCTCAATCAGCGTGAACGCGTCTCCACCTTCCTGCTGCATCGCCGGCCGCCACCGGTTGACATGCGCACACTCCGGCAGCCACGCCCTCACCGCCTTCTTCAGCACCCCGGTCCCATGACCATGGAGAATGTACGTGACCGACTCATTCCGGCGGACCATCGCATCCAGAAACTGCTCGGCAAGGTCCAGCGCAGCATCCACCCGCTGCCCACGCAGATCACAGGTGTTCCCATCGGTGCGAACCGCAACCAGCTCCCGGGCGACCGGTGGGGGCAGCGAGGCCTCGATGTCGGTGATCTTCGCGCTCTTGCGGTGCTCCAAAATCGGCTCACCCTCCAGCAGCTCCGACAGCTCGACCTTCATGCGCATGCGACCGACCTCGACCTCGAAGCGATCCCGAGACAGGACCGAGACGATCTTTCCCCGGCTGCCGAGGTTGCGCAGCTTCACCCTGTCGCCGACCTTCAGATTCACCGGAGGGGGACCGGTGGGAGCCGGGGCAGGGGCCTTTGGAAGCGCTCGGAGCTTTCGGATCTGCTCCAGGGAGCGCCCGGCGAGCTTGATGTCGGGGTTGGACTGCAGCGCAGCGATGAGCGCCTTGACCTCGTCTTCCCGCTTCGCCAGACGCTTGCGGAAGGTCGCGGCAATCTCGGACTCCAGGCGCTCCTTTCGCTTCTCCAGCTGGCGATCCTTGTGCTCCAGGATGCGCACCTTCATCTTGAGGTCTTCCCGCTCAGCCTCCAGGGCTTCCCGGAGCTGACGGGCACGACCCCGCTCGCTCTCCAGCTCGGAGACCAGCTCATCCATGCGGCGCTCTCCCTCGTCGAGCAGCCCCCGGGCGCGATCGAGCACGGCTCCGGGGAAGTTGAGCCTGCGGGCGATGGCAAAGGCGTGGGACTCTCCGGCGAGGCCGAGATCGAGCTGGTAGGTGGGCTGGCCGGCGATGAACCGGACCGCGCCGACCCGGAACCGCGAATCGGCTGAGGGAAGGGCCTTGAGCTGGCTGTAGTGGGTGGTGACTGCGACCCGGGCGCCGGTGTCGGCGAGGCACTGCACGACGGCCTGGGCGAGCGCGGCACCCTGAGCCGGATCGGTGCCCATGCCGGCCTCATCGAGCAGCACGAGGCTGTCACGACCGGCGGCGGAGAGGACTCGCTTGAGCGACTCCAGGTGGCCGGAGAAGGTCGACAGGTCGCCCTCGACGCTCTGAAGATCACCGATGTCGGCGGAGATGTGGGCGAAGAAGTCCGCGCGGCTGTCGGGACCAGCGGGCAGGGGGATGCCGGCACGGACCATGAGGGCGCAGAGCCCGAAGGTCTTGAGCGCGACCGTCTTTCCGCCGGCATTGGGGCCGGTCAGGACGAGGCCGGGGTGGCGGACGGTCATGGAGAGGTCGTTGCCGATGACATCGACACCGCGGAGCTGGAGGACCGGGTGACGGGCGTTGTCGAGCTGGAGGATGCCCTCGGTACCGACCGCGGGGATGTGCCCTTGGAGCGTGCGGGCCAGCCCGGCGCGGGCGACCGTGAGGTCCACTCGGATCGCGGCCTCCATGGCGGTGAGGATGTTGTCGGCTTCGGCCCCGACGGCGGCGGTCAGGGCGGCGAGGATTCGGCGGATCTCCCGGGCCAGCGCCGCCTGGGCCTCCTTCAACTCGTTGGTGTGCGCGATGACTTCCAGGGGCTCGACGAACACGGTCTCACCAGACTGAGAGGTGCCATGGACCACCCCGATGCTGCGCTTGTAGTTCAGCTTGACTGGGACCACGAACCGCCCGGCCCGCTCGGTGATGTAGCGGTCCTGGAGCATCGACGACATCGCGCTGCTGGAGATGAGGTTGTTCAGGACGCTGTGGATGCGGCCGGTGAGGTTGGTGATTCGGGATCGGAGGTCGGCGAGCTGGGGGTAGAGGGCCTCAGAGAGCTGACCGGCGTCGTCGAAGCTGCGCTCCAGGGTGTCGAGCAGCTCGGCGTCGATGTCGATGGGATCGACGATCTGACGGAGCGTGGGGGCCTCGGCCCGGCGATCATCGATCCACCGACGCAGCTGACGAATCGCCGATAGGCTGTTGGCGATGGCCTTCAGCTCGCTGGCCTCCAGCAGCCGTCCGCCGCAGGCACCATTGAGGGGCCCGGAGATGTCGGAGACCCCACCGATGGGGATCATGCCGTCGGGGGTGTCCTCCAGGAGGAAGACCTCCGCGACCGCCGCATAGCGAAACATCACCGACGCGCGATCCGGGGCAAAGTCCGGACATCGCGCCGCAGCAGCGCCCTGGAGGGTCCGGGCATGCTCCGCGAGGGCATGCAGGATGGCGTCCCAGTCGAGGGTGTTCAAGGTGCGCGGATCGATCCCGCGGCTCATCCCATCCGAAGTGTCGGTAGACATGATCAAGCTCTCATTCGGGTCCGTCGAGGTACGCGCCCGGTGTTGTGAGAGGACCTTAATGCGCTGATCCGAAGGCAACACCCCCGGATGGTTGGGATAACCTGTGACTCATGCAGGATCTGCTGGACACATCAGCCAGCCAGCTCGCCGCTCGGATCCGGCGCCGCGAGCTGTCTCCCCTCGATCTCCTCGAGACCCACATCGAGCGAATCGAGCGGGTCAACCCGGCGATCAACGCCCTGGTCTGCGACCGGTTCGACCTCGCGCGGCAGGAAGCGATCCAGGCGGAAGTCCGCCTCGTCAATGCTCCACTCGCCGCTCCGCTGCCGCCGCTGCTGGGGGTTCCCTGTACCGTCCAGGAGCTGATCGGGGTGGCTGGGATGCCGCAGACCTGCGGCTCGGTCTACCGCTGGGACCGCAGCGCGAAGTCTGACGCCTCGGTGGTCGCTCGGCTCAAGGCCGCTGGAGCGATCGTGCTGGGGGTGACCAACGTCGCAGAGGCCAGCCTGTGGCTGGAGACCAACAACCTCATCTATGGCCGAACCGTCAACCCCTGGGACCCACAGCACACTGTCGGCGGCGGCAGCGGCGGGGAGTGTGCGCTCATCGCATCGGGTGGCTCTCCGTTCGGGCTTGGCGCCGGGCTGACCAGCGGAGTGCGGATTCCGGCGTCGTTCTGCGGCGTGGTCGCCCACCAGCCCACCGGGCACCTCGTCCCGGCCACGGGCCTGTGGGGGCTCGGGGCATCAGGGCTGCTGGACTGCGGACCCATCGCGCGGCGGGTCGAGGATCTCATGCTGATTCTTCGCATCATCGCCGGCCCCGATGAGGTGGATGCCACGGTCTGCAATCGACCGCTGCTCGATCCGGCGGGTGTGGATCTCTCCCAGGTCACCATCTACCCCCTGACCGAGCACGCCGGGCTGCGCATCTCACCGGTCATGAAGGAGGCGGTGGCCCGGAGCGTAGAGGTCCTGGTCTCGCTGGGGGCGCGGGTCTGCACGAAGAAGCTGCCCTTGCTCACCGAGACCGCCGCGCTGTGGGGGGCGATGATCACCGAGCGCATGTCGGGAGATGCCGCCGAGATGCTCGGAGACGGCGAGAGCATCCCGGTGCTTCGAGAGGCCCTGCGCTTCGCCCTTGGCCGTGCCAACCACACCACCTCCGCCCTCGCCATGGCCATGGTCGACGCACTCCGTCGCCTGCTGCCCAGCCGGGTGAGCGAGCGGCGGGAGCTGGGCATCCGCCTTCGCACAGAGCTGGAGGCGGTTCTCGGAGACAACGGCGTCATCCTCCACCCGCCCTACACCCGCCCCGCCCCCCGACACCGCGGCACCCTGGTCACCCCGAGTGACTTCGTGCTCTCCGCCCTGTTCTCGGCCCTCGGCATGCCGGCGACTGCGCTGCCAGTGGGTTTTGACGTCTCTGGACTGCCGCTCGGCGTGCAGGTCATCGGGGCTCGCGGTGCGGACCACCTGACCCTCGCGGTTGCTGGTGCCCTGGAGCGGGAGCTTGGCGGCTGGGTGAGGGCACAGCCGACGTTGTGAGGTTGCATCCTTGTGAGCGCTCGGCGCTCTGAGGTGTACAGGACGGTTCTTTGAGCCTGCGGACGGTGGCCGCAGGGTCAACCCCACGCGGTGAGCACGTCAGCTGTAGAGCGTGATGTTGCAGGACTCACCCAGATGCAGACGCGCCCAGCTCCCGCCGCTCTCCAGCATGCGCTCGCCATTGATTCCGGCACGGATGAGGTCGGTGCGGACCTGATGGAAGAGGTCGCTGAGGGCGGAGAAGCTCAGCCGCCGGGTACCGCCCACCTCGATCTGGAGGTCGCGGGCGTGCGCGGCCCCCCGGGGCAGGTCGATGTCGGTGAGGGTGCTGACCCCTTGGGTTCGGGTGGCGCTGCGGAGCCGGGAGCCGACGTAGGCCTCCAGGAGCAGGTGCATGAGCTGGTAGCGGCTCTGGGGCAGGCAGACCCGGATCTGGGAGCGGTCATCAAACCGGAACAGCAGCCTCCCGGCGCTCTGGAAGGGCTGGGAGTGGACCATCCGGGGCGTCGGGGGAGTGACGGTCTGGTGGGAGAGCAGGGTGAGGGGGCTGCCGTTGATGGTGATGGCCTGGCCGGGACTCAGCCGGTGCGCCCGACGGCTCAAGACCGAGCCCCCATCGATGGTTGCTGCCGTGCTGGTCTCACAAAACACGGCCTCATCGAGGATGTAGAGAGAGACTGCGGCCTCTGGCCACCCATCATGCCGCAGGCTGTCGAGGCTTCCGCCGCCCACTGTGGCTGTGGTCGTCTGGAGGGTGTGCACCTGCCCATCGAGCTGGACGGTGCAGCGGGTCTTGCTGGTGAGCGGCCGAGGGGTGCGCTCAAGCTGGATCCAGGCGCCGGGCTCGATGGTCAGCCGGCTACCGACCTCAAGGACGGCAGGGCGCCCGGTCACGGCCCCGTCGATGTAGCAGGGGTTCTGCCCCAGCGGGACCAGCTCCACCCGCCCGGCCCGCTGACGAATGAGGGCGTGGTAGCGGTGGATGTAGGGGCGATCATAGCGGATGTCGCAGTCCGGGTTCCGGCCGAGGAGCACCCCGCCAGAGTCCAGCCACAGCCGACTGCCGTCAGACAGTCGCAGCCACCAGGCCGCCGCGGTGACCAGAGGCTGCTCTGGAGAAGCGGACGCGGGGCTGGGCGCGCTGGAGGGGCTGCTCTGGAGCGGAAGGTGGACCCCGTCGGCGGTGAGGCTCAGCAGGCAGAAGCCATCAACACCGCCACCGATGAGATCCTCCTGGAGCCGAAGCAGGGCGGCAGGGTCCGCTGAGACTGCGCCATCTGCGGCGAGGATGGTGGACAGCAAGGCGCCGTCTCTGACCTCGATCTCGATGGTGGTGTCTGGGTAGCGAAGGCGAAGGCGACTGCGTGCAGTGAGGTGGGCGGTGAGCGGCGGGTGGTAGCGAAGCGGCCCTCGCATCGCCCACACCCTCGGCGGCGGGACGTCTCGTCGGGTGGCAGTGACCGTCAGGCGGATGCCGTCAGGGAGGGTCAGAACATCTCCGCTCTCCAGCGCCCAGGGACGCCGATCCGGCTCCAGGGTGACGCCATTGAGGGTGAGGCGGGTCTGGAAGGTGACCTGGAGTGCACCATCGGAGGTGACCTGGAGCGCGGTGTCTGGCGCGGGGCTCAGCGGCGGGGTGTCCGGCCCGAGGACGTGGTGGACCTCACCATCGCTGACGGTCCAGCGCGTCGGGGGGCTGCTGGTGATGGTGGCCCGGAAGAGGACGCCGGGGGCCAGGGAGATCCAGTCGCCGTCGGTCAGCTGGCGCGGGTTGTGGATGAGGCGTCCGTTGAGGACGGTGGGGATCACGCCGCGGGGGGTGAGGAAGACCCCCTGATCCCGACAATTGATCTCGGCATGGCGAGGGCTCACCCGGGTGTCGAGGGTGCGGAAGGCGCAGTCCACCCCCCCACCCAGCAGCAGCCCGTCTGGTCCGACCCTCAGTCGACTCCCGTCCAGCCCCTCCAACCAACAACTCAACGTCACAGAACCTCCGGAATCAAGCTCCGGTGCTGTCGTCAGTATAGCCCATCGCGACAAGGAGACCGCTGTAGAGCTCAGGGGCGGGGTAGTGGGTGGCGGAGAAGCTGGCGGCGTTGAGGGCGGCCTCGATGGTGTCTGGCGTGTGGAGGTGGAGGGTGTGCCGCTCGGTGAACGCCTCGACCCCTCCTCCATCCCGGGCGACCATCCAGTGTCGCTCCAGCCGGGCCTTCCGTCCGGACCGTCGGACCACCGCTGAGCAGACGATCTTCAGGCCGTCGCCGTCATGGGTGTCCATCATTGCGGTGCCGACGGGCAGGTCGTCCGGGGTGGGGCTGGGGAGAATCAGGAGGAGCCCACCCGGGGCGAGCACGGCAACAGCGGCGGTGAAGACCTGGGCAAGATCGCCCTCAGCGATGGCCTCCAGCTCGCGGATCACCACGACATCGGCCGCCTGCTCTGTGACGATGTCGTCTCGGTCGCTGCGCCACAATGGCACCCCAGAGAGGCGGCGACGAGCCAGACGAAGCCGGGCATCGTAGGGGTCGCATCCAGACACCGTGTACCAACCTCGAAGTGCAGCGAGGAGCGCGCCATCCCCGCACGGTGTGACCAGCAGCACTGCACCATCCGACACCCCGCTCAGCGCGAGCCGGTCGCGGATCCCGGCGGCCTGTGCCGGATGGTCCTGCTCGCTCGCCAGTGCCTCAGCGAGACCCGCCCGCGTCCCGAGGGTTCCCCCTTCCTCGGCCACCTCCATAGATCCGTGTCCCACAGTCCTTCCTTCTGGCTTCTGGTTAGTCGTGTCGATATGTTGCCTCCTTCTTTATCGCTCAGAAAACAGGGATGCCGTCGTGCAAGAAGATGATCTCATCACCCAGGAACGTCCGCTCTCGCTGCCGATCAACCTCGGGCTGAACGACGGAACGATCTGTCCGCAGAGCTGCATCGACGTGATGCAGGCGCACACCAGCCGCACCTCGCTGCGCCACTACACCTCCGCAGACAACGAGCCCGTGCTCGACATCATCTGCAAGGTCGACGGGGTCAACCCCGACAACATCTACCTCGCCCATGGCTCTGGCTCGATCCTCAAGCAGTGCGTGCCCTACCTGATCACCAAGAAGATCAAGAGCTCCACCCGCCGGATCGCCCGTCACCTGATCTCC
>JBLHNG010000366.1:0-8572 GCA_047621685.1 Myxococcota bacterium | reverse complement strand
TCTCCCCCTACGACGTCCCCCTCGCAGACATCGACAATTACGACGACTGGGGCTTCTACCTGGGTCACCTCTCCATGACCCTGGCCTGTGCCCGCACCATCAGCGGCAACACCGAGCATGATGCCCTCCACGGTCGGATCGTGCGCTATCAGCTCACCCGGATGACCGACGACGGCGACTTCCACAGCCGCTCGTACCCCAACTCCTACAAGTGGCCGGCGGATCAGGCGCTGACCCTGGCCGGTGCGAGCCTGTATGACCGGATCCATGGCACGACGTTGTCAGAGGAGCCAACGGCTGGCTGGCTGGCGGAGATGGCTGTGCTGAGCGCCGACGGGCTGCACCCTTTCGCACTGCTCACGCCGGCTGCCCTGCCCATCGACGCAGACGGAGCGAAGCTCGCACCGCTGCCGGATGCACAGACCCCGCGAGGAAGCGCCCTGAGCCCGACGGTCTTCTACCTCGCCCAGTTCGCCCCGGCTGAGGCCGCCGCGCTGTATGTCGACTATCGAGCGCAGCGCCTGGACAGCGTGCTGGGCTTTGGAGGATTCCAGGAGTGGCCTGGAGCGGGCGGCAGCGACATCGAGGCTGGCCCGGTGATCGGCGGCCTGGGCAGCATTGCGACCGCGCTGGGTCTCGCTCCAGCGCGTCTGTATGGCGATCAGGTCGCCTACCACACCATCCTCCGCAGCGCGCTGACAGCCGGGGTTCCCAGCGACATCGGCTCCGGTCGGGGGCACCTCCTCGCGCCGCTGCTGGGCGAGGCGATCTTGTTCCACGGTCTCACTGCGCGTGCGTGGTTTGAGACCCCTCCCCCGCTCTCGCTGGACACTCAGCTGCCTTCGCCAGTGGGTGCCTGGCTGCTGCTGCTGCTGGACCTGGCGCTGCTGGCGCTCCTCTTCCTGCGACCGGTGCGCTGGCTTGTCGCGCGCCTTCGGTCAGCAGGTTCCGCTGAGACTGGGTCTGCTGAGACTGGGTCTGCTGAGACTGGGCCTACAGAGACTGGGCCTACAGAGACTGGGCCTACAGAGACTGGGCCTACAGAGACTGGGCCTACAGAGACTGGGCCTACAGAGACAGGGACTCGTCCCAGCGACCGCTCGGGGTGGAGGACCGAGACACAACCCGGGCACTCTTGAGCGCGGAGACTTTCCGGCTGAAGTAGTGGTGGATGTCGTACTCCAGCTCATCTACAGACAGCTCGGAGAGGTCGTCCTGCTCGATCTGGAAGATGAGCCCCTTGCTGCCACTGATCAGCTCGCCGCGTGCACACCGCTCTGAGCGACTCTCCAGCTCCTCTATCTGCTTGCTGTCGAGGTCTTCGCCGATCATCAGAACCGGGTCACCACCTGAAGCGTCTTTGCAGTAGAAGAATTTCAAGTCGGAATCCTCATCAAGTGGGAGTTCGAGCGTCTTGTTGAGCTGTATGGCGCGACCTGGTCATTGGTTACGCGCTTCTATCAGGGGTGTATCATATTTTCTTAACAAATCAACCGGGCCTTCTGTCCGATTCCTGATCCGCCGAGATGGCGCCAAGAATCTCATTAACATACTGGATTCGCTCACGATTCCTCAGTATCATCCACTGCTTCAGTGCCATCTTGAGGACAACCTCCGCGCGATCAGGAGCCCCGACTGTGCATGCATGTTCTCCGGCCAGTGTCAAGGCCCATCCGAGGTCTGGATCCACGATTTCAAGCATTGACAGCTGAATCCTGGCTGCAGAAACATGGTGTGCCCACTCTTCCCAGGCTGCATCTTCAGGCAGGCAGGTGAGCAGCACGACATGGATGAGGCATCGCAGCGGTCTCAGCTCCATGGAGAGGTTCTTGAGCTGACGCTGAAGCTCGCTGCGGGCCAGCCAGAGCTGTCCCTGCTCGATCATGACCATGGCGAGCTGGAGGCTGTCACGGTGGGATGGCAGACCGAGCCGCCGGAGCCGCTCCACACTTCTCCGGAAGAACCGCTCCGCATTGGCCATGTCCCCCCGCATTCGAGACAGCACACCGAGGCTGGAGTCACAGGAGCAGATGGTGATCTGGGAGCCGAGCTTTACGGCCCGGGTGCGGTTGGAGCGGAGGAGCCGCTCTGCCTTCTCCAGCTTTCCCCGCCTCCGGGCAATCTCCGCCAGCTGGAGCACCCCATGGGTCTCTTCGATGGGCCTCTGGATGCGGCGCAGCAAGCGCACCGCACCGAGAATCGCGGTCTTCGCCGCAGAGAAATCGCCTCGCTGAAGTCGCTCTCGGCCGATCGCGCGGAGGATGCTGGCCTCGGTGAAGACCTGCCCCTCCTGACGGGCCAGGGTGAGGGCCGTCTTGAGGGCCTCCTGGAGGGGGCGAACCTCGCCGCGGAGGTGGTGCAGCTCTGCGCGCTCCAAGAGGATCCGAGGCATCAGACTGCTCCAGCCATGCCTCGCAACCCCGACAGCGGACTGATCCAGCCACTGCTCGGTCTCCGCCAGCTCACCGCGGTCCGTGCAGATCCGTGCCCGAGCCGCCCACCCCTCACCCCAGGCAGCATCCGCGGTGTCCACGATGCCGCTCATAGCCTGCTCTCGCTGGACAAGCAGCATCCAGGCCAGGGCATGGTCCCCGCTTCGGTAGCGCTCCCTTGCCCCCTGAAGGAGTCGATCCGTGCCCGCGCGGACTTCCCCGGCGTGGAGGAGGTGGTGGCCGATGCGGGCGGCGAATCCTCCGTGGCCGTGATCGCGCTCCTGGAGCATCTCTGCGCAGTCGGCGTGCCACCGGGTGCAGCGGTTTCCTGCGCGCTCTAAGACCGCCTCTCGGAGCATGCCGTGGACAAACGACCAGCCCTCCACACCGGACTCCACCCGGGCGAGGCGGAACGAGAACAGCCGATCGAGCAGCGCCCGGGATGGCTGGATGCCCTGAATCTGGCAGACCGCGATCCACTCCGTCTGGTCGACCTGCTCGCCGAGAACGGCGGCGATCTCCAGGGCGGTCCCGGCAGACTCTTCGAGGTTGCTCAGCAAGCGATCGATCCGCTCCTGCCAGAATCGGGAGAGGTCGGGCGGAAGCTGGAGGGACTCTCCGGCTCTCAGCTCCATGCCACGGGGGCCGGGCACCAGCGCGCCACGAAGCACCCAGTCCCCGACCAGATGGACCGCAAACAGCGGGTTGCCGCTCGTCCTCATGGCGACCTGCTCGACCAGCTCGCCGTCTCTGCCGAGCAGCCAGCTGATGAGTCCACGGTGTGCCTTCATCGGGAGCGCACGAAGCTCGATGACCTCAAAGCCCGCGCGATAGCGAAAGGTCCTCAGCGCTCGGGAGACCTGAGGGCGCTCCGCGAGCGCTTCGTCCTGCGCGGTCATGACCAGGAGGGCGGGGATGGGGGGCTGAGCCTCCAGCAGCGCCGCCGCCCAGGAGATGGTGTCGAGCCCCCACTGCACATCGTCCAGCCAGATGATCACCGGACGCCGGGAGCGCTCGATGATGCGGCGGAGTGCCCGGAGGATGATGCGGTGCCGCTCCTGGGCGGACTGGAGTCGTCCAGTCGGGGAGTCCAGCTCTCCGAGAGCCCAGAGGACGAGGTCGGTGAGCTCGACTGCGGCGTCGCCATGCCAGGACAGCCGCTCGATGGCGAGCTGGCGCTCCAGACCGCGGATCCGGAAGTGACGCGCCAGCATGGTGCCCAGCCCCGTCGCAGGGTTGCTGTCGGGACCGTGGGTGGCGTGGAGGAACGTCGCTCCGCCCAGCTCCTCGGCCCGCTGCCCCATCCACTCTGCCAGGCGGCTCTTCCCGCAGCCCGCCGGCCCCCGGATGAGGATCGCCCGCCCAGCCCCCTCCTTTCGCGCCAGCCTCAGCGAAGCCCAGATGAGGTCTCGCTCCTCAAATCGACCGAAGAACGGAATGTCACGCATCACATACAGGCTCAGGCCGGGCTCGATGGGCCGGGCCATGCCCTCATGTGGGCGCCAGTCCGTGGGCATTGGTGCAATGGAGTGGGGCTGTGTGCGGAGGGGGAGTTCATCCTCTTCGAGGTCCAGGTGGATCGGCTCGGCACCGATCGGACGGGTCGGGGCGGTCATCAGCTCGGTGGGAGCCTCGTCCTCAGGAATCGCCGCCCCAATGCTCTCCTCACCCTCTGGTGGTCCCATCGCCTTGAGCGCCCAGAGGGCGTCCGCGGCGTGGCCGTAGCGCTGGAGTGGATGCTTCTCCAGGAGGCGCCTCACCCACGTCTCGAAGCCGTCGGGGACCGGCTGGCAGGGGGTAAACGGCGGCAGGGGGAGCTGGTGGTGGGCGCGGTAGTAGTACGCCCACGGACGCCTCCGATCATATGGCGGGTGCCCGCTCGAAAGCGCCCAGGCCAGGCAGCCCAGGGAGTAGAGGTCTGTCCACGGTCCTTGATCCCGCCAGCGACCCGCGAGCTGCTCGGGGGCCGAGTAGGTCGGGGTCCCGGCGAGGACACCATCTCCACCCCACCGCTGCTCGACGGCCTGGGCGAGCCCGAAGTCGGTCAGCACCACCCGTCCGTTGGCCCGCATCAGGACGTTGCCGGGCTTGATGTCCCGGTGGATGACCCCGCGGGCGTGGGCATGGGCCAGCGCATCGAGCAGGGAGATGAGCAGCGACCGGATCTGCTTCCAGGGCAGGCGTCCGAGGTGAGGCCGCAGCGTGCCGCCGCTGATCCACTCCATGGCGAGATAGCGGCTGGCTGGCAGGCCCCCATCGGGCGGAACCACACCCTGGTCGATGATCGAGATGACGGAGGCATGCCTCAGCCCCGCGATCACTCGGATCTCGTTGATGAATGCTTCTTGTGCAAGCGGAGAGCGGATGCCGCGATGGTTGAGGAGCTTGACGGCGACCGGGGTGTCCGCGTCGAGGTGGCGTGCCCGCCATACCTCGCCCATCGCTCCCCGACCGGCGCGCTCAAGCAGCTCAAAGCGGCCGAGGAGGATCGGCATGATACACAGTGTACCCGAAGCAGCCCACAAGACGAGAGATCCAGTGGCAGAAAAGCTGACTGTCCAGAAGCAGGAGTACAACCTCCTCTTAAAGAGCCTGAACTTCCTCGCCGGTGCGGCGTGGCGGATGGGCATCCCCGGAAAGATGACCGCAGAGTCGATCCTCGGGGCCGCGAAGAAGCGCACCGGGCTGTCGGACTGGGGCGGTGAGGAGTTTCGTGTCGCACTGAGTGTGCTGCTCAAGCACATGTCCAGCGCGCCGCTCTCCTCGCTGGGTCGCACCAATGCCTACCTCAGCATGGTGCAGGCGGCGGCCAACCGGCTCAACATCGCCAGACACATCAAGGACAACCCGCACATCACCGACATCCCGGTCAAGCGTCCGCTGTTCATCCTCGGCTTCCCCCGAACCGGGACCACGCTGCTTCAGAACCTGCTGGCCCTGGATCCGAGCCGACGGGCGCTGCGGTTCTGGGAGCTGGTCAACCCGGTGCCGGTCTCCCCGGATCGCGACATCGACGAGAAGAAGCGCCTGCGCTCCGCGAAGCGCCTGCTGTCGTTCGCCTACCTGATCGCGCCGGAGATGAAGTACGTCCATGAGATCCGGGCCGACACCACTGAGGAGTGCTGGCCGCTGTTCTCCAACACCTTTGCGGTGATGAACTACGATCTCCAGAGCTCTCTGTCGGGGGTGGGTGACTGGCTGATGCAGTCGGACATGACTGGCCCGTATCGGGAGTATCGTCGTCAGCTTCAGCTGATCAGCAACGCCCGCCCCGGGGTCGACTTTGTCCTGAAGTGCCCCGAGCACCTCTGGTTCCTCGACGCGCTCCTGGAGGTCTTCCCCGACGCCTGCATCGTCTGGACCCACCGAGATCCGGTCGCCAGCGTGGCGTCGTACTGCAGCCTGCTGTCGCTGAACCAGCGCATGCTCTACGGACGGTTCGAGCCGCTGTCCATCGGCCAGCACATCACCGAGCGCTTCGATCTCGGGTTGCGGCGGGCGATGGCGGCTCGAGAGGGCAAGGGCAGACCCGGACAGTTCTTTGATGTGTCCTTCCATGAGCTGGTCGCAGACCCCACCGGGATGGTCCACCGCATCCACGACCACTTCGACATTGCCACCCCTGATGGCATGGACACCGCGATGGATGACTGGCTGAACAATGGCCGCAACGACAAGCGCGGCCAGCACCACTACAGCGCCGAGCGATATGGACTCGATGTCGCACAGATCCATCGCCAGTATGGCGACTACATCGAGCGGTTCAACATCCAGGTGAAGAAGCCGTGAGCCGTCCGACGGGGGCTGGCACGCTGGTGATTGTCCCGACGTACAACGAGAAGGAGAACATCGGCCGCATCGTCCCGGCGATTCTCGCGGTGCTTCCAGACGCGCATGTGCTCATCGTGGACGATCTCAGCCCAGACGGAACCGGAGCGATCGCCGATGTGCTGGCGGCAGACGATGCGCGCATCCATGTGGTCCACCGGGACGGTCCCCGGGGGCTGGGTCGGGCGTACCTGCATGGGTTTCAGTGGGCACTGGATCGCGACTATGCGTTCATCTTCGAGATGGACGCCGACTTCAGTCACCAACCCCGCTACCTGCCCGACTTCCTGGAGGCCGCGGCTGGAGCGGATCTGGTGCTGGGGTGTCGGTACATGGAGGGCGGCGGGATCGAGGGATGGGGGGTGCATCGCCTCATGTTGTCCCGGGGTGGCAACCGCTATGCTCGCACGGTGCTCGGGCTGCCGCAGCGAGACTTGACTGGCGGGTTCAAGTGCTTTCGGCGGGAAGTCCTGGAAGCCATGCCGCTGGATAACATTGAATCTGTTGGTTACTGCTTTCAAATCGAGCTGACATGGCGTGCGATCCACGGTGGGTTTCGGGTGGCTGAGGTTCCGATTGTGTTCCCAGATCGCACCGAGGGCACCTCAAAGATGAGCATGGCGATTGCCTGGGAAGGCGTGGTTGGGGTGTGGAAGATGCGGCTGGGACTCACGAAGTCTTAAACCGCCACCAGGGTGAGATCTGGTGATTCCAGCGACGTCTCCGTCCCTGGGCTGAGGTCAGTGCAGCCCACACCCCTCTCCGAATCAGCAGCTTATACGGTTCCGCGCTGAAGGCACTCCACCGTATGGGGTGTTCAAATAACACCCCTGCAGTCTTTTGTAGTGAGATTTATCCCGATATAACCCTAACTACAGCGCGATGCGCTGCAAAATCCGAAAGCGGATTTTCATCCTACGGATCCGCTCTGAATCAGTGCGGATCCGTATTACCCCATCCTAAAGCCCACCTGCTCCCGTCACTCAACGGGAGGCGCGAAGCAGGGAGAGACTTCAAATCCGGGTGGATGGGTTGCCGACTTCGGGTGTCAACCTGGTGGCGGCTTAGCGCCCAGCGCCTCCAAACCACGGCGGGCGTACTGGTTGTCCGGGTCGAGACGCAGCACCTCTCTCCACCATCGCGCTGCGATATCCTCATCACCCTGTAGAAACGCTGCGTTACCCAGGTTCGTCACAGTCGTAACATTTTTTGAATTCAGCGCATAGGCCCGCTCCAGCGCCGACTGTGCCTCTTCTGGCTGCTCCAGGTCGATGTAGAGTGCGCCGAGTCCGTTCCAGGCAGTCTCGTACAGCGGGTGCTCCGTGACGAGCGTCTGCCCGATCTGCACGGCCTCAAGCACTCGCCCCTGACGTCTCAATGATAACATAAGGTTATACATTGACTTACGAAGCCCAGGCGACATCTCTAAGGCGGAGCGGAAGGCCTGCTCCGCACCGATGAAGTCTCCCCGCTCCATGAGGAGGATGCCCTGGCTCTGGTGGATGCCGGGCTCATTGGGGAGCACAGTGAGGGCCTGTGCGATGAGGCACTCGGCCTCGTCCAGTCGCCCGTCCTCGACCGCCACCCCGATCAGCGCGGTCCAGCCGTGGGGCTCTGTGGGGTGCTTCTCCACCAGATCGGCCCACAGCGCCTGAGAGCTGTGCCACACACCGGAGCGATCCCAGGTCGCAACGGACAAGGCGAGCAGGATGCCTCCAGCGGCGACGAGGCCCACTGGCTTTCGCAGAATGTCGGGCGGCAGCAGCGACACGCCCGCCAGGATCAGGCCGGCGGAGGGCAGCAGCAGGTATCGGTCGGCCATGAGGTTCTGGATCGGCACGATCTGGCTGACGGGCAGCAGGGTGATGAAGAACCACAGGATGCCCAGCGAGAGCATCGGACGTGACCGATGCTGCGACCCTGCCACCGCCAGCAGTCCGCCGACGGCACCCAATCCCGCGAGCAGGGTGGGACTGCTCAGAGACACCACACCGGGCTCTGGATAGCGAATGCTCAGCTCAGCCGGCCAGACAATCATGCCGAGGTAACGCAGGATCACCTGGATCTCGATGATAAACACGCCGAGTCCGCTCTCCGCACGAACCGGCGACATCATCGCCACCATGCCGCCGACATGCAGGGTCAACGCCAGCCCGAGCAGCGCCAGGAGTCCGTAGGGCACCCACTGGATCCACCAGCGCAGCCGAAGCGGGGACTGCCGGGTGTGGAGGAGGGAGAGAACCACCAGGATCGCCGGGAGTGTGATCGCGGTGTTCTTCGACCAGTACGCCAACCCCAGACAGACCACCGAG
>JBLHNG010000365.1:0-8589 GCA_047621685.1 Myxococcota bacterium | reverse complement strand
TGTCCCCTTGCGCGCGCCCGGGCGAACTGAGACTCCAGATCAGGCGATCCAAACAATACAATCAACAAAATTGGGGGGAAGGCAGCCACCTGACCGGCTTCGTCGGACTCACCCCGTCCCCGTGCCTCTCCACGAATCAGCAATCAGCCCGTCTGCGACCGGCACTTGCTGAACTCAACGGCGGGGACACTGAGCCAGCCACCCGACCGGCTCCGGATGCCTCCGCCCGTCTCCGTGCCTCACCGCATGATGTGCCAGCCGACCGGGAAGTCCGTGCGCTGCCCGATGGTGCCCCTGGCCTGTCCGCTGACCAGAAAGCCCTGCCCACACTCGGCAACCTCCTGGGCAATCCCGGCGTCGATGTAGCGCAGCACGAGGCCGACACGGGGAACCGTAGAGCCGTTCGCCCCGGAGCGGTGGGGGGTCGAGAAGGCGTGGAGGGTGGCCTGACCGGGGGAGAGGGTCGGGCAGATCGCGTTGTGCGTGGGCAGCCCGGCCCGTGCGGTCTCGCTGAGGGTGAGGTGATCCCGATCCTTTGGGCCGTCAGTGAGGGGGGTGCGGTGCTGGCCAGGGAGGTAGGTCACCCCGCCAGAGTCCGGCCCGCTGTGTGAGAGCGCCACCCAGAGGTTCGCCATGCCCGCACAGTCCGGCCAGGGGACCGAGGTGTCCAGGTGCCAGTCGATGCGGCCTTCGCAGCCGGGCAGCTTGATGAACACGTCGGCGTTTCGCACCATCAAGTCCGCCCCGAGGACGGCTCCGACCGCCGCGATCAGGGCCGGCTGGGCGGCGAGGGCGTGCAGGAGCGACTCGGCACGCTTCCCCCGGCGCAGGCAGTGACCGCCGATGCGCAGCGCCTGCGCCGGGGGAAGCACCTCGAGGCCACACAGCACCCCGTCCATCGCATACCGCGCGACGTCGATCATCCGACGAAGGTCGCGGTCATGCCATCGACCGCCATCGTGACCCCGTCAGGCAGCCGCTCCACCCACTCGCCGACCCGTACCTCATGGCCCATGTGGGTGAGGATGGTGCGCTTTGGGGCGAGCCGCGTGATGAGCGCCTCGGCTTCCGTCCAGCAGAGGTGGGTGGGGTGGACCGCCTCGCGCAGCATGTCGAGGACGAGCAGATCGAGGCCCTCAAGTACGGGCAGACCGGCGGGATCGATGGACTTCAGATCGGTGAGCCAGGCGACATCGTTGATGCGAAAGCCTGCGGTGATTCCGGCGGCTCCGTGGCTCATGGTGATCGCGGTGACGGTGAGACCCGCGACCTCAAACGGCTCACCGGGGGTGACCGCGACGGTGGACAGCGCCGGGTTGGCCTGGGCATAGGCGCCCCCACTGTCAAAGCAGTAGCCGAACATGCTGCGCAGGCCATCGAGGTGACCGGCGAGGCCGAAGATCGGGATCCCCGCGCCGTCCATCAGCCGGTTGAGGTGCCGCAGCTCGTTGATGCCGTGGCAGTGGTCGGCGTGGTCGTGGGTCAGCAGGACGCCGTCGGTGCGGGTGATGCAGCGATCGGGGTAGCTGCGACCGTCCCAGTCCCGGTACGGATCCGTCAGCTGAGCGCCGAGGTCCGGGCCGATGTCGATGAGCACGACCTCACCGCCCGGTCCACGCAGCATGCCGCCAGCCCGTCGTCGAAAGTCCCGGGGATCTGTCGACCACCGCTCCGGGTAACCCCAGGCCGGGTTGCCATGGCTGGTGCCACAGCCGGTGATGATCAGCTCCCACATACCTGGGGAGTATCGCACCAGGGAGCGACAGGTTCAGGGAGTGGTCTCGTCTTCCGACTCTGACTTCTCTTCTTCCTTCTTTTCATCGCCGGATTCCTCCGAATCCTCACCACAAACCGACCAAATACTAATACAAAGGTCAGTTATGAAGCACGACAGCATCTCCATGATGGTAATCCCAGGATCCGCCATGCTGTAGTCGACCCACAGCTCGCACGAATCGGTCGCATCCAGGATGCTTCTCCCGAAGCGTCTCGAAGTCCATTTCCTGGGCATGGACAGGGGCAATCAGCAGGGCAGCGGCGAGGAACATCGTGGAGAACTCCTGTGGTCTTCCACCGACTACGCGGCCCGAGCGGAAAAGGATCCCATCGACCACGGATGAGGCCGGGATAGCGAACCCTGGGAGGCAATTATGGGAATCGAGAATGCAGGAACCTTCAACCTCGGCGGTGACATCACCGTCAACCGGCTCGGCTTCGGGGCGATGCGCCTGTGCGGGCCGGGCGTCTGGGGGCATCCCACGGATCGGGACAACCCCGCCCGGGTGCTGCGGCGCTGTGTGGAGCTGGGCATCAACCTCATCGACACCGCCGACGCCTACGGCCCTGAGGTCAGCGAGTACCAGATCGCAGACGCGCTGAAGCCCTACACCGGCCTCACCATCGCCACCAAGGGCGGGCTCGTGCGCAGCGGTCCGGGGAGCTGGCAGCGGTCCGGGCATCCCAGCAGGCTCGATCGCTGCATCAACAACAGCCTCAGGCGCCTGGAGGTTGAGCGCATCGACCTCTACCAGCTCCACGCCATCGACGACGATGTTCCCCTCGCAGAGAGTGTCTCTGCCCTCGCTGCTGCACAGCAGGACGGCCGGATCCGACACATCGGGCTGTCCAACGTCACCGTCGATCAGCTCGAAGCCGCGCGCGCCATCACTCCAATCGTGTCGGTGCAGAACCGCTACAACCTCAGCTACCGGGTCCACCAGCCGGTGCTCGATCGCTGCACGGAGCTGGGCATCGGGTTCATCCCCTGGTATCCCCTCGCCTCTGCCGAGCTGTCCCGAGCCGACTCCGGTGTCCTCGCCGAGATCGCTGCGGTCCATGGGGCCACCACCAGTCAGATCGCCCTGGCGTGGCTCCTGGCAGTCAGCCCGGTCATGCTGCCCATCCCGGGGACCTCTCAGGTCGCGCACCTCGAAGAGAACACCGCCGCGACCGACATCACTCTCTCACAGCCCGAGATCACCCGCCTGAACGGCATGGCGCGCTGATCGCACACAGCGCTTTACCCTTTGGTTGATCCGGACATACACTGCACGACGGAGGATTCCATGAGACTCACAACGACCATCCTGCTCACCCTATCCCTCACCGCCGCCCTCACCGGGTGTGACGACAAGGATCAGGGGATCGAAAACGACGACACCACCGACGACACCGACGACACCGACGACACCGACGACACCGACGACACCGACGGTGGGGGCGACGGTGCTGGAGACTCCATCGCTGAAGCCGCATCGATCACCTGGGGAGAGGCCTGGGGCGAGGCCATCGCAGAGGATGCGATCGACAGCGCCGGAGATCGGGACTTCTACGCCCTCGACTGTGACGCGGGCTACGCCTACCTCGTCAGCACCTACGCCTATGCCGCCGACCCCGACGGCGAGCCCGACACGGTGATTCGAATCTACGATCCGTCGGGCACGATGATCGCCGAGAACGACGACATGCCCTATCGGTACTGGGGGACGGACTCCGCTCAGTTCTTCCAGGCGCAGGAGTCGGGCACCTACCACGTCGAGGTCCTGGAGTGGTCGGACTGGGATCCGGACTCCGATGGTGCCGAGGGCGGCAGCAGCTACGAGTATGAGCTGTGGGGCATTGGCTTCATCCTCGCGGACACCGAAGACAACGACACCCAGAAAGCCGCAGACGCCATCTACGACGACGAGAAGCTCAACGCTGGCTACTACGGCAGCTTCTTTGCCGACATTGTGGCCGACTCCACCGCCGACTATGTCACCGAGTTCTACGGCAACATGGAGGACGAGGGAGACGTCGACGTGTGGGCCTATGAGTTCTCCAAGGAGTCCGCGGGGTCCTACTACCAGTGGTCGATGTGGCCGATGGACTTCGGCACCCTTGAGCCGATCATGAAGCTCTACGATGCGGACTGGAACCTCCTGGCATCCACCGAGACTCCGGCGATCACTCCGGATGGCGGGCGCCTCTACGATGTCGGCGTGGCGTATCGGGTGCCTGAGGATGGCGGCCGGTTCTACATGGAGGTCTCCAACGCCGCGGCCACCTCCGGGGTCGGCACGTTCTACACCGGCATGATCCTCGGCTACGTCGAGTCTCTGGCAGTGGGTGAGTCCGAGGACAACGACTTCCCCGGCTTCGCCAACACCGTCACCATGGAGGAGTCCACCACCACCGCCGGTTACTTCTTCGGCTCTGCCTGGGGGGTGCTGGAGGGCGACGACGATGTCGACAACTGGAAGGTGCTGGCCAGCGATGTCGGCGGCGACATGACAGACCAGTACCTCAGCGTCTACATCCAGGCCGAGCAGATCGGCTCCCTGCTGGATGCGAAGATCGTGATCTACGACGAAGACGCCAAGACCATCCTCGCCGAGGAGTCCGTCAACCCGACGACCTCCTCCGCAGACCCGGAGGTCTGGGACTTCCAGCTCGGAGATGTCGACGCGATCTACATCTCGGTGGAGTCGGAGTCGACGGATGTCGAGGAGCTGGCAAATGGCTACCTGATGACCGCGCGGATCAACGGCACGCCGATCAATTAGCGAGGGGTGAGCAGACGACCTCTCGGGCCTCTCGGTACCAGGAGGTCGTCCGCCAGACCAGCTCCGCCGGCTCTGCGCTCCCTGGAGCCGAGCCGGCGGCGGCAATTGAGAGGGTCATGCTCTGCTCGGTGCGATCGAAGGTGTGCACGCAGGTCTCTCCGATCGCACAGGGCCGCTGCGGGGTGCTCGCACGGGTCGGCCGGGCCATCGAGACGAGCCCCGGGTAGTCGGTGCCGCCGCTGGACTTGACCTGGAGTGCGGAGAGCCAGACCACCCCCCACGTCCCGACCGAGCCGATCTCCACCATCGGGACCACCTGACTGGCACCGAGGGTCTGTGCGGACAGGGCCAGCAGCTCGCCCTTCTTGACGTCGGGCACGGTGCACTGGAGCGTCTGCGAGAGCACGCCGCCAGGGGCTGGGGCCAGGGTGAGGGTCAAGTCCATCGCATGTGCGAGTGTCGCGAGCGTGATCAGCAGCATCATGTCTCCCAATCTCAAGGTACCCTGACGCGACCAGAGAGAGAACAAAGATGATCCTGACGCTATGGCTGGGCTGCAGTGGATCTTCCCCTGAAGACACCGCGCCATCGACCGCACCCGACACCACAGCACAGCCCGAAGACACCGCCACCCCGCCCCCGGGTGCTCCCATCCTCCAGCTCTCCACAGAGCAGCTCGACTTCGGCAACGTGGGCAAGGACTGTCCTGCGGATCCCCTCCTCCTCACCCTCACCCTCACCAACGACGGCGAGTCCGATCTGCTCATCGACGCGGTCAGCCTGTCGGGCAGCGGCTCTGGGGACTTCTCGCACAGCGGCAGCGCGGTGACCCTGGCCTCCGGTGCGTCTTCGCACATCACGGAGGATGGCTGGCTCTATGCGCCTGAGGCCAACACCATCGACTTCTACGGCGCGGCGATCCCGAAGTCCGGTGAGACGGTCCGCATCACCTACACCCCCGCCGCGACCTGCGAGTGATCCCCGTGCTGCTCCTGCTGACCGCCTGCCTCAAGGCCATCCCGCCGAGCATGGAGCCCGCTGCGCAGCCGGTGTACCGCACTCAAGACGGCTGGCAGGTGCCGCTGCGACGGTATCCGGCTGACGGTCCGCCGGTGGTGCTCGTCCATGGCCTCAACGCCAACCACCGCAACTTCGATCACCACCCCGACGTCTCCCTCGCCGACCACCTCCAGGACGAGGGCTTCGACGTCTGGGTGGTCGGCCTGCGGGGCGATCCTGGCAGCGTGCCGCCCCACGAGGGTGCAGACGGTGCGTTCGACTTCGACGACCACGCCCGGCTCGACCTGCCCGCCGCGCTCGATGTGGTGCAGGAGACGACCGGGGCAGCGCAGGTCTACTGGGTGGGGCACTCGATGGGCGGCATCCTGCTGTATGCTGCGATGAACGCCTACCCCGAGCGCATCGCCGCCGGGGTCGCGGTGTCCTCCCCCGCAACGTTCACCACCCAGCCCCCGCTGCACCGCATCGCGAAGCACAGCGGCGCACTCCTGCGGCGGGACCGGCGTCAGAAGCAGGTCTGGATGGCCCGGTTTGCCTCGGTTCGTGGCGTGTTCATCAGCCGCATTGCCCGCATCCAGAACATGGATCCGGCAATGACCCGGGGGCTGAAGTCCGCCGCGCTGGTCGATGTGCCGACGGGTCTGTCGCGACAGGCAATGCTGTGGCTGAAGACCGAGACGCTGGTCACTGCCGAGGGGGAGCCGTGGCTGACTCAGCCGGGCGATGTGCCCCTGCTGGTGCTCGGTGGAGAGGCCGACCACATCGTGCCCGCCGACAACGCCCGGGCCGCCTGCACGATCTTCCCGGACTGCCGGTTCATCACGATGGATCCGGCTGAGGGGTTCTCCACGACCTACGGCCACATCGATCCGCTGCTGGGAATCACCGCACGCTCAGAGATCTACCCGGTCATCTCTGGCTTCCTCGCCGAGCAGCACCGCCTCAACGAAGAAACGGTGCGAGAGGATGGCTCCCCCCGCACCGCGGTTGATTCTACGAAAGCTCGGTGACGATCCCAGCACCCACAGTCCGACCGCCCTCACGGATGGCGAACCGCATGCCCTTCTCCACCCCGATGGCCTTCTTGAGGTCGAACCGGATGTTCGCCCGGTCGCCCGGGTGGACCATGGCATCGTCGGTGACGAGGATGCGCCCGGTGACGTCGGTGGTGCCGAAGTAGAACTGCGGGCAGTAGCCGGTGGAGAACGGCTTGTGACGGCCGCCTTCGTCCTTCTTGAGCACGAAGATCTCCGCCCGACCCACAGCGTGGGGCTTGATCGACCCGGGCGCGGAGAGCACCTGACCGCGAGCGACCTCGTTGCGGCGGACCCCGCGAAGACGGAGCCCGACGTTCTGGCCAGCGCGGGCCTCCGGGAGCACCTTGCGGAACGCCTGGACGGAGGTGACCACGACCTGACGCGGACGGGACTCCCCATCCACCAGGCCGACGATCTCGACGGTGTCGCCGGGCTGGAGCACCCCACGCTCGACCCGACCGGTGACGACCGTGCCGATGCCCTCGATGGTGTGGACATCCTCAATGGGCATCATGAACGGGGCGTCGAAGTCGCGGGTCGGGTCGGGAATGGCCCCATCAAGTGCCGAGACGAGCGCATCGATGCACGCAACCGCCTCTCCACCAATGTCACCGCTCTCCACCGCACGAAGGGCCATGAGTGCCGAGCCGAACACGAAGGTCGTGTCGATGTAGCCCTGGCTCTCCAGCTGCTCGGTGACCTCCATCTCCACCAGCTCCAGCAGCTCCGGGTCTGCCACATCGACCTTGTTGACGAAGACCACGATGTGCTCGACGCCGACCTGCCGGGCCAGGAGGATGTGCTCGATGGTCTGCTTCTCGGGGCCCTGAGAGCCGTCGACGAGCAGGATCGCGCCGTCCATCTGGGAGGCACCGGTGATCATGTTCTTGATGTAGTCGGCGTGACCGGGGCAGTCGATGTGAGCGTAGTGCCGGGTAGCGGACTCATACTCGACGTGTGCGGTGTTGATCGTGATTCCACGGATCCGCTCCTCAGGCGACTTGTCGATCTGGTCAAAGTCCATGCCCGACCCGCCATAGCGAGCCGCGCAGACCTTGGTGATCGCAGCGGTGAGGGTGGTCTTTCCGTGATCGACGTGACCGATGGTCCCGACGTTAACGTGCGTCTTGACGCCCATGGCGTCCTCCTGGTTGTGCACGGGGCTGGGCGGCCCCGGCGCGAAAAGTACTGGCAAGTATGGGTAGTGGGACTTGAACCCACACATGAACGTGTTTTAAGCACGCTGCCTCTGCCGGTTGGGCCATACCCACTCAGCTCTATAAAATGCGAACGGAGGGATTCGAACCCTCAACCTCTGGTCCCTCAGACCAGCGCCTCTGCCAATTGGGCTACGCTCACGTTGGTGCAAGTGGAGGGATTCGAACCCTCACAAACCGGGGCTTGAACCCGGCGCCTCTGCCAATTGGGCCACACTTACACAGATGCCTCGGGTGGGAGTTGAACGGGGGCGCCCTCAGCCCCACAATCCCCGAAGGGAACCGGATTCTTAGTCCGGCGCGTCTACCAAATTTCGCCGGGGGCGCCCTCAGCCACCGAGGCTGACAGGGATGGAGGGATTCGAACCCTCTCAGAATGGTTTTGGAGACCACCCGACACAACCTACGCTCATCCCTATTTCAATGTCTCTTCGTCTGTTTTCATTTGACCTGTTGATAGTTGAAGTGCCTCGGGTGGGAGTCGAACCCACACTCTCTGAAGAAAACCGGCACCTGAAGCCGGCGCGTCTACCAAATTCCGCCACCGAGGCATGTCTTGTCACTGTCTATTCGTTACCGAACAAACGTATCCACCTGTACCGTAACGGTACATCATGAGTGTCTCGACAACATCAGAGCGATGTCCAGAGACCTCCGTCGGTCACCAGCAAGGGATCGCAAAAAGGCGAACCCCCTGCCGATAATGGAGGGGGTTCGCCGAGATTTCTTCTATTTTGAAGAAGCTTCTACGGGACCACCTCCGGAACCAAC
>JBLHNG010000364.1:0-8603 GCA_047621685.1 Myxococcota bacterium | reverse complement strand
TGGCGATCAGCGCCCAAGGACGGAGACGTCGCTGGAATCACCGCCGTACTTCAAGGATTCGCCCATCTCTGCTTTTGATAGTGCCGACCTGTACTGCTCGCCCTTCGGTCTTCTCAGCGTCGTGGCGATGGATTCCGAAGGGTGCTCCCTCCCCGGATGGTTGAGGTTCGCCATCGTCGGCGCCATTCTTTTTCTGGCCACTCCGCACCAACGCTGGCCTTACGGACCGCTTATGGCGCTGCGCTCAAGGGGGGCTGCACTCTTTACGGCTCGCTGCGCTCACCTCCAGTCCCCGCTCCCCCTGCCACCCCCCAGCATGACACCCGCGCACTTCACCACCGTCCGCAGGCTCACAGGACCGTCCTGTGCATCAGCGGGGACCTCGAAGTCCCCCAGGAACGCAGCAAGGCTAGCCGACCCGTCCGCTCACCACTCGCTCCACTCCCGCCAGATCCTTATGGCAGGTCACCTCTACCAACCCAGCCGCCGTAAACATCGCGGCCACGGCCTCCGCCTGCCCAGCCCCGACCTCCACCAGCACCGCCAGCCGCGCCCTCTCCGCAGCCACCGGCACCAGCACCCGGTACACATCCAGCCCATCCACCCCACCATCAAGCGCCAGCCGAGGCTCGTGCTCGCTGACCTCTGGCGCCAGCCCGTCAATGTCGGCGGTGGGAATATAGGGCGGGTTGCTGACCACGATGTCGATGGCGCGCTCCGCCGGTATCGGCTCCAGCAGCGAGCCCTTGAGCACCGCAACGCGATCGGAGACGCCGAGGGCTGTGGCGTTGTCGCGGGTGCAGTTCAGGGCTTCGGTGGAGAGGTCGGTGGCGAAGACCTTGAGCTTCTTCCGATCGAGCGCCAGGGCAAGACCGATGGCACCGCTGCCGCAGCCGACATCGACCAGGAACAGCTCCTCATCTTCCGGGATGAGGGACAGGGCGGCCTCGATGAGGGTCTCGGTGTCTGGACGGGGGACCAGGACTCCGGGACGGACGGTGAGATCGAGGGTCCAGAAGCCCTTCTTCTCCAGCAGCCATGCCACCGGCTCCCGCTTGCCGCGACGGACCACCAGCGCACGGATGTCCGTCAGCTCACGCGGGGTCAGCGGGCGGTCGAATTCCAGGTACAGCTCGACCCGCTCCAGCTTGAGGACGTGGCCCAGGATCAGCTCCGCATCGAGACGTGGCGAGCTGATGCCCTTCTTCTTGAAGAAGGCTTCCGTCTTCTTGAGGACATCAACCAGGGGCATCATCGCGGCGGCTCCAAGCAGCGGGGGACACTCCACATAGCACTCTAAAGAAGCCTGTTTGCCTGTTCAGCGAAAAACTGTCCGCCTCAGAGGCAAACTGGAATGTAAGCCAGGCGGATGCTGTGGCGTTGTTCGCCCGGTGCCGATCATCGCCGGTCGGTATCATGCGGACACAACACCCGCGGAGGCTCAATGAGGCGGTTCCTGATGGTCCTGGCAGCGCTCTGGCTGCTGGCTGGTTGCTCGAAGAAGTATGCACCCAACTCCTACTACGAGGCGGACTACTACGGTGGCGAGTCCGAGGAGTATGCAGACGACTCGTATGGACGCGGTGAGATCGCGGTCGCGGAGTCCAGCCGCTCCGCTGGCTTTAGTATGGAGCGGAGGTCCAGGGACTCCGCGCCGGTCACCAGTGCCCGGAGCGCTCCGTCTCCCGATGCACCGCCAGCGGAAGTGGTCACTCCTGCTCCCCGGATGGTCCACTACAACGGCCTCATCGATCTGCGGGTCACCAAGACCGACGAGAGCATCGCGGCCATCAAGAGCCTGGTTGAGGAGCTGGGCGGCTACGTCGAGAGCCGCAGCGGGCGGCATGTCACCATGCGGGTCCCGGTGGCCCGGTTCTCTGAGGCGATGGAGCAGGCGATGGAGCTGGGCGATGTGCTCAGCCGCTCAGTGACCGCTGAGGATGTCACCGAGGCCTACACCGCCATCGACCTGAGGCTCGCGACTGCCCGTGCCACCCGGGATCGGCTCGTCGAGCTGCTGGCAAAGGCGACCGACGAGGCCGAGAAGATCGCGCTGCTCAAGGAGATCCAGCGGGTCAACGAGGAGATCGACGTCACCGAGTCCCAGCTGCGCACCCTCTCCAGCCTCGCCAGCTTCTCCCGGCTGACCGTCACCCTCGTACCCCGTCAGGCGTTCGCAGATCGCAGCCACACCACCGATGCCGTGGGCCTGGGCTGGATCCAGCAGCTCTCCCCGTTCGCCCGCAGCGTCGGCAGCGATGAGCGTCGGGTGAGCGTGGACACCCCCGATGGTCTCGTCGTGCTCTCCCCGCGAGGTCGGTTCATTGCAGAGTCCGCGGACGGTGCGGTGCTGTGGACCGGTCGGGTTCCCAACGAGCCCCGCGGAGACGCCGACTTTTGGATCGCCGCGATCTCCCAGCGGCTGTCTGGTGAGTTCTCAGCCTCCGAGGTCACCACGGTTGGTCCCTGGACGATGCTGCGGCTGGTCTCGGACGGCGAGGAGCCCTACCGCTACCTCATCGGCGTGATCGACACCGGCAAGAAGCTGGAGCTGATCGAGATCTACTACCCAACCGCTGAGCAGGAGGAGCGCTACGGTGCCGATATTCTCGCCAGCCTCCGGGGAGGTGAGGGATGAGCCTCGCCATTCTCATCAGCATGCTCGCCCCTCTCGCCCACGCCCAGTCCACCGAGCCCGTCGCGAAGGCTGCAAAAACCGAGGGTGTCCAGGATGCCCGCTCTGCCGTCGTCGCTACGATGGTCCTCAAGGTCACCCGTCGGGAGGAGGCCGCCGATGCGATGGTCGCCCTGGCCACGGAGACCGGTGGCTACTTCGCCGAGCGCAGCGACCAGCGGCTGCGGCTGAAGATCCCTGCCGACAAGGCCCAGGCATACCTCGCTGCCGCCGAGGCACAGGGGGTGGTGGTCGACCGCTCGTTCTCCAGCACCGGGCTGTCCGAGCAGATCGCCGACAACACCGCCCGCCTCGCCGCCCGTGAGGATGTGCTCGGCCGGTACTTCTCCGTCCTGGAGACCGCCAGCACCAGCTCTGTGGTGACCGTTGAGCGGGAGATCGTGCGGCTGGTCGCCGAGATCGAGCAGTACAAGGGCCGACTTCGGGCGCTGGAGCATCGCGCAACCTACGCCGACATCACCCTCGACTTCCAGTTCCGAGACCGTGCGGCACCCAGCCGGGGCGGATCCTCGTCGTTTCGTTGGCTGAACACCCTCAACCTCGCCGACATCGTGGAGGACTTCCACACCGGCAGTCGCTCCACCGCAGCCCGACGGACCAGCAGCAGTGCCACGCCCGATGGCTTCGCGCCCTACAAGATCCGCCGCGAGCACCGCGCGGTCAGTCCCGATGACGTGATGTTCCGGGTCCGTGCAGAGCGGCACAAGCCGAAGGCGGACCTGGACTTCTGGGAAGAGGCGGTCCTCAAGCGCATGACCGAAGCGGGCTACCGGAGTGTGAAGAAGCAGCGGGTCACCATCGACGGTCAGCCAGGGGTGCTGCTGGAGTACACCGCACCCTACGGCACCGACGACTACACCTACCTGCTCGGCTTCACCATCCAGGGCGGCAAGGTGATTGTCTTCGAGTCCGCAGGTGAGATCAGCCGGTTCGAGGCCCGACGTGGAGAGATCCTCGCGGCCTTTACTGCCGAGGCGACTGCCGCTCGGTAGTTGCTTTTCGATTGCCTTGCCGGTGAGGTCAAAAGAAAGACCCCACCGGTAAGGTGAAGTCGAAAAGCACACCAGCAAGGTCGGAAGTTTAAAACACCCGCCAACCTGTTGGCGGGATGTTCACCGCGAGGTCCTTGCGGTTGGCCGGGGCGATGGTGCTCGGTCCGCTGTGGAGGAGCCCGGAGAGGGTCGGGATGACCTGGTAGGTCGCGGTGAAGGCCTCACCGGCTGGCAGCGCGGGAACCTTCAGCTCGATCTTGCCGTCCTCCGTCTCAAAGCCCAGGATCACCCGGTCATTGACCAGGGCCTGGAGACTCTCTTCGTCGGCCTGAACCCCGGCGGGGAGGTGCTGGGTGATGGTGAAGATGGTGTTGGCCGGAGCGGCAGCGGTCATGGTGACGGCGACCGGCTGGCCCACGGTCATGCGCTCGGGCAGCGCCACGATCAGCTCCAGCCCGGCGTTCTCCGGCGGATCTTCCCAGGGCACCCAGGTCATCAGGCTCAGCGAGAAGCCGAGGCCGGGCACTGCCGGGGAGGCCTCGATGCTCCAGGTGCTCGGTCCGCCGACCTCAGACAGTGACGACTCCATCACCATGACGTCCTTGAGCGCCGCGCTGTTGAGCACGCCCTCGTCGATGACCACACCGTCGCGCTTCAGGGTGATCTGGACCTCGTCGGGCAGGGGGGTGTCGAACAGGTCGAGCACCGCAGTGAGGCAGGTGAGGCTGCTGCGGCCATCTCCCCAGCCCACGCTCGGGCTGTAGCCGGCCATCAGGGTCGCCCCGAGGTCTGCCAGCCAGGCTGCGGCCTCTGGATCGTCTGCCAGGGCGAGGGCGGCGAGGGCGGTGGCTTCGGCGGTGGAGGGCTTGCTGCCGTCGGCCCGGGTGACCCCGGAGGCCACCGGGAGGTAGCGACTGCCGTCGTCGCTGGTCTGGATCGCCGAGCGGACCCGGGCGCGGAGGACCTCGACCTGATCGATGGGTGCCGCCCCGCTGGCGAGCACGCTGGCGGCGGTGAATGGATCCTCGACCTGACCGGCGAACCGCTCGAACGCCCCGCTGGCCCGCAGCTGCATCAAGGCGACCTGCTGAGCACGGCGGGGATCGTTGTCGAGGCTGGAGGCGGCATCTGCGGCCCGGACTGCGTCGGCGGTGGCGACCATCAGGCGCTGGAGCGACCAGCCGTTGCCGCCCTGGAAGGTGCCGTCGGGTCGCTGCTCAGCGATGAGCTGGTCGACGAGACGCTGCCCCATTCGGACCAGGACCGGGTTGTCGGGGTGGGCGAGGGCGGCCTGTGCGAGCAGGGTAGCGGTGGTGACGTCGGGGGCGCGAGCGTGACGGATCGAGCGCTGGGTGGCCAGCAGGGACAGCTCCCGGAGGGCCTCGATGTCGGGTGTCTCTCCGAGGTTGGTCAGCAGACCGGGGGCCTGACCGGCGAGCAGGAGCGTGTAGGCATCTCCGGCGACCCCGCCCCGATGCACCGCACCGTCCAGCTCGCTGCGAAGCACCGCCAGCGCGCCAGGGTAGACGACCAGCCGGGAGCGCGCGCTGTCGGGGTCGGCGTCGAATGGGCTGAAGATGCTGAAGGTCCGCGGCGCGGCGAGGGAGCCGGCTCGAGTCTCGGTCAGGGGCCGGCCAGTGGGCAGGACCGGGATGGTGCGCTCGATGGCGTCGGCGCTTCCGAGGGCGGCGTAGATGGTCAGATCACCAGACTTCTCGGTGATGAGCGGTGCTCGGGTGACGGTGCTGCCCCCGCCGCTGAGGCTCAGCGAGGTGTCGGTCGGACCGAACCTCCCGACGCCCTCGGCCCGCAGGGTCAGGGAGAGCTGCATGTCCTCGGCGGTGGTGTTGACCGCCTGGATGGGCACCAGCAGCTCGTCTCCAGCACGAAGGAACGGGGGCAGGACCGGATCGACGTAGACCGGCAGGGTGCCCTGGAACCGCAGAATGTCTCCAGCCAGCGCGCCGTCGGAGCCATGGGCGAGGCCGAGGATGCGCCAGTCGGTGAGCCGGTCAGGCACGGTGACGGTGTGGCTGGCCGTACCAGAGGCATCGGTGACGATGAGGGGCGCGAACAGGAAGGTCTCGGGGAACCAGGCGCGGGTCGTCGCGGGCTCCTCAGCGGGACTCTGCTCTTTGTCCGACAGGCTCGCCATCCGGCCTTCTTCGCGCTTGCCCTTGCTGCCGCGCTTTCGCGTAGAGGCTGAAGTCGGGGCTGGACTGGCGGGAGGAGGAGCCGGCGATGCCGAGGAGCCTGCGGAGATGCCGCCAAAGCCGCCACCGCCGGGGCCCCTGGTGGACTTCTCTTCCTCCAGGTAGCCGATGTTCGCCATCTCATCGTCGCCGTCCCAGGCGTAGTCACCGGCCTCCACAGAGGTCGGAGCAGACTGGGACTCACTGTCCGCCAGCATCGTGGTTGTTGCAGCAGCGCATCCAGCAAGACTGGTACAGCCGGTGAGCAGCAGGAGGGTGACAGCAGGGCTTCTCATGGCTGCTCCTTGTGGACCCAGGCAGTCCAATTCTCGACATCTTCGGGAAGGCGTGCGCCGTCGAGGACCACCGCGTGTGGGTCGGTCATCGTCAGCAGATCGCCGGGCAGGCGGTGGAGGCGGAGGGGGCGTCCGTAGGCATCGGTGGTGTCCTCGTCCCGGTCCTTGCAGGCATCCAGGGCGTCGCCCCACAGGCCCGCCATGATCTTCGGGGACATCTGGAGATCCGGCTCCGCAGTGCGCTCCCACTGACGGGTCTGGACGTGAAGCTCGGCCAGGACAGTGTAGAACCGATCGGTCAGCTCCTCGACCGGATCGA
The DNA here is from genome assembly GCA_047621685.1 of Myxococcota bacterium. Taxonomy (GTDB): domain Bacteria; phylum Myxococcota_A; class UBA796; order UBA796; family UBA796; genus JAQXDW01. The sequence goes on along the minus strand of JBLHNG010000364.1, from coordinate 2,109 downwards.
AGTGGGTGGTGTCATAGACCGACACCTCCCGGTCCAGCTCGGCGGGAGTGGGCACAGCGGTGACCCGCAGCACCGCAGCAGCAGCGGCGTTGACGCCCTTGATTCGCCCCATGACCAGCGCGGTGCCGTCGAGGACGCCGAATGCCGGGGAGAGGGTTGGAGCCTCAACGAGGGCATCGGACATCGCGCCGGGACCGGGCAGCGGGGTGAGCTGGGCGAGGCTCTCGTCGACCCCGAACAGCCCGACCGCTGCGGCGACACCCTGGCCGCTGGAGGTGGTCGACAGGCTGATCGTGGCCTCCTCGCCGGGTGCGTAGCGGGTCGCATCGGAGGTCAGGGCGAGGGTGAGGTTCTCCGGTGGCGGCACGAACACCCGACAGACTGCGCCGCTGTGAGAGAGCGTGTACCAGCCCTCGGCGTCGCCGGGCAGGGTAAAGGCGACCTTGCGCTCGGCGATGGTGCCCTCAAGGCTGCTGCCGTCCTGGGCGGAGAGGTAGACGTCCCCGGTCAGGTCGCCGGAGAAGTCCGGTCCGCGCACGAAGGTGAAGTTCAGCTCGTCTCCGGCGGAAGCAATGATCGCGTCTGCCCGGATGCGCAGCGGGGGCACGGTGCCTGGAGAGAACCGCATGGTGGTCTTGCCGACGGTCTCGCCCTTGTCGGTGGCGGAGATCGCCAGCTCATAGCCGAGCAGGGTGGTCGCCCGCGGCCGGGCCTGGCTGATGCGGCGGGACTCGGTGGTGGACAGGCTGATCACACCCATCGCCGTCGCCCCGGCTTTCTCCGCCAGGGTGATTCCCGCGAAGGTCCGCTCCACACAGGCGATCGCTGTTGGGCTCAGCCGGGTGCTGGAGAAGGAGTCGGTCCACCGCAGGGTGAGCGCGCGGCTCTCGTTGATGGTCTGCCAGGTCAGCTCCCGGGGCAGCCTGGTACCCGGTGCATCATCGGGCAGGCAGGCGCGGGCCTCCAGCGCGGCGCGGCTCAGGGCGCGGTCCAGGCCCATTGGGTTAGTCCGCGCCCCGTTTATCGAGACGTTCACGATGGGCAGCTCCGGGTCGCTGATCTGATAGTCCGCCCGAAACAGCCGACGCCGACCAGGGGCCACGGAGAGCCGGGAGATGCGCTCCGACAGGCACTGCTCGAGGTCGGAGTCTCCGCTCGTCAGCGCGCTGACCGCACCGGAGGGCTCGACCATCAGGCCGAGGGTGACGCTGGTGTCGCTGCCGTTGACCCACAGCGCGCAGGGCTCCAGCGCACCCGTCCACCGATCCATCGCCAGCCGATCAGCGAGCACCGGATCCCCGTCGGCGATCATCTCGCGGACGGCGGTGCGCTGGATGGGCTGCTTCTTCGGCGGCGGACGGGCGGGGAGGGCGGGGATGACCACGTTGACTGGCGCACCCGGGTCGATCTGGATGGCAGCGACCCCGTCGGCATCCGCGGTGGCGATGGTGCCCTTGTCGGTGGCGTCCCAGGCCCGCTTTACGGTGACCTCAGCCCCCGGCATCGGCCGACCGTCTGGGGTGGTCACCCGGAGGTAGACCCGGTTGTTGAAGCTCTCGACCAGCCCATCAGACAGCTCAGTGACTGCGGTGGCGGCGATCTCATCGGCGGACAGCAGGGCGGTGACCCGACCAACGACCCGGTCCCCGGCGGCGTCTACTGCGGAGATGGTGCCGCTCACGGTCACGGTGTCGACCAGATCGGCGGGGACCTGAGGGAGCGTGAGGGTGAAGTTACCGTCGCGGTCGGTGCTTCCGGTGGTGGGCAGGCCGCCTTCCTGCCAGGAGGTCGGCGGCGGCCAGCGCCCGGAGACGTTCCAGGTGATCTCCAGGGTGGCGTCCTCGACCGGGGCGCCAGAGCTGTAGACCACCTTTCCGCTCACCGACGGGATGTCGCCCTGGGTGTACCAGGGGGCATCGGTGGTGGCCTCGACCCGGAAGCGCGGCAGGGTGAACGGCTCGACCCGGAACTGAAGCTCCCCGGCGTCGTCTCCGCTGACATAGCGAACCGTCCAGGTGCCGCTCTCCGCCAGACTGTCCAGCGGGAAGTTGCCCGCGACCACACCCCACTCCCCGGTGGGCATGGCCTCTTCGAGCAGGACCTCGCCCC
>JBLHNG010000363.1:0-8615 GCA_047621685.1 Myxococcota bacterium | reverse complement strand
CTCGTCGTCCTCCCAGGTGCCGACCTCGAAGAAGACCTCGTCCTCCTCCTGCTCGCCGTAGCTGCCGGCCATCTTCAACCAACCCTCGCCGGTGTTGAGGTAGACCGTCTCTCCAGCGATGCCGACCCCGAGGGTGGTCTCCGAGAGGCTGTCAGCGCGTAGCGGGGGGGTTGGGGGTGAAACACCCGTTTCAGACAAAAGCGCACCAGTCGGGCCGAATACGGTCCGGCCCGGTGACTTTTCAGACAAAAGCGCGACGTATTCTGTAAATAAGCCTGTGTCAGGCGTACCCGGGCGCGGATCCCGTCGGTGTTCTGAGTGTTCTGAGTGTTCTGGTAGCGGTTGGGTAATGCTGCGGTTGGTTGCCGATGTCCGGGTTAAGTGCGGGGAAAGCTGACCTGGAGCTGCCATGAATTCCCCTCAATTCCCCGAGCCGCCGCCGTCCATCCCGCCGACCACCCTGGCCGACTGTGACGCTGCGGTGGCCCGGCTGTCTGCTCGAAAGGGCGACTGGGTGAAGGTCTCCATCCCCGAGCGCATTGCCTACCTCGAGAAGTGCATGGCCGGTGTGATGGCGGTGGCGCCGGCATGGGTCGAGGACGGCTGCAAGATGAAGGGCATCGAGTCGGGAGATGTCTACGAGGGAGAGGAGTGGCTGGCCGGTCCGATGACCACCGCCCGCAACATCCGCCTGCTCGCCGATGCACTCAAGGAGAACGGCAAGCCGAAGCTGCCCGGGGTCTCCACCCACAGCAATGGTCAGAAGATCGCCCGGGTCTTCCCGACCAACCTCCAAGACAAGCTGATGTTCACAGGCTTCACTGCCGATGTCTGGATCGAGCCCGGCAAGCCGGCGAGCCAGGGGCACATCTACCGGGAAGCCGGCGGCGAGGGCGCGGTCAACCTCACCCTCGGTGCGGGCAACGTCACCTCCATCCCTCCAATGGACGTCCTCTACAAGCTGTTCGTAGAGAACGAGGTCGTCATCCTCAAGATGAACCCGGTCAACGAGCACGTCGGCCCCAAGCTGGAGCGCGCCTTCCAGTCGCTCATCGATGATGGTTTCCTCGCGATTGTTTATGGCGGCATCGAGGTCGGCTCCCACCTCACCACCCACATCGGCGTTGACACTCTCCACGTCACCGGCTCCGACCGCACCTACGACGCCATCGTCTGGGGCACCGATCCGGTCGAGGTCGCCCGCCGCAAAGCTGCCGACGAGCCGATCAACACCCGCCCGTTCACTGCCGAGCTTGGCTGTGTGACGCCGGTCATCGTGGTGCCCGGTCAGTGGTCCGATGCCGACATCGCCTACCAGGCCCGCCACATCGCTGGCATGGTCGCCCAGAACGGCAGCTTCAATTGCAACGCCGCGAAGTGCGTGGTGATGGCGAAGGGCTGGCCGCTCCGGGACAAGTTCCTGGCAAAGCTGCGGGAAGTCCTGGCAGAGACCCGCCCCCGCAAGGCCTACTACCCCGGCGCCCAGAGCCGCTATGAAGGCTTCGTCGCCCAGTACGAGCAGGCCGAGGTGCTTGGGCAGCAGCTCGAGGGTGTGGTGCCCTGGACCTTCATCCCCGGCGTCCCCGCAGAGAAGGGCGAGTACGCCCTGAGCAACGAGGCGTTCTGCGGCGTGCTCGCGGAGGTCTCCCTGGATGCCACTGCACCGGCGGATTTCCTCAAGAAAGTGGTGTCCTTCTGCAACGACGAGCTGTGGGGCACCCTGTCCTGCATGATGCTCATCGACGCCAAGACCCAGAAGGCCAACCAGGCGGTGTTTGATCAGGCCATCGCCGACCTCCGCTACGGCGGCATCGCGGTGAACTGCTGGGCCGGGCTCGTCTATGGCCTTGTGGTCACCACCTGGGGTGCCTTCCCCGGACACAGCACGAAGGACATCCAGTCCGGCACCGGAGTCGTGCACAACTCCTTCCTGCTCGATCACCCCCAGAAGTCCGTCGTCCAGGCACCCTTCCGGATCAACCCCACCCCGGTCTGGTTCGCCGATCATCGCAACCTCACCGCGATGGGCGAGCGCCTGACGAGCTATGAGGCCAACCCCAGCTGGGGTGGTGTTGTCAAGGTCGCCCTGGCTGCCCTGAAAGGCTGAGGGACAACTTTCCAGCCCTCAGGGGCTTGTTGGATGTTGTCTGAAGGGTCTCTATAGAAGTCCTTTCAGGTCTTGACACGTAAAGGTTAGACTGATTCCTCACCCCAGGTACATCATGGTCTCCCCCCTCCTGCTCCTCGCCTGTGCCCCCAAGGACTCCTCCGAGCCCACCCCCTCCGGTTTCGTTGATGAGCCGATCACCGCGCCCGTCGCGGTGGCTGAGCCGGAGCCTCCACCGGAGCCCGAGCCTGAGCCGCTTCCCCCGGACGACCCGCTGGTCATCGAGGTCGACCCCGGTGACCTGGAGACCCGCGTCGCCAAGCGCGCCCTGCCGGTCTATCGACAGCCGAAGTCTTCCAGCAGGCGCCGCGCGACCCTGAAGAAGGGCGCCACCTTTGCCGTGAAGGCTTCCGCCGAGGGGTCGGGCTGTGGCGGAGATGGCTGGGCGGAGATTCCCGGCGAGGGCTTCGTCTGCCTCCTGCACACCGAGCCCACCGAGGAGCCGCTGCTGATGCTGCCCTCCCTGGTCGAGTTCATCCACCCCGCGCCGTCGGACTGGGAGACCTACTCCACCGAGGGCCTCTATGACGACGACCTCACCAGCCGTGAGGTTCGCGGTCTGGTCCCGTTTGTCTACGCCAAGGTCTGGCGGCAGTGGAAGGGCATGGCCTACTCCAGTGCCGAGGCCTACGAGCGCGGAGCCTCGCCGGTCAAGCGGATGGAGTATGGGCGAAAGTTCCACTTCACCGAGGCCATCGAGACCGAGCGCGGCACCGTGCTGTCCCGCTCTGACGGCACGGTCATTCCCCTCGACGACATCTTCCTGTACCCGATCAGCTACTTCAAGGGTCGGGAGCTGGAGCTGAACCCGGTCGGAGCGGACATGCTCGCGGCGTGGGTGTTTGGCTACGACGGTGCTGGCGTTCGTGCTGAGCCCTCAATGGATGCAGAGATCGCCCTGACCCTGCCGTACCATCAGGCCCTTGAGGTCAAGGACGCCCCGGTCGATGACCGCGGGAATTGGTGGGAGATCCCCGACGCTTTGGGGCCCGGCGTGTCCGGCTACGTGCACGATCAGGTCGACATCCGTCACTGGGTCCCCCGAGATCGTCCTGTTGAGGTCGGTCCCGACGAGGTCTGGGTCGACGTCGATCTCGGCCAGCAGGTCCTCGCGATGCGCAAGGGCGACGACACCACGTTCATCACGCTGGTCTCCACTGGAGACGTCGGCTGGTCGACCCCGGAGGGCATCTTCCGGATCTACGACAAGATGATCGACACCGACATGCGCAGCCGGGACGATGCCGACCCCGAGGACGTCTACCACGTCGAGAAGGTGCCCTGGACCATGCACTTCAAGCCGCGCTATGCGCTGCACGGGGTGTTCTGGCACTGGGGCTTCGGTCACCGGGCGAGCCACGGCTGCGTCAACCTCGCTCCCCGCGATGCTCGCTACGTCTTCGACCGGGTCGGTCCGACCCTGGAGGCTGGCTGGCACTCGGTGTACGAGACCCCCGACGATGCGGGCACCCTGATGCGGGTTCGCAAGGGCAGCAACTCGGTCAACGACCGCCGGGCCTCGCTGCGGTAGTCCTCAGCGGCGCTTGTTCTTGGGATCCCCAAACAGGACCGCCAGGGCCTCCTGGAGTGTGCGTACCCCGATCACTTCGATGTTCTTCGGGGCGTGCTCGACGGAGGACACCGGGGCGATGACCCGACGGAAGCCATGGCGGGCGGCCTCGTTGAGCCGGGCCGCTGGGTGGCTGACTGCGCGGATCTCGCCGACGAGGCCGACCTCTCCAAACACCATGGTGTGCTCATCGATGGCGCGGTCTCGCAGCGCGCCGACCACCGAGACCGCGATGCCGAGGTCTGCGGCGGGCTCCAGGATGCGCAAGCCCCCGGCGGCAGAGACGAAGACGTCGCGGTCGTGGAGGGGGAAGCCGAGCTTGCCGAGGACCGCGAGGAGCATCTGCAGCCGGTTGCGATCCACGCCGAGCACGGTGCGGCCCGGGGTGGCGGGGGAGGGGTGGCCGACGAGGGCCTGGACCTCAGCGAGGATGGGCCGGGAGCCCTCGACGGTGGCGATGACCGAGGTGCCTGAGGCGCTGGAGACCCGCTCTGCGAGCAGCCGGGCGGAGGCATCGGGGACTTCCTTGAGCCCATCGGAGGTCATCTCGAAGAAGCCGATCTCGCCAGTGGAGCCGAAGCGGTTCTTGACCGCGCGCAGGATCCGCAGCTGGGTGCGGCCGTCGCCCTCGAAGTAGATCACGGTGTCGACGAGGTGCTCCAGCACCTTTGGCCCGGCGATTCCGCCCTGCTTGGTGACGTGACCGACCAGGAAGGTGGGGATGTCGTGGCCCTTGGACAGCGACATCGCCCGGGCGGCGACCTCTCGGACCTGACTGACCGAGCCAGGCACGCTGGTCAGCTCGGGGGAGAACATGGTCTGCACCGAGTCGAGGACCAGCGCCCGGGGCTTGAGGCGCTCTGCGGCGGCGAGGGAGGCGTCGAGATCGGTCTCGGCGAGGAGGTGGAGGTTGTCAGTGTGCAGCTTGAGGCGGTCGGAGCGCAGGCGGATCTGACGGGCGGACTCCTCGCCGGAGACGTAGAGGGTCTTGAGGCCGCGCCGGGAGAAGTTTGCAAGCACGGTGAGCAGGAGGGTGGACTTGCCCACCCCCGGATCGCCACCGATGAGGACCAGCCCGCCGGTGACCAGCCCGCCGCCGAGCACCCGGTCCAGCTCGTTGATGCTGGTGGACAGCCTCACCTCTCCGACCTTGAGGTCGACCTGACTGACCGGGATGGGATCGACCCGTCGGACCTTGCTGGAGGCTCGGCGACCCTGGGCGGGCGGGGCCTCCTCTTCCATGGTGTTCCAGGCGCTGCAGTCGCTACAGCGACCCATCCACTTCAGCGAGGTCGCTCCACAGTCCGAGCACTTGTAGCTGATCTTGACCTTCTTCTTGGCAGCCATGGATCAGGTCACGGTGTCGGACTTGGTGATCTTGGAGGCAGACACGATGTTGCAGCTCTCCAGCTCGGCATCCCAGGTCAGGCATGCCTCTCCGCGCTTCAGCTGCTGACGCACCTTGGCGATCTTGTCCTGCATGGTGAAGTCCTGGTGGCCATAGTCGGTGCCCTCGCGAAGCACGAAGCTTTCGATCACGCGGTCAAGGGTTTCATTGTCCAGGGCGGTGTGGGGGATGACCATGATGGTGTCTCCTTTGTGAGAGTCATGTATCGCTTCGTTCGCTCTGAAACCGGTCGGATAGTGTCCGGATAGCGGGCCGATGCCTCCCAGAGTGGTTGGAAACATCCGGGAGCCTTCTGTGACACTTCGTCTTGAGGCCAGTGAGGGCCTGCGAAATGTGATATCCAAGTGTTTGCGCACAACGCGCTGGAACAATGGATCACACAGAGACAACATCAAAACCGGAAGAACCTCCTCCGGCGGGCAGCAGACCCGTCGCGATACGACTCCACAGCAGTCACTTCTTCCGATTTATGCGTGCCCTGCCTCAAGATTTGGTTCTGTTCGATAAACAATGATCGAACTCATCCTGGCCATAGTCTTGCTGTTGGTTGCCTCTGCGTTGGCTTCCTGTACTGAAGTTGCGCTCTTCTCGGTTCCTTACGGGCAGGTCCTCTCGGCCGCCAGTCAGAAGAAGCGCGGCGCCGCAGCCCTGCTGTCCATCAAGAACCAGATGAGCCGGCCGATCATGATGATCGTCATCATCAACAACATCTCCAACATCATCGGCTCAATCGTCGTCGGTGCCCTGGCGTCGGATGTGTTCGGCTCGGAGTGGATCGGGGTCTTCTCCGCCTCGCTCACCTTCCTGGTGATCGTGTTTGCTGAGATCATCCCCAAGACCATCGGCGATCGGTACTGCTTCCCTGTTGCGATCAACATGGCAGTGCCCGTCCTGGTGGTGACCCGGCTGTTCACTCCGCTCATCTGGGTCATCCAGATCGCAACCCGCCCGTTCTCCGCAAGCGGTGCCATCGTCGCGACCTCTGAGGAGGAGATCACCGCGCTGACCCGCCTGGGGCAGAAGAGCGGGGCCATCGAGGACGACGAGAGCGAGATGATCCAGCGGGTCTTCCGCCTCAACGACATCAGCGCGTTCAACATCATGACCCCGGTCGCCCGGGTCGACGCCCTGTACGCCGACAGCACCCTCGGCGAGATCCGCGAGGAGCTGATGACGGTGACTCACACCCGGCTGCCAGTCCATGAGGGCAGCCTGAACAAAGTCATCGGCATCGTGCACCTCCGCGACATGCTGCGCGCCCTGGCGGAGGGCAAACAGGACCTCACTGTGCGCGAGGTGGCGAAGGAGGCCTCGTTCATCCCAGAGTCCGCCACCGGCGACGACCTCATCCGCCACTTCCAGCGGTCCAAGCAGCACCTCGCGATGGTCGTTGACTCCTACGGCACCGTGCTTGGTGTGTTGAGCCTGGAGGATGCCCTGGAGGAGCTGGTCGGCGAGATTGTGGATGAGACGGACATCGAGCCGGAGAAGATCCGCCGCGTGTCCGCCACTGAGATCGTCGCCGATGCCACCGCCGAGGTGAAGAAGATCAACCGGGCGCTCAAGACCAAGATCCCCGAAGATGGCCGCATCGGCGAGCACATCATCTTCGAGCTGGGCCGGATCCCGGAGATCGGCGAGGTCATCGAGATGAACGACGTCTCCATCACCATCGACGATGCCTCACCCCGGATGGTGAAGCGGGTCCGTCTGAAGGTGCTGTAGGCTCAGACGCCTGCGAAGCTGAGGAACCGCTCGATCAGCAGGTGGTTGCTGTCGTGGGGACCGGGGGCGGCCTCGGGATGGAACTGGATGCCCATCATGCGGTGGCCGTCGTGGCGGAACCCAGCGACGGTCTTGTCGTTGAGGTTGAGGTGGGTGACCTTCCCGCCGGTGGCCTCCAGGCTCTCCGCGTTGATGCAGAAGCCGTGGTTCTGGCTGGAGATCTCCACCCGCCCGGTCTCCAGATCCCGCACCGGATGGTTGGCACCGCGGTGTCCGAACCGTAGCTTGTAGGTCTCTGCCCCGAGCGCGAGTCCGAGGAGCTGGTGGCCGAGGCAGATGCCGACCATCGGCAGGGAGCCCTTCACGCGCTTGATCTGCTCGACGACTTCGGGCAGCGCGGCTGGGTCGCCGGGGCCGTTGCTGAAGAACAGGAAGTCGGCGCCATCGGCCCACTCCTCGGCGGTGGCGGTCAGGGGCATCACCTTGACCGCACAGTTCGCCTGCTTGAGCAGACGGAGGATGTTCGTCTTCACGCCGCCGTCGATCACGGTGACCCGGGCGCGGGGCTGCTCGGGCTCACAGTAGATGCGCGGGGTCTTCTCCGTGACCTCAAGCGCCAGCGCCCGACCGACCATGCCCGGCCACGCCTCCAACTTTGCACTCAGCTCAGCCAGCGGGGTGCCGTCGGTGCAGATGACGCCCTTCATCGCGCCCTTGCTGCGGATGTGCCGGACGAGGGCGCGGGTGTCGATCCCCTGGAGCCCAGGGACGAGGGCTGAGCGCAGGTAGTGGTCGAGGCCCTCTTTAGCACGGTGGTTGGAGTGCATCCGGGAGAACTCCCGGGCGATGAACCCACTGACCCAGACCCGCTTGCTCTCCGGATCTTCGTGGTTTACCCCGGTGTTTCCGACGTGTGAGGTCGTCATCACCACGATCTGCTCGCAGTACGAGGGATCGGTGAGGATCTCCTGATAGCCGGTCATCGCGGTGTTGAATACCACCTCTCCGACTCGAATACCCCGCGCACCGAACGCCTCGCCGCTGAACTGTCGTCCGTCCTCAAGCAGCAGGATTCCGCCCATGGCCACCTCCATGGCGCGGACTATCCTGTGGACCTCAGCGGGGCGAACCCTGGCGAGGCAAATGGCTCAGCGGTTCTTCTTCTTGCCCCGCTTACCCCGCTTGCCGCCCCGGCGACCAGACATCCCCGGACGCTTTCCAGCGCGCGCGGACTCCACTGCGGAGTCTTCGACCTTGGAGAGGTCTTCGAGGTAGGCGTAGGTGGTGCCCTCATCGGCGAGCACCATCATGCCGATGTTGGTGCCTCCCTTTGTGTAGGCAGTCACCACCATGTCCGAGTCGGTGAGCAGCTCCATGCCCGTCCAGCCATCTCCACTCAGTGCGGTGTTGTAGCTGCTGTTGACGGTGGTGACGGTGCTGGTGCCCCAGCTGACGAACAGGGTGCTGTCGTCGACGGCGACCAGCTCTCCGCCGCTCCAGGGCAGGGTGGTCTCGGCCCACACACCAGTCAGTCCGGCGGGCACGGCGTCTGTGGTGACGTCCGGTGTGGGCGTGGTGATCGGCTCTTCGGTGGTCTCCATGCCCGAGCAGGCGAGGATCACGGCGCCGAGCAGGGCGAGGGTGAGGGCAGAGGTGGACTTCATTGGGACTCCCGGTGAGGACTCGGGAGCCTATCATCACGTCGAGCTGATGCGTACTGCGGTCTGGCGAACCCATGCCTCGGC
>JBLHNG010000362.1:0-8622 GCA_047621685.1 Myxococcota bacterium | reverse complement strand
CGCTGGCGGACGGACTGGATGCCATACGCCGAGCAGGTCGGGTAGAACGGGCAGCGCGCACCGTCGCGGTCGGAGTAGTCCCGATACCGCCGATACAGGGACTCAAAGATCCCCGACGGTGGCTCAGCGGCAGGCGCCTCAGCAGAGACCCCGGAGGCTGGCGAGGGCCAGTCCGCCGGGGTCCACTCCCCGGCATGCGCCAGGGCCAGCAGGGCGGCAATCACACCGACAGTGCGACCTCGTTCTCCAGGCCGGTGACCGGCTTGTTCTCCACCTTCTCGAACCGGGTCCGAGTCCGCAGCACCCGACACTTCCGGAAGTCCGCGCCCAGGAGCGCGAGCAGCTCGGAGGGTCGGAGTCCGCGGTTCTCGACGGTGACGAGGCTGACATCCACCGCAGTGAGGCCATCCTGGCTCAGCTCGGCGTTCAGGGCGAGGCGGTCGATGTTGGGCTTGACGTCGATGGTGCGCATGACCTGGGGCATGGTCCGGCCCCGCTTCTTCTTCTTCTTGGCCTTGCGCTCCACCTCGATGCGCTCGCTGACCATCAGCCCGGCGATGGCGGCTTCGATGGTCTCGGACTCCACGGGGATGAAGAAGACGTAGTCTGCGCCCGCGACCTGACTCATCAGCGATGGAGACTTCAGCGGGACCTCCTTGACATCGAGCACCCGGAAGTCATCGGGCAGGACGGCTTCGAGTCGGGCCATCAGCTCCCGGGGCTCCACCCGGGCCTTGAGGGTGAGGTCCATGTAAGTGGCCATGGACTCCTCTCCCAGCGGGCGGGCCGACTCAAAGGCGACCTTGGCGTGGGGGTGGAAGCCCTCGGAGTACGACATCGGGGCGCGGGCACGGCGCAGGGCACGCAGCCAGGCGTTCATGGTCTCCAGGTGGCCGAGGAACCGGGCCGAGCCGCGGATGCCGACCCGAAACACAAGGCGCTGGACCGACGGGGGCTCCGGCTGACGCTTCGGGGGATGGCCAGGCTTGGGGGCCTCAGCGAAGTGGGGCTGGGGCTTGCGCACGAAGCCCTCGTCGGCGTTCTTGCCGTCGATGGCGTTGCGCAGCATGTGGGCACACAGGGCGCGCTCCTCATCGATGACCCCGCAGCGGTGACACTTGCTGTGTCGGCAGTCCTCGGCGTGCTGGAGGATGAGCGCCCGAGCCCAGTCCTCAGCGAACCACTGGCGGGGGATGAAGATGTCGATGTGGTCCCACGGCAGCCGCTCGTTGAGCTTGCGGCGGCGCATGGCGTGCTCGGCATCGAAGCCGATCTCCTCGACGGCCTGCATCCACAGGTCGAACCGACGGTGCTCGTCCCAGGCGTCGAAGCGACAGCCCAGCTTCCAGGCCCGCTCGATGAGGTCGCCAGAGGTGCGGTCGCCCCGGGAGATGAGGCCCTCGATGTAGGTCTCCTCCGCGGGGTGACGGCCGAACTTGATGCCCGGGTTGCGGCCGAACCGCTGCCAGAGGATCTCCTGCTTCTGCTTCGTCTCCTCGATGTTGATCTGCCGTGCCCACTGCAAGGGGGTGAACGGCTTGGGCACGAAGGTGGAGACGCCGGTGTGGACCCGGGCCTTTCGGTTCAGCTCCTTGCCGACCGCGAGGGTGCGCAGGGTGAGGTCGGCGATGGCCTCGATGTCGTCGTCGCGCTCGGTGGGCAGGCCGATCATGAAGTAGAGCTTCACATGGTCCCAGCCGCGGCTGTAGGCCTCGGTCGCCATGTTCAGCAGCTCCTCGTCGGGGATCCACTTGTTGATCAGCGCACGGAGCCGGGGGCTGGCGGCCTCGGGGGCGAAGGTCAGGCCGGTGCGCCGGATGTCGGCGACCATGTCGGCCAGCTCCACGCTGAAGCTGTCGAGACGAAGCGAGGGCAGCGACACCCCGATGCGATCCGGGGCAGCCCGCTCGACCACCCGCTCGACCATGCTGCGGACCTGGGAGTAGTCACAGGTGGACAGCGAGACGAGGGAGACTTCCTCGTAGCCGGTGGCCTCCAGGGTGCGCTCCAGGAGCTGCTCGATGTTGTCGATGCTGCGCTCGCGGACCGGACGGGTGGTCATGCCCGCCTGGCAGAACCGACAGCCCTGGGTGCAGCCACGGAGGACCTCCAGGGAGATGCGGTCGTGGACCTGCTGGGTGAACGGCACGATGTAGTCGACGGGGAAGGTCGCGGCGTTGAGATCCCGCGCGATGCGCTTGCGGATCTTCGGCGCGGTGTCTGAGGGCAGGATGCGGCCGTCCTCCATGACATCGGTCGGGTAGAGCGTGGGCACGTAGATGCCCTCGATCTTGGACAGCGCCAGCAGCCTCCCCTCGCGGTCGGGGACGTCGAGGAAGACCTGAGCGATCTCGACCATGGCGTCCTCGCCATCTCCGATGACGAAGAAGTCGATGAACGGCACGAGGGGCTCAGGGTTGAACACCGCCGGACCACCGGCAAACATCAGCGGCATGCCCTCGCCGCGATCCGCAGCCCGGACCGGCAAGCCTGCGAGATCAATCAGGTTGAGGATGTTGGTGTAGGTCAGCTCGCTCTGGAGCGTGAAGCCGATGCCGTCGAAGGACTCGATGGTGTCGTGGCTCTCCAGGGCGAACATCTTCAGCCCGCGGCTGCGCAGCTCACTCTCCATGTCCACTGCCGGTGCATACACACGCTCGGCCCAGACCCCATCCATCTGGTTGAGGATGGCGTAGAGGATGTGGAGCCCGAGGTTGCCAAGTCCGACGTCGTAGAGGTCGGGGAATGCAAGCGCGAGGCGGACCTTCGGATCGGTCTTGAAGACAGCGTTCAGCTCACGACCGAGGTAGCGGCTGGGCTTCTCTACAAGGGGAAGGATCTCGCTATCGAGGATTTCGGCGAGGTTCATGGTGCTGGTGCCCTCAGGGTGGGGATTCTCGAAGAGTCCCCTATAACCGGACAGCTGGAGCCAGTGGGGCAAATGACACGGACAGGCCGAGGTAGCGCTCCGACTCCCCTGCAAATTTGCCCGCATCGTTGTCTCCGGCATAGCCAGCGAGCCCGATCCGCAGCGTCCGGGATCCGGCGAGCTGAACGCCGATCTCTCCGGCCACTGTCGGCCGCCAGCCCTGCTCGGACTCTCCAGAGACATGGGCACCCAGGTAGGCTCCAATCGGACGCCGCCAGTCAACGTTCACCCCGACCGCTCCCCCCAGTGCGGGATCCCCGTCGACGATGTGGTAGATGGTCCGGATCTCAGCGTAGGGATAAAGCTCTCCGCCATCGGCAAGCTCCAGCGCGTGGACGCCGCCGCTCAGCGAGAGCCACTCCCGACTGTAGGCACCCCCGTCCTCAGGGAGCTCATCCAGCTCGTCGATGCCGTCGGCAAAGTGGCCGGAGAGGTGAACCAGGGCCAGCCGCCCCTCCAGGTTGCGCCAGCGAACATCCACCGGCAGACCGAACAGGCCGTCGAAGGTCACCAGATGGAAGGTCCACTCCGCGCCGGGCAGGAAGCCCATGTACACGCCGGTGGACAGGGACAGCGAGACCTGAACCTCTCCGACTGCTCCACCGACCAGGGGCAGGCTGTCGGCCATCGCCGCCTCGATCCCCGAGCCGCGAACCACCACCCGGCTCGTCGTCTCCCGGGTGCTGGCGATGTGGTTGGTGTGCAGGGCCATTGCCGGGAGCCAGAGGGCACCCACTCAGCGACCCAGCGCCGCAGTGAGGATCCGGGCGAGCTGCTCGATGCGCTCCAGATCCTGAGCGCTGATGCTGCCCTCGATCGCAAGCACCCCCGCCCCGCCCGGCAGGCGAATCGTCGCCCCCTCTGAGGACAGGGTGGTGAGGACCACCGCTTCAGGCCGCACCGAGACCAGTCCGGCGGTCGGTGGGATCACGGTCACGAAGTCCTCGCCCTGCCTCAGCCACAGCGCGCACCGACCCACCTCGGCCCGGCTCGAGAGCAGCGCGGGGAGCTGCGCCTGGAGGAGGGTCGCCTGCTCGGCTCTTGAGGCAACCAGGAGGGACTCGATCAGGGCCAGTCGCTGCTTGAGGCGGACCAGCTCCCGCTCCGCGCGCCCCCATCCCGCCGCCCGGGCTACCGCCTTGTAGACATCGCGCAGCCGAAACGGCTTGAGCAGGTAGTCACTCGCACCCATCTTCATCGCGGTGGTGGCGGACTCGATGGTCGGAAACCCGGTCATCACCACCACACCGATGGGCATGCTCTGGCTGTGGAGCGCCGAGACCAGCTCGACACCGGTGACGTTGGGCATCTGGACGTCCGTCAGCAGGACATCTATCGGGTTGTGCTCCAGCCAGCTGAGTGCCTGTCGGCCATCACTGGCGGTCTGAACTTCATGACCGCGGGCCGAGAGATACTCTCCCAACAGCTCGCGGATCTCGATCTCATCGTCGGCGACGAGGACCCTGAGGCGCTGTGTGCCGTGGCTGATCATCCCACTCTCACTCCTGCACGATGATGCTACACTCCACGACCGGACTAGAGGTTTTCGCCATGGCACGAGTCGGAAAAGAAAACCGGGCGCTCAACAGCCGGCTCGACGAGCTCGAGCGGCGGATGTTCCTTTTGAAGCTTCTATACGAGAAGTATTTCTCGGGACTGGAGCGAAAGGAGCCGATCCGGGAACGAGACGCGGTCAGGCGGTTCCTCCACGACCTCATGCAGGAACCGATCACCAACGGGCGACAGCGCTTTAAGTTCCAGAATCTGCGTTCGCGGTTCACCAGCCTGGAGATGTACCTCACCCGAAACCTCGTCATGATCGAGCGCGGCACCCATCCCAAGATGAAGTTCCGAGCCAACATCAAGGAGAGGCAGCGCAAGGAGGCGGAGAGCCACCGGTCGAAGGTCGCGGCGCGGCGCGAGCGGCAGCTCACCCCAGAGGAAAGGGAGGATCGCGCCTACGCGAAGATCTTCAACAGCTACATGGATGCCCGCAAGCAGTGCGGACAGAGCACCGGCATGGACTATGAGGTGGTCAAGAGCACCCTGAAGAAGCAGGTCCGCATGATCAAGAGCCGCTATCGGTGCGACACGGTGAAGTTCCGGGTCACCGTTGAAGACGGCAAGGCGCGACTCAAGGCGGTCCCCAAGCGATCATGATGCGCAGGCTCCTGCCGCTGCTCCTCGCAGCGTTCGCCGGGCTGTCGGTGGCCGATGCCCTCTGGCGGGGCGCAACGCGATCGGCATCAACGGCACCACCACCGGGCCTGAGCCGGGAACAGGCCACTGTGCCCTACCAGCTCGCCGAGCTGTCCGGCGCGCTTGCCTATGACCCGGACTACTGGAACCTGGACTTCTACCGGGCGCTGAGCGGCACCTCGGGTCCGACTGCGATCTCTGGCACCGCGCGGCTGCCGGGAGAGGGTCGCCTGGAGCTGTGGCCGGCCAGTCCGCAGTCCCGTCCCTCCACCGGGCTCATCCTCTCCAGGGTCGGTCCGCCCACTGCCACCGTGGTCACCCGCTCCAACAGCATCGACACCCCCGCCCGATGCGACGGCACTCTCCCAGGTCCATCCGACGCTCCGCTGCCAGTCTCCATCGCTCCGAGCGGCGGCGGGGTGACCGTGACGGTCGGCGGGACCACGGTGCAGTGCAGCGGACGGCTCGCCCAGGCTGGTCCAGAGCTTCGCCCGGGACTGCGGCGGGTCCAGATCGCCGACCTCTCTCTGGGTGATGCTGCGATCCCGGCCCCCGGTCCCAGCGGTCGGCTGGTGTGGTGGCTGCTCGGTGGCGCGGCGGCATCGGGGCTCATCTTCATCGAGCTGCTCAGCGGTGCCCGGCTCGCCCTGGTCCTGCTCACCACCCTGCCGCTGCTCCTCGGCTTCCTGCTCGGACCGAAGGACATGCAGCCCTGGGTCGAGGCGATGCGGGCATCCTGGCTCCCCCCGGAGTGGCTGGCCGGGGGCATCCCCATTGCCCTCACCCTGTTCGCCAAGCTGACCCACCACCTCGGCCGCGCGCTCACCGACCGGGACACCCAGCGGCCCTGGTGGTGGGCGCTGGTGGCGACGGCTCCAGCAGCAATCGCCGCCGGCACAGTCTCCCGGGGCTTCTCCGTACCCGTCGCGGTGGTCCTCGGGCTGCTCGGTGGCGTGGGGGTCGCGTTTGGCGGGCGGGCGCTGCTGAGTGTGCTCGGCAGCCGGGAGTCTGGGCGAGCTGTCGCGCTGGTGGCCGGGCTGGGCAGCCTCGCAGGCGTCGGCATCGCGCTGACTGGTCCGCTGCACCAGATCGCCGTCCCGCTCCTGTTCGGGGCCGGGGCGCTGTGGGGGGTGCTGGTCTGGGCCAACGCCAACGCCAGCCAGATCCGGTTCTACAACCCGGTCAGCCTGCTGGCCGTGGTGCTCGGCCTGGTCTGCCTGGAGGTCGGTGTGCGCTACACCCCCGCTGGCATCGGCTGGGGCGGCGGGGGCTCACGCACGCAGCTCAACGACATGTACGGCTGGGTCGACGTCGCCAACGAGGAGTTCGCGCTCATCGAGGAGGGCGCGCACACCGACTACCCCGACAAGGGCTTTCCGGTCGCCATCCCCGGGGCCGATGCTCGGACCCGAATCGTCGCCATGGGCGGCTCGACCACCGGCGGGGCCTACCAGAACGACAACCTCTCCGAGTTCTACCCCGCCCGGCTCTCCGAGCGGCTGGGCGATCGGTTCATGGTCGCCAACCAGGGCGTGGGCGGGTGGACGACCTGGCACATCCGGCACTACCTCGCCGATCACCTCGATGCCCTCGCCCCCGACGTCCTCACCCTCTACGTCGGCCACAACGACGCCCTCACCCCGGTCCCGATGCCATACTCCCAGCTCTACTCGGCCTGGAAGATGGGCGGGGCGCGCTCGACCAGCTCCGCGCTCAGCCGGGTGCGGCTGTACCAGGCGTTTCGGTTCTTCCTCGTCTCGCTCACCCCACCCAGCCAGCGGGTCGCGGTGCCGCTCAACGACGCCGAGGACAACCTGCGCTTCCTCATCGAGGCGGTCACCGGGCGCGGCGGCAAGGTCCTGCTCGCCAGCGAGGGACTCGCACCGGATCCAGGGCCGCTGGTGGAGTACAATGCCCTCATGGCGCGACTGGCCGCTGAGCATTCCGACGTCGGCTATGTCGACACCGCCGCCGCGCTCTACGCCCGGCCTTCCGCCCGCATGTTCCTCGATGACTGCCACCTCACCGACGATGGGCACCGGCTGGTCGCTGAGGAGCTTGAGAGCGCACTCCAGGAGATGGGAGCGATCCAATGAGCACTGAGACCTCCCTCGCCGACGAGATCCGTGGCGCGCTGCCGTGGGTCGTCTTCGGCGCACTCGCCCTGGCCGCCGCGATCACCTACTTCGTGGTGACCTCAAGCACCCAGCAGAACACCCTCCCTGAGGACTACGGACACAACCTGTGACGAACCGCGTCCGCTTCATCGCTGTTGGGATCATTGTCCTGTCGGTGTCCGCCATCGGCATCCGGGCCGCGCTGCTCCACCAGGATCGGGTGGTATCAGACACCATCACCCGCCAGGCCCCCGAGCTGGGTCAGCACGCCCACCTCCTCCTGCCCAACCTCGACGGAGCAGTGATGGTGGTGGCGGATCGTCCGCATGATCCGTTCGAGGTGGTCGCCGAGGATCGCTTCGAGCGCCTGACCCGCCTGCGCACCTTCACCGTCTCCACCAATTCCCACGGCCTCCGCAGTCCGGAGATTGGCGTCAAGCAGGGCACACGGATCCTGTGTGTTGGAGACTCGGTGACGTTTGGCTGGGGGGTGCCCTACGGCGAGACCTACCCCGCACTGCTCGCTGAGAAGCTCGGGGTCGAGGTCATCAACGCCGGGGTCCCGGCCATGAAGCCGGCCTCGATCGCCAGGTGGGTCGAGCTGAACGCCGCTGAGCTGGAGCCGGATCTGGTGCTGTTCGCCCGACGCCCGGACTGGTCGAGCCCCGATGCCTGGGGGGACTACCAGCGCTCCGTGCGTGCGGTGGCCGCCGCAGTGAGCCCGGCAAAAGTCGGGGTGATGCTGCCGCCGGTCAGCACGTTTGACCCGATGGGTGTGGCGAACATGGCGGAGGAGCAGCGCCGGGCCGAGCAGCTCATCCGTCCCCACCCCCTCCTCGATCTCACCCTCGCCTTCCGCGCCGCCCTCCCCCTGCCCGGGGTCATCCTGGAGATTGAGGACGGCATCCAGCGCATGGTGAAGCTCCCAGAGCGCACCGTACTGCTCGAAGCAACGGCCCCCAGGGGCGGGCCAGGTCAGGCCACCCTCGCCGATGCCGTCGTGGAAGCGTTTGAGTCCGACGACGACATCATCGAGCCGCTGTTCTTCGATGGCGGACACCCCGACGCCGCTGGCTTCGTGCTGTTTACCGACGCGGTGGCGGCGTGGATTGAAGCTGAAGGTCTGCTGCGAGCTGCTCCGCGAGGAGGCGGTGGCCCGCCGCGTTGAGGTGGATGGGGTCGTTGGCAAAGAACGACTCCGGGGCAAGCTTCGGTGCGATCATCGGCCTTGGAAGCTCCGCCATCACGTCCGCCCACAGCCCGACCCGATCCTCCTGGTGGGGAAATGCCAGGAGGATCACCTCTGCGTCGCTGGCCATCTCGATGAGCCGAGTCAGGTTGGCCCGGTATGCCTCCTTGGAGACCCGCACATCCGGC
>JBLHNG010000361.1:0-8634 GCA_047621685.1 Myxococcota bacterium | reverse complement strand
GTGCTGACCACCGGCAACGACATGCACACCATCGTCGATCCCCGACAGATATTCCGCACTGCAGTCCGCAGCGGTGCCGCGGGGATCATCATCGCCCACAACCACCCCTCCGGGGATCCCACCGCCTCCAGCGCGGACCTCTCCGTGACCCGCCGGCTGGCAGAGGCCGGTCAGGTGATCGGGATCGAGCTTCTGGACCACCTCATCCTGGGCTCGGATCGGTATGTGTCTCTGGCGGAGCAGGGGGTGCTGGTGCGTCCGGGGTCGGGCTGGAGAGCCCAACCACTCCGGGAGTGACGATGCCAGCGGACATGATGACCTTGAAGGCCTCCTCAGGGGTGAGGTCGAGGCGCTTCACATCCTCACGGGACACCAGCAGGTAGAAGCCGCTGGTGGGGTTGGGGGTGGTCGGCAGGAAGATGCTGATCAGCTCGGAGTCGACCCCGGGGATCTTGAGCCAGGAGTCCTCGTTGGTCAGGAACGCCAGGCAGTACAGCCCACGCCGGGGGTACTCCACCAGCACCACCTCTCGGAAGTGCGCCCCCTTGCGGCTGAAGATGGTGTCGATGAGCTGCTTGACGCCCTGGTAGATGCCTGAGAGCACCGGCACCCGCCCCAGGAGTCCCTCGAACAGCTCGACCACCCTGCGGCCGGTGTAGTACTGCATCGCCAGACCGACCCCAACGACCAGCATCAGGCTCAGCAGGATGCCGAGCCCGGGGATGTGGAAGCCGAGGAGGGTCTCTGGCTGGAGACGATGGGGCAGCAGCTCGATGACGCTGTCTGCGCGGCTGACAAGGGCGAAGAACACCCAGGACGTCACCCCAAGGGGGGCGAGCACCAGCACACCGGCGATCAGCGCCAGACGAAGCTCAGCGAACACCCGACTGGGCATGCCTCGGATGGTGCCGCGAGGCATGTCAGTGGTCCTCAGAGACCTCGTTACGGCTCCAACTCGGGACCTCAATCACAACATCCACGCTGCCGTCGGGGACGCACTGGCAGGCCAGCCTGGAGTCGTCCGCGACTCCAGGAGCGAAGTCGAGCTGATCTTCTTCCTCCTCGATCGGCTCTGGAGCCGAGTCCAGTCCCTTGCGAACGTAGATGTGGCAGGTCGAGCAGGCGCAGACCCCGCCGCAGGTGTGATCGATGTCGAGGCCAGCCTCCAACATCAGACTCAGCAGTCCCCCGGTGTGCCCTTCGTGGGCCTCCGGGAGGTTGTCCGGATCGACTGGGATGGTGTGCGACTCACCGTCGGGGGTCTTCACGGTGAGCGTGTAGGCCCGGGTCGGTGGCGACGGCGCCTCTTCATCGATGAACGGGTTCTTACCCATGGTCAGATCTCCTTCCCACCACGCCTAACGGAAATTGAAGAACCTCCCAGGTTTCCCTGAGAGGTTTCATCTCTTGAAAAATGACACGGGCTGAGAGACTCGAACTCCCGGCCGGTGGATTTGGAATCCACTGCTCTACCAACTGAGCTAAGCCCGTAGACCCCCAACTCTTAGCTTCTTGACGCACCCATCGTCAAGCAAACAAAGCCCACCCGATCGTGATGGCGGACAGGGGCCAGAGATACCAGGAAAAACGGGAGAAGTCACCACGCCGAACCAGGCCAATGAGGAATCGCAGGGCGAGGTATCCGCTGATCGCTGCGGCAATGAAGCCGGCAATCAGCGGCATCAGCGCGAAATCGCCGCCCTCCACATCACCCACCTTGAGGATGAACGCCCCGGAGATGGCGGGGATGGACAGCAGGAAAGAGTACCGGGCGGCGGTCTCCCGGTCGAGGCCGAGGAGGAGGCCGGCGGCGATGGTGCTGCCCGAGCGCGAGATGCCCGGTGTGATCGCCAATCCCTGTGCGATCCCGATGACGCCTGCTTTCCACAGCGACATGGTCCGCTCGTCTTCATTGCCCACGGACACATAGCGGGTCGCCCAGAGCACCCAGCCGGTCACCCCCAGCGCGATGCCCACGGAGAGCAGGTTGGAGAAGAGCTGCTCGAAGGTGTCTTCCAGGAGGAGGCCGATGATTCCGGTGGGGATGGTGCCCACGATCATGAGCAGCAGCAGCCTCACACCGCGCCGCTCCAGGAAGGGCGCCTCTCCAGCGAACACATCCTCGACGATGCCGATGAGATCCGCCCGGTAGACAATGAGGACCGGCAGCAGGGTGCCCAGATGCAGGACGAGGTCGAACAAGACCTGATCCCCAGAGGCGCCGAGAAAGGAATGAAACAGGACAAGGTGGCCAGAGCTGGAGACCGGAAGGAATTCGGTCAGTCCCTGGACCACCCCGAGGAGAATTGCGGAGAGGATCTCGTTCAAGGCTTCACCCATTGCTCAGGGTCTATATCGACCCAGACCGGGTGGGCTATGGCTTCTTGGTCTCAAGAAAGGCGACGATGTCATCGATCTGCCCATCTGAGAGCTGCGAGAAAGCCATCATCGAGGTTCCCGGGGAGCCCGCACGGATCGACTTCTTGAGGTCGTCTCCGGACTTCCCCGCCCAGAAGGTCGCGCTGGTGAAGTCGGTCGGGCCGGGCTGAAGCGCCATGGCGGCCGGTCCCTTGCCGTCTGCGTTGGTGCCATGACAGGCCATGCAGTTTGCCTGGTAGACAGACTTTCCGGCCGCGGCATCACCCGCGGAGGCGGTGGTGGTCAGGAGTGTGAGCAAGAGTCCGGTCATAGATGCCTCCAACACCAGCTTACCACTGGCGGTACTGGCTGGCTGTTTCACTCTTCAGACACCATCACCGGGCTCAGTCTTCCGCGTCTGGCGGAGCAGACAGGCTCGACGGAGCCTTCAGAGCCCCCGCTGGCGGGACGATCTCCGGACGCTCTGCTTCCCCGTCCTCCAGCTCCTCTTCAGGCTCCTCTTCAGGCTCCTCTTCAGGCTCCTCTGGCTCCGGGGGGTTGGGTCCGAGGCCGGTCTGAGGGTCGAGGGTCTCCAGCCAGACGAGGATGCGCCGGGTGTCGTGCCGGTTGAGGACCTGAGAGAACGCCGGCATGCTCCCCTTCCCGGTCTGGATGAGGTCGACATTGTCGGGGAAGTCGTCGGCCTGAATGCGACCGGCGAGCGGCGGGCTGGGCAGCGCGGTGGAGAGCGGGCCGTCTCCCAGCGCGTTGGCACCATGGCACTGCCAACAGGATGCGCGGTAGAGGGCCTCACCGCGCTCTTCATCCGGTTCGAGCTTGGTGGGTACATCCGCCAGGGCCAGTGCGATCAGCAGGAACATGCCACCCACCGTAATCAGCTCTGTAGCTGTTTCCAGAAGAAACGAAACCCCCGGTAAAAACCGGGGGTTTCAAGTGGCGGGACGGACGGGACTCGAACCCGCGGCCTCCGGCGTGACAGGCCGGCGTTCTAACCAGCTGAACTACCGTCCCAAAACTCTCAATAGGCGGAACAGGGCTTGAACCTGCGACCCGCAGCGTGTAAAGCTGCTGCTCTCCCAACTGAGCTATCCGCCCAGGTGCCTCGGGAATGCCCACGCTATTTACCCCTCCCCTTCAGGCTCGTCAAGGCCGATTCGCTGACTTTTTTTCAGCCTGGAGCAGGGGAACGAACATCCTCAGAAGCGGGAGCCTCAGACTCTTCTTTATTCCCGATGGTTGCGATGCCATCGCTCGGCGGAGGCACTCGGAAGAGAGGCTCGTTGTTTGGACGGATAAGGGCCTGCTGAAGAACCTCATCCATGTGCTTCACTGGAGTGATGGTCAGCTGCTCGAGGACAACCGTGGGGATGTCCGGGAGGTCCTTCTCATTGCTGATTGGAATGATCACGTGGGTGATCCCTCCTCGATGGGCCGCGAGCACCTTCTCCTTGAGACCGCCGATCTGAAGCCCACGCCCCCTCAGGGTGATCTCACCGGTCATTGCGAGGTTGCGGTCGACCGGGATGCCGGTCAACGCGCTGACCATTGCGGTGGCCATGGCGAGGCCGGCGCTGGGTCCGTCGGTGCGGGCGGAGGAGCCCGGGTAGTGGATGTGGAGGTCGACCTTCTCGTAGAAGTCGGTCTCCAGGCCGAGGTGGGTTGCCCGGGAGCGGATGTAGGAGAACGCTGCGGTGGCGCTCTCCTTGAGCCAGTCACCAAGCAGACCGGTGAGGATGAGCTTGCCCTTCCCCGGAACCACTGCGACCTCAATGTCGAGCAGCACGCCGCCATAGCTGGTCACCGCGAGGCCCTTGACCAGACCGATGCTGTGCTCCTCTTCCATGCGGCGGTGGCTGAATTTCGGCACGCCGAGCAGCTTGTGAATGTTCTCGCTGGTGACCTTGATCTGGGTGTCGCCACCCTTCCAGACCACGCGCTTGGCGACCTTCCGGCAGACCTTCGCCAGCTCTCGCTCCAGTGAGCGCACGCCGGCCTCGCGGGTGTACTCCTGGACAATCCGGGAGACCGCTTGCCTGGTGAGCAGGAGGTGCTCCTCGGTGATGCCGTGGGCTTTGAGCTGCTTGGGGATGAGGTAGCGGCGGGAGATCGCCAGCTTCTCACGCTCGGTGTAGCTGGAGAGGTGGATGATCTCCAAGCGGTCCTGGAGCGGGGCTGGGATGCCGCGCAGGTCGTTCGCCGTGCAGATGAACATGACCTTGGAGAGGTCGTAGTCGATGCCGAGGTAGTGGTCGACGAAGGTGCTGTTCTGCTCCGGGTCGAGGACCTCAAGCAGCGCGGAGGAGGGATCGCCCCGGAAGTCGGTCGACATCTTGTCGATCTCATCGAACAAGAAGACCGGGTTGGAGCTGCCAGCCTTCTTGAGGCACTGGATGATCTTTCCAGGAAGCGCGCCGATGTAGGTGCGCCGGTGCCCCCGAATCTCTGCCTCGTCCCGCACACCGCCCAGGGCTTGCCGGACGAACTGGCGGCCAGTGGCTCGGGCGATGGAGCGCGCCAGGGAGGTCTTTCCGACACCCGGCGGACCGACGAGGCAGAGGATCGGCCCCTGCATGCGCTCGACCAGGCTGGTCACCGCGAGATGCTCCAGGATGCGCTCCTTGACGTTGCGCAGGCCGTAGTGGTCCTCGTCAAGCACTTCCGCAGCACGCTCAATGTCGATGCGCTCCTCGGTGTACTCCCCCCAGGGCAGCGAGAGAATCCAGTCGATGTAGTTGCGGACGACCGTGGCCTCCGCACTCATCGGGTTCATCATCTTGAGCTTGCGCAGCTCCTTGGTGATCTTCTCGATCGCCTCGGCGGGCATCTCCTTGCCACGCATCTTCTTCTCAAGTTCGGCCATCTCCGCCCGGAATTCGTCTTTCTCTCCGAGTTCCTTCTGGATCGCCTGCATCTGCTCGTTGAGGTAGTACTCCTTCTGGCTCTTCTCCATCTGCTTCTTGACGCGAGACTTGATCTTCTTCTCGACCTCAAGGATCTCGATCTCGCCCTGGATGAACTGGAGGATCTGCTCCAGTCGAGCCATCGGATCGCTCAGCTCCAGGAGGCGCTGGCGGTCTTCGATCTTGAATGAGAGGTGGGCGACCAGGGTATCTGCGAGGCGGGAGGGCTCCTCGATGGCAGAGACGGTCAGGAGCATCTCGGGTGGGATGCCCTTGTTGAGCTTGATGTACTGCTCAAAGGCCTCTCCCACCGAGCGCATCAGGGCCTCGGTCTCCTGGCCCTCTTCGATGGTGCCGTCTGCGGAGATCACCTCGACCTGGAGGAACTCCGCGCCCTCGACGTAGCGCTGCACCCTCCCCCGGGTCTTGCCCTCGACGAGAACCTTGAGGTTGTCGTCGGGGAGTCGGAGGAGCTGGATGATAGTGGCAACGCAGCCGACCTCGTGGATGTCATCGGGGCCGGGCTCTGCGGTGCGACCCACCTTCTGGGCGACCAGGAACAGCTCCCGGTTGCCCTTGTAGGCCGCTGAGAGCGCCGCACGGGACTGGCTGCGACCGACGATGAGTGGCACCACCATGTGTGGGAAGATGACCAGATCACGCAGCGGAAGCAGCGGGAGGACCTTGCCGCGCTCGACGTCGTTGTCCTTCTTCTGGAAGAACATCAGGCCCACTCTGCCTGGTTTTCGTAGACCAGGATCGGCTCCTGCTGCCGGAGGACGACATCCTCGGAGATGATGCACTCTTTGATGTTGTCGCGGCTGGGCAGGTCGTACATGACGTCGAGCATGCACTCTTCAAGGATCGCCCGCAGACCACGGGCGCCGGTCTTGCGCTTGATTGCCTCGGTGGCGACGGCAGACAGGGCACCCTCGGTGAACTTCAGCTGCACGTTCTCCATCTCAAACAGCTTCTGGTACTGCTTGATGAGGGCGTTGCGCGGCTTGGTGAGGATGGCGATGAGGGCCACCTCGTCCAGCTCTTCGAGGCTTGCGAGAACCGGCAGGCGACCGACGAACTCCGGAATCATTCCGAACTTCATCAGGTCTTCCGGCTCGACCAGCCCGAGCAGCTCGGACTTGGTGCGGGCCTTGTTGCTGGTGGTCTTCTGGCCAAAGCCCATGGAGGACTTGTTGAGCCGCTTCTCGATGACCTTCTCCAGGCCCACAAACGCTCCACCACAGATGAACAGGATGTTTGCGGTGTCGATCTGGAGGAATTCCTGCTGGGGGTGCTTGCGACCACCCTTGGGCGGCACGTTGGCGACCGTTCCCTCGATGATCTTCAGCAGCGCCTGCTGGACACCCTCACCCGAGACATCCCGGGTGATCGACGGGTTCTCACCCTTTCGGGCGATCTTGTCGATCTCGTCGACGTAGATGATGCCCTTGGTGGTGCGCTCGACGTTGTAGTCCGCCGACTGAAACAGCGACAGGACGATGTTCTCGACGTCCTCTCCGACATAGCCAGCCTCGGTGAGGCTGGTGGCATCGCAGATGGTGAACGGCACGTTGAGGAACCGGGCCATGGTCTGCGCGAGCAGGGTCTTGCCGGTGCCGGTGGGGCCAACGATGAGGATGTTGGACTTCTTCAGCTCGACATCGTCATGGCCATTGCGGCTGTCGATGCGCTTGTAGTGGTTGTGAACCGCTACGCTGAGGATCTTCTTGGCCCTTAGCTGCCCGATCACGTACTCATCGAGGTGAGCGGCGATCTCCTTGGGTTTGGGGACCATCGCGCGGGAGGAGTAGTAGTCCTCACGCTCGTATTCCTCGGTGATGATGTCGTTGCACAGCTCGACGCACTCGTCGCAGATGTACACGCTCGGTCCTGCAATGAGCTTTCGGACTTCTCGCTGTGACTTCCCACAGAAAGAACACCGGAGGTCTCTGCTGCTCTGCCCTTTTTTCTGCATGTGCCCCCCGCAGCCCTGTGCGGTCAAGTCGGTTCAATCGATGGTGTTCGAGAGACAAATTAGCACCGCGCCGCCGACATCGGGCAACGCGGTGAAGGGGGTCTACTCCGCGTCTTCGGCGGGGGTCTCGTCGGGACGGATGATTTCATCAATGAGACCGTAGGCCAGTGCTTCATCGGTGGTCATGAAGTTGTCGCGCTCGGTGTCAAAGGCGACCTTCTCGACAGGTTGTCCGGTGTGCTCGGACATGAGACGGTTCAGCTCATCCTTGATGCGCTGGATCTCCTTGGCGATGATCTGGATGTCGGTCGCCTGAGCGCGGCCGGTTCCGCCGGAGGGCTGGTGGATCATCACCCGAGCGTGGGGCAGCGCGCGGCGCTTGCCCTTCGCACCGGCGGACAGCAGGAAGGCACCCATCGAGGCGGCCTGACCGACACAGATGGTCGCAACCTCGGCGCGGACGTACCGCATGGTGTCGTAGATCGCCATGCCAGCGGTCACCGAGCCACCAGGGCTGTTGATGTAGAGGTAGATGTCCTTTTCTGGATCCTGGGAGTCCAGGAAGAGGAGCTGGGCAATGATGGCGTTGGCGACATCATCATCAACGGGTGTACCCAGAAAGATGATCCGGTCCAGAAGCAGACGGGAGTAGATGTCGTAGGTGCGCTCACCGCGGTGGGTCTGCTCGACGACGGTGGGTACGATAAATCGGGGCATGAATGCTCGCTCCAGGTAGTGCTCCCCGGCCCGGCCAGGGAAGATCGCTCATCAGGTTCTTAATCCGATCGGCTCGGATTACTCTACAGACACATCCCGATAACGGGCTTGTCCCAGGTCTGGGCAGTTCAAAGTCCGTGTCGGACAAAGTCTGGCGGAGACCTGAAAGGGAATAGGCACAAGGGGCGCACCGTCAATGACAGATGCGCCCCCTTATTGGCCTATCAAACGCTCCCCTGAACAGGGAGTGAAGGATTACTCCTCGTCGGAGGAAGAATCCGAAGAAGAGTCATCATCGGAGGAGGAAGAGGAATCCTCAGCAGGGGCCTCATCGGGCTCGACGGCCTCATCGGACTCGACGGGCTCCTTGAGGTCTGCGTTCTCCAGCAGCCACTCCAGGGTCTTCTCTTCGAGGATGCGGTCACGGAGGACGTCGAAGGCGCCCTCGCGCTCCAGGTAGCCACGGATGGCCTCGACAGCCTGACCGCGCATGCTGGCGATCTCGGAGATGCGCGCCTCGACATCGCTGTCGTCCGCGGTGATGCCTTCCTGCTTGGAGACGGCTGCGAGGATGCAGCTGGCCTTGGCGGCGAAGGTGGCACGGTTGCGGAGATCAG
Organism: Myxococcota bacterium; assembly: GCA_047621685.1. Lineage (GTDB taxonomy): Bacteria > Myxococcota_A > UBA796 > UBA796 > UBA796 > JAQXDW01. The sequence goes on along the minus strand of JBLHNG010000361.1, from coordinate 46 downwards.
CAATCTCAGCGTCGGAGAACTTGATGGAGCGGGGATCTGCACCACC
>JBLHNG010000360.1:0-8634 GCA_047621685.1 Myxococcota bacterium | reverse complement strand
ACCTGCGGCGTCGTTGCCATCGCAGACGTCCAGGTCGTCGCAGATCTGGTCGCCATCGGTGTCGACGTTGTCCACACCGACGCAGATGTCATCGACATCACAGACGCTGTCGTTGTCATCGTTGGTGTCGAGCTCGTCCGTCGGGCAGACGTCGTCGCTGTCGCAGACACCGTCAAGGTCGGTGTCGACGTTGGGGAAGCCGAAGCAGTCATCGCTGTTGTCGCCGACACCATCACTGTCTGTGTCTGAAGACTCACTGGCGTCATCGGGGAAGGCGTCGTCTTCGTCGGAGACCCCGTCGCCGTCGGTGTCGATGATGCATCGGGGATCGGACCAGTCCGCTACATCGGGGTAGGCGGAGCGGTAGACGGTCAGCTCGCCGTCGCCGCCGGTCGACACCACCGCGACATCAGCCAGCCCGTCGCCGTCGAAGTCGCCGGTGGTGACCCAGGCGCCCAGCGCATCCCCGCTGGTGCTGCCCTCGATGTGGCTGTCGAGATCGACCGGGGTGTAGCCGCCGGCACACAGGGTGCCGTCGCTCAGCATGACATGGGCCGCGCCGCCGGCCAGGCCCGGTGCGCCGATGACGAGGTCGGAGACCCCGTCCCCGTTGAGGTCACCCGCTGCGATGGACTCCCCGAGCATCTCGCCGGAGCTGGTGCCGTCGACGGTGATGTACTGACTGACGATGCTGCGGTGGACGTTGGTGATGATCGACTCCCCGACCCCCACCACTGCCCGCCCGCCAATCTCCCAGAAGGGCGCGGAGCCGGCCCAGTCGCCGTAGCTGTCGCCGCTGACCTCGCCGATCGTGATCACCGCATGGCCGGTCTCACCGGCGGAGGGCCTGCCGCCGTAGATGAGCTGGCAGTAGCTGCTGCCCCAGGTCCAGTTGCAGGAGCCGTTGGGGTTGAAGGTGAAGATCATGCCGGTGCCGTTGTACTCACCGGGCTTGGGATCCGAGGAGAGGGGGGCGCCCAGCAGGTAGTCGAGCACGCCATCGGCGGTGTAGATGTCGCCGAGTGCGACGGCATGACCAATGTCTGAGCTGTCGGGGATCGACGAGAAGGTGCGGATCGTGGTCACCGCGTCGGGGATGCCGGAGACGACGTAGGCGGCGTTGCTGGCGGGGGCGCCGATGATGCCGGTCCCGGAGGCTGCGTCGAGGTCGAGGCTCGCGCCGTAGCGCCCGCTGCCGCTCCAGCTGACCGATGGGCTGGAGGTGGTGAGCCAGTCATCGCCGGAGAGGTAGACGTGCACCGTGCTCTCGCCGGGCTCTCCAACGAAGAGGTCGGAGAGTCCGTCTCCGTCGAGGTCGCCCGATGCCACGGCGTAGCCCAGCTCGCCGCCGACCGTGCCAGCGACCACCGCCAGTGCATCGGCGGTGCTGAGGGTTCCGCTCAGGTCGGCGCCGGAGAAGACGAGGAAGCCGTCGGTGATGGTGACCAGCAAATCCTCGGTGCCGTCTCCGTCCACGTCGCCCACGCCGAAGGCACGGCTGAGGGGATCGGTGGCATCTCCGGTGAGGCTCGCGGTGGCGTCATCGCTGACGAGGTCATCGACAGCACCGCTGCAGTCGTTGTCGATGAGATCGAGCCGCTCTGGCGCACCCGGCCAGGCGAGATCATCGTTGTCGTCGCAGTCACCGTCCTGGCTGGTGTAGCCGGCGGGGGTGTTGCTGCAGTCATCGACGATGGAATCGGCGGCGGCTCCGTAGCCGTCGGTGTCGGTGTCGGGGTACCAGGTGCAGTCGGCTGCGTGGCCGAGGGAAGGGAGGGAGAGGGCGGCGAGGATCACCAGGGAGGGCATGGTGTGATTCATCTTCACGAGAAGCTCCAGTGTCACGAGAAGCTCCAGTGTGAGGGGCTCTCGGAAGGGTCTGGGGCGTGAGCGACGATTGCCTTGCGCACAGTCCTCCCCACGGTAGAGGCTTGAATGAACTGGCAAACCTGGGCGGAGCACCACAGGGCGCATCGTGAGCGCGCTCGGCATGCAGCCCGCGCGCTCCAGGCCGGCGACCTTCGACCCGCCGGCATCCTGATGGCGGACTGGGCACTCCCCGAGGCCTGGATCGGGCGTGTTCTCCGCATCCTCCGGGCTGCCCCGCCCGCGCCTCCGCCGGAGCTTGCGCGCGGTCACCTGGCACACCTGGAGGGACTGAGTCCCGACGGACCATCTCGGGCAGGGTGGATCTACCATCGGTGGGTGCTCCGTCATGCTCCCCCGGTGTCGGCGAGCACGCTTGAAGGTCGGCTGACCTGGGCGCTCGCGGAGCTGGCCCGGCTGGGCGCGGAGGACCGACGCCGGATGGCTTCCAGCGGTGACTTCCCGCCCTCCGCAGAGGATGCCCTGGTCGCGGAGGTGTGGCGGGCATGGGCGGCGGGACAGTGGGGGCAGACCTGGAGTGGGGCGCCCTCTCCCGCCGGGGATCGACAGGCATGGCGAGACCGCTGGGCTGACTTCAGCGCGTGTGGTGAAGGGCTGGCGGGCTGGGAAGAGGCGTGGCGTGGCCTGCTGCTGAGCGAGATGCTGCGAGGAGCCTCCGGCGCCTTCCGGTCGCGGGGCCTCAAGCCTGCGGAGATCGATCGGATCGCGGAGGAGTGGGACGAGAACATGGTGGTTCACCTGCTCGGCGGCGGCGAAGGGGTGCGCCTCCGCGGGCTGATCGCCGCGCGGGTGCTGGAGCTGGGCTCATCGGAGCCGATGGCGCAGGTCTGCCAGCACCTCACCCCGGCTGCGCTGGAGCAGGTCGGCTCCTGTGTCGCGCACCGGGGGTCCCGCTCTGTGAGCCTGAAGCTGCTGGAGCCTGCCCTGCCCGACCCCGGCGCCCGGGGAGCACGGTTCGCTGCACACCTGACGTCAATGCCAGCCCACGCCGATCGCTTCATCCGGCTTCACGTGCTGCGCTCGCTGGTTGTGGCCTGGGGGCAGCAGCGCTCGTTGTCTCCAGACAGCGCCTGGAGCGTGGTCCTTCAGCACCGCCTGCGCGGACAGAGTCGGCTCCGTGCAGTGATCACCGGACACGACGACGCCGACCTCATTCGTGCGATCTGCGCGCTGCCGGGGCTCGCTGCACGCACCCGGGCTGCGATGCGGCTGATCGGACGGTCCTGCGCACACGACGCGTTCCAGAGGCTCGCAGGAGGCGTGATCGAGATCGAGAGCTGGCAGCGACCGCTGAGTCCGCGCTGTGCACCCTCGCCAGCCCCGCTCTCCCCGCTGCCGGAGTCCGAGCTTCCGGAGCTGGCGGCGTGGGTCTCCCTGGCGACGCTCAAGGGGCACCTCGGCATGCTCCTGGGCTGGGTGGGGCATGGACAAAACGACGGCCGCGATGGCCGGTGGAACCGGCTGCTGAGCGCCGCACCAGAGCGCTGGACCAGCGAGAGCGGGCAGACCCGGCGCAGCTATGTCCGGGTGCGGCTGACCCTGTCGGAGCAGCTCCCTGGGTTGATGGAAGCGGTGCTTGCGGTGCTGTCGGGCTTTGTGGCGGTCCAGGGCGACCAGTCAGTCCTTCGGAAGTGGCTGGCGGCACACTGGCCCGGCGAGACGGTGGGACCTCCGCTCGGCAAGCTCGGACTCCTCCAGCGAGAGCGGCGCGTGGACATCGAGGCTACGCTTCATCTCATCGAGGCAATCGCGAGCAGGCGCCACTCCCTCTGGCAGGCGTAGGAGGTCGGCATGCACGATGAGACCGGTGTACATCGAGCGGATCTGGAGGACTACCTGGTCGGCGCGCTGATGCCGTCGGAGATCCTGGTGGTCGAAGAGGCGCTGTTTGCTTCCCCGTCACTCCGGCGGCGGCTGGTGTCGCTGGCGGTCGGATCGCTGGAGTGGCAGGTCGGGGACTGTCGGCTCGCTGTGATGGTTCGCCCGGCTCCGGTGAGCATTCCTCCAGTCCGGCGGCTTGGGCTCGCGGCAGGCAGCAACCAGATCATGCTGGAGATCGATGTCGTCGGGCTGGCGGGCTGGACCGTGCGCATGCTGGTCGCAGAGAACGCCGACGGGGAGTGGGACCATGACCTGGAGCTGCTGGGCCCGCCGGGCGTGGAGCTGCCGCTGGCGATCGCGGTGACCTACAGCGCGCACCCTGAAGCGGGCCCCCGAACGCTGGTGCTCGACCCCACCGTCGGAGCGTGGTTTGCCGAGCCGCATCCACCCTCTGAGCATGCGGTCCTGGGGGCCGCAGTCCAGCCTTGAGCCAGCCTGAGGCGCTCGCGCTCCACTCCGGCGGAAGCCTGGGACTGATCGCCCGCCGCTATGGGGCGCTCGGTGGCGATGTGGTGTCCTGGGCGCGGGCCTCGCCGCTGTCTCTGGGCCGGATCTCGGAGGTCACCGCGCAGCTGAGCCCGTCGGGCATCGGTGCCGTGCGAATTCGGACCACCAGCAGCCTCGATCAGCGCGGCGCTCCCCTCCGGCTGCCAGCACCCATCGCCGGGGACAGCGCGACCCTGGTGCTGCTGGCCCTCGCGCTCCGGTCGCTGACCCCCGAGCACTCCGCCCCGATGCAGGGGGTCCTCACCGGCTCAGGACGCGTGACGCTTGATGGCGTGGAGGCGGTGACGGGGTGGCCCGAGAAGCTCTCGGCACTCGCCGGTGCGATCCAGGCGCTCTCGCTGGCAGGGCCGGTCACGTTGCTGTGCCCGGGGGTGCAGCGAGATGAGGTCGTCTCGGTCCTGAAGTCACTTCCAGCATTCTCAGCTGAGGGCAGCGGCTGGCTGTGCGGTGGAGTACGGGTGCTTCTGGTGCCGATCGACACTCCCTCGATGCTTCTGCGCACTCAGAGACGCAGCAGGGGGCTCTTGATCGGTGGCCTGAGTGCATCCGTCCTCGGACTCCTCGGCGCAGTGCTGCTCCATGACGGTGCTGAGCCCCGCTCCAGCGCAGAGCTGTCCGTGCTGTGGACCGGCGAGCAGACCGGGGCCTTTCTTCACCAGGTGTCATCGGTGCCAGCGGTCCTGGAGGCAGACACTCCTGCGCTGGCGCTCCTTCACCCATCGGCAGAGAAGGGCCGCGGGCGGGTGGAGCTGTACACCGGACTTGAAGCGACGCCAGCAGTGACCCTGATCGGCTCTCGGGATCGCAACTTGACCCATGCCAACGCGGTGGCCATCCCCGACATGGACCGCGACGGGTTTCAAGAGCTGGTGGTGGCGATACCGGAGTCTGATCGCCCTGGACGCAACAGCGGGGAGCTCCTGCTGCTCTTTGGTGGACCGACCATGCTGAGCGGCTCTCTCAGCATGCAGACCGCTGAGGTCTGGGCCGGTCCTGCGGAGATCGCCCGCCTGGGGGCCGCGATCACGCCACTTGATGGGCTGATCGCGGCTGGTGCACCGGGCATGGACCGCGTCTATGTCTTCGATCCCACCGACCCCGTGCCGGTCGCGGTCATTGGCGGTCGCGGAGAGCGGGGGATCGGTCGGGCGCTCGCCGCTGGAGACGTCCTGGGCGGCGATGGCATCGCAGACCTCATCGTGGGCGCTCCGACAGCACGGAGCCACGATGGGGAGAAGACCGGTGCAGTCCTGCTCTACCAGGGGCCGCTCGTCGGTGACCTGGACGCCCGCTCGCCGCTGGATCTCGACAGCGCTGTCAGCATGGAGACCTACGGGCTGCACCCCGGCTCCCAGGCTGGGAAGCGGGTCTGGGGGCTGGGTGATGTGGACGGGGATGGACTGGATGACTTCGCCGGGCTCACTCCTGGGAGCAACCGCTGGGGGACCGATGCGGGCGCGATCCACGTCTACCTCGGCCGCCCGGTGGTCGTGGATGCGTGGACCCACGGAGACTGGGGACACATGGCCATCCTCGGCCACGATGCGCAGAAGCTGCGCGAGGCCCAGGTGACATCCGCAGACCTCGACGGCGACGGCGCGCTGGATGTCGTCGTCGGACTCAGCAGGGGCGGGTCTGGAAGTACGCTGGTCTGGTACGGCCCTCTGCTGCCCGGCACAGTGCTGCCCGAGGAGGCTGATGTTGTCGTCTCACATGGCGCGGAGCATGGAATCTCGCGCCTTGCAGCGGTGGATGTAGACGGCGACGGCCGCGATGAGGTCCTGCTCGGCATGCCGGGCTGGGGGCAGGCAAAGCGCCGGGAGGTGGGGGCGATCTGGGTGCTATCAGAGTAATGCCAGGCGCCAGCGACCGTCCCGTTACGCACCGCTCCCTACACTCCTCTCCCGCAAACTCTCTGCAACGGTCCTTCCTCGACGAGGTGTTGTGTAGACTGACCGGGCTGCCCTACTGGAGTCGAGATGAGCGGGTCATTGGTGCGAATCATGTACATCTCTCGCGCACGACGACGCATGACCAGTGGAGAGCTGGCGGACCTCCTGGCAGGCGCGCGCATGCGGAACCTGGAGCACGACATCACCGGACTGCTGGTGTACGACGCGGGCTACTTCGCCCAGGTGCTCGAAGGCCCCGAGTCCTCCATCAAGGCACTCCTCGCAAACATCGCGAAGGATCCCCGCCACGATGAGTACAGCCTGGTCTCAGAAGGGACTGTCGACGAGCGCTACTTCCAGGGCTGGGCGATGGACTGGGCAAACCTGGAGTTCATGGATGAGAGCCAGCACCACGGACTCCGCGGACGGCTGGAGCTGACCAACATCTCCAATCGATCCGCCGTCTATGGCGCCCTCATCGCCTTCGTTGATGAGCACCGCAGGTCTCACTGACGCTGGACAGCCCTCAAGGTGCAGGGTCTGCAGGCGCTTTATTCTCTGGAACTGAGTGCAGGATAGGCCCAGGGCACAACCGCGAACCAGGAGACATGCCGGTGAAGGATCACTTCGAAGACAAGGCCGGGGAGTGGGACACCCGCCCCATCCCGCAGCAGATCTCAGAGGGCGTGTTCGCAGCCATGCAGGACGCGGTGCGCTTCTCGCCACAGCTCACGGTGATGGACTTCGGTGCTGGCACCGGGCTGGTGGCCACGCGCATTGCTCCGCTGGTGGACTGTGTGCTGGCGGTCGATGTCTCACCGTCCATGCTGGAGCAGCTCGCTCAGAAACCGGAGCTGAAGGATCGGGCGGAGGTGATCTGCCAGGATATTCTCCAGACCCCCCTCGGCCGCCAGGTCGACCTCATCGTCAGCGCCATGGCTGCCCACCATGTCGAGGACACTGACAGGCTGCTGCGCACTCTGCTCGACCACCTCCGTCCCGGCGGTCAGATCGCTCTGGCTGACCTCGATGCCGAGGATGGCACCTTCCACCCCCCGGGCATTGAGGGCGTGTTCCACGCGGGCTTCGACCGAGACACCCTGGCGGCGAAGGCTCGCGAGGCCGGCTTCACCGACACCAGCTTCGTCACCGCCTGTGAGGTCGATCGGGACGGCCGCCGCTACCCGATCTTCCTGTTCACCGCGACCCGTCCCCCGTCCTGAGTGAGCCTTCACCCTCGGGTCCAGGCGTAGCAGCGCCGGGTCCGGGAGACGATCATGTGGGTGCTGCTGATGGCCGGGGTCCGCCGGGATATCCTCTCCCAATGCCCCAACAGACACGCGCCGTCCTCATCGGCACTGGCCACTACCTCCCTGCGCGCATCGTCACCTCCGCCGAGGTCGAGGCCGCCGCCGGGAAGCCGCCGGGCTGGGCGGTCAAGCGGGTGGGCATCGAAGAGCGACGGGTGGCAGCGCCCGACGAGCTGAGCTGGCACATGGGCACCCACGCCGCCCGCGATGCCCTCAAGCGCGCCGGAAAGTCCGCAGCAGACATCGACCTGCTGCTGGTCCACTCCTCGGCCAGCGAGCTGTACTACCCCGACGTCGCCTGGTTCCTCGCCCGGGATCTCGGGGTGCCCGACTCCGCCACCGTGCTCGGCCTGCGGTCGGCCTGTGCGGGCTTTCTGGGGGCACTCAAGGTCGCCGAGCAGTTCCTCAAGACCGGCTCAGCGAAGTGCGCGCTGATCGTCTGCACCGAGCGCATGTTCCGTCCCGCCCAGAGCTACGAACGCTCGGCGGTGCTGTTTGGCGACGGGGCGGCGGCGGCGGTGCTGGTCGCGGGCACTTCCGGCGGGCTGCGGCATGTCCACCTCGGCCAGAAGAGTGCTGGCGCTGACCGCAGCGTGATGGCCAATCCGCTCCTCCACCCCGACGCCCGCGCCGCAGTCTGCCCCGACCTGCCTGGGGAGTGGGCCGATCGAGCGCTGCCGGAAGACGGCTCGGTGACGTTCTGGGAGGGGCGCGACATCTTTCAGAACGCGGTGCTGCGCATGGGCGAGGCCACTGAGGCTGCCCTCTCGGCCTGCGGGCTGACGGTGCCAGACATCGACCACTTCCTCTACCACCAGGCCAACTTCAAGATCCTCAAGAGCCTGATGCGGAACTTCGACCTGCCCCGGGAGCGGGTCCACACCAACATCGCGACCGTCGGCAACATCTCGTCGGCCACTGTGCCCTGTCTGCTGTCCCAGGGAATTGCCAGCGGGCGCATTCAGCCGGGACAGCGGGTGTTGATGGCAGCCTTCGGGGTCGGCTATACCTTCGGTGCGGCTGTCCTGGAGGTCTGATGCGGGCGAAAGTGGTTGAAGCGCTGGTGCGTTTGTTTGGAGATCGGGACGTCGACATCAGCACGCTGACCGACGATGCCGACCTCAGCGAGCAGCTGGAGTGGGACTCGATGGACATTG
>JBLHNG010000359.1:0-8638 GCA_047621685.1 Myxococcota bacterium | reverse complement strand
GAGGCGTGGCAGCTTGTGCCCTTCTCCCTTGAGGTCGACGAGGCCCCTGGTCCTGAGCAGATCGCGGTCGTGCTCTCCAACCACCGGATCAACGAGGACGAGGCTCATGATGCGCTGTCCGGTGAGGATCTCGGCGGGATAGAGATCCAGATGATCACCCTTCCAAAGGAGCTTTGATGCTGGTCCTGGCGCTGCTGACGAGTGCGAACGCTGGCGTCGTCCGGCATGCACTGATCGTCGGCTCCAACGACGGCGGAAGCGACATGGAGCCGCTCCAGTACGCCACACAGGACGCCGAGCGAATCCGTCTGGTCCTCACGGAGCTGGGTGGCTTCTCATCAGAGAACATCACCGTCCTCGGTGAGCCCGGACGCGATGAGCTGCTTGCAGCACTTCAGGATCACGCCATCATCGCCTCGGACAACGAGGAGGACATGTTCCTCTTCTACTACTCCGGCCACGCCACCGCGCGCGGGCTGAAGCTCGGCGAGGAGACCCTCCCCTATGAGGAGCTTCGCGGGAGCATGAACGGGCTGTCCAGCGAGGTCCGCCTCGGGGTGCTCGATGCCTGCCGCTCCGGTGAGATCACCCGGCTCAAGGGCCTGACCCTCTCCGAGCCGTTCGCCACTGACGATGCCCTGTCGGCTGAGGGTGAAGCCTGGCTGACTGCCAGCGCCTACAACGAAGACGCCCAGGAGTCCGACACGCTCCAGGGCAGCTTCTTCACCCACTACCTCGTCAGCGGGCTGCGCGGTGCGGCGGACAAGGACGACGGGGTGGTCAGCCTCGGTGAAGCCTACGACTACGCCTACGATCAGACCTCCTCCCGGACCGGGCGCACTGACGCTGGTGCCCAGCACCCGGCGTACAACTACCGAATGCAGGGCGCGGGAGACCTCGCACTGACCGACGTCCGGCAGGCCACCGCCCGGATCACCATCCCCGAGGACATCGCGGGGGTGGTCACGATCCTGAGCTTCCCCGATGAGACCCCGCTGGTGGAGGTCGCCAAGAAGCGCGACGTCATCACCACCATCGCCCTGCCGCCGGGCGACTACATGCTGCGGCTCAAGGACGCCAGCGGCACCAGCGAGATCGAGCGGCTCCACCTCGATGAGGGCTCGAACCTGAACCTCCCCAATTTCACTGAGCGCGAGGCTGTGGCGGCATCGAGAAAGGGCATCGATGAGGTCGGGGTTGATGCCTCAGACATCGCCCCGGTGGAGGACTTCCCCCCGCCGCTGCTCTACGACCCGGACGCACCGCGCCTGCTGCGGGATCACGAGGGAGCGCTGGAGGCGTTCAGGGATCGCGCGGAGGCACACGCCAGCTACAAGAGCCGCCGACTCAGCGAGTGGCTCAACAAGCAAATCCCCGGCGCGTCCACCCACGTCGGCCCGATGCTGCCGCCCCGCTATGAGTCACCCGAGACCGCCATCATCGGAGACTACCGCTACACCGGAGTGTGCGACACGGTGGGCATCGACTGTCTTCATGTCGCCGTCGCGGCGGAGCAGCTCAACGGTCTCGCCACCATCACCTTCACCGACGGCGCACTGGCGGCGGAAGGGCCGCTCACCGAGGGCATCCCCAGCGGGGAGTGGGTCTTCTACTACGCCAACGGCCAGCCCCACAGCACCGGCATGTTCAGCAACGGGATCACCTACGGCGAGTGGACCTGGTGGTATTCCGATGGTCAGAAGCGCATGCGCGGCGAGCTGCAGGGCGAGGCCAAGGCAGGCACCTGGCAGGAGTGGTACGACTCCGGCAAGCGAAAGAGCCGGACGGAGTACACCAATGGCGCCCTCGATGGCCGGCGGGTGGAGTGGTATCCCAGCGGACAGAAGAGGTCCGAGGGGCGCATGATCGGGGAGCGTAAGGACGGCGACTGGGTGTCCTACTTCGAAGAAGGCCGGAAGCAATCTCGGGGTGCCTACGATGAGCGCGGTCGGACCGGAACCTGGACGACCTGGAGCAGCAACGGCGTGAAGGCCAGCCGGGGCCGGTATGTCGACGACCTGAAGCACGGCGACTGGACCTACTGGTGGGAGGACGGCATCGTCTCCGCTGAGGGCAGCTACCAGCACGGCAGCAAGGTCGGAAAGTGGGAGGCCTGGCACTCCAACGCCATGCAGCGCAGCATCGCTCGCTACAGCGACGGCATGCTGAGCGGGCGCTACCAGGAGTGGGACGATCAGGGCTCGGCGGTCAAGAAGGGCCGATACCGGGCAGGTGAGCCGATCGGACGCTGGAGTCAGTGGGAAGATGGGATCAGGCAGACCGAGCGGGTTGTGCCTTCTGCGCCAACCACTGACGCGCCGTAGCGAGGCGCTCGGGCGTCCCGGCATCGATCCAGGTTCCCGGGTGCTTCCAGGCGGTGACGCCAGCAGGCATCAGCGCGGCGATCAGCTCGGGCATGTCGACCCGGCCCCCGCTGAGGGCTGCATGGAGGGCTGCGGCCTGGAAGACGTAGAGTCCGGTGGTCACTGGCAGACGCAGGATCGGACGCTCCCGCCAGCCGACCAGCCGCCCTCCCGACAGCTCAACCACCCCCTCGTCCACCGGGACTGCGACCACCGAGAGCACTGCGGTGCAGGGTGGCGTCCAGCCCTCGACGAGGTCGGGCAGGGAGACGTCGGAGATGTGATCGACGTTGATCACCAGCCAGGTGTCCAGGCCTTCCGGCAGCAGGGAGAGCCCGCCAGCAGTGCCCATCGGAGCGGACTCCACCAGCGGCAGACCGCGATCCCCGAGGTGTGCGGCGATGGCATCTGCCTGGTGGTGGAGGAGAACAACGGTGACTGCCGGAGAGATCGAGGCGATCTGGTCGAGGTGGTGATCGAGCAGGGTGCCGCGACCGATGGGGGCGAGCGCCTTGGGCACACCGAGGCTGGACAGCCGCTGCCCCTCCCCGCCCGCCATGATTGCCACCCCCAGCCTCACGCCCGGGCCTCCCGCCAGATCGCCCGGAGGCTGCGCTGGAAGTTGACCACCCCAGACAGCCCATCGTGCATCGACTCTCCGGAGTCCCGCTCCACCATCGGCACCGGGATCTCGGAGATGCGCAGGCCCGCCCGGCTGGCCATGACCCGGATGTTTGCGTCGGCGACGTCGTCGGGGAAGTGGTCGGCGAACACGGAGAGTGCCTGGGAGTCCAGCGCCCAGAGTCCGCTGGTCACGTCTGCAATGCGCGCTCCGCAGGCTGCCCAGACCGCCAGAGACAGCGCGGCGTTTCCGGCCCGTCGGGTGATTGGTCCGGGGCTGGACGTGCCCGATCGACTGCCGATGACCCAGCTGGCATCCGCCAATGCGGCGAGCATGCGCGGGAGGACCTCGGGAGGGTGCTGCCCGTCGGCATCAAGCTGGATGACCGCATCTTCGCCAGAGAGGTGCCGGTAGCCGGCACGGAGGGCGTCGGCGTAGCCAGTACCGGGCTGGGCGATGACTGAGGCTCCGAGATCACAGGCGATCTGCGGGGTGCCGTCGGTGCTGCCGCCGTCGACCACCAGGATGTTCGCATTCGGCAGGGCGTGGCGGCTGGCCTGGATCACCGCGGCAATCCGAGGGGCCTCGTTGTAGGCCGGGATGAGGATCGCGCTCAGCGGTCCCTCCCGAGCAGCCGGCTGGCCTCGACCGCTGCCCCGATCAGGCCGAGGTGGGGGTGGGTGATGAGGGAGCAGGGCAGCGTGGCGAGCAGGGCGCTGTGCGGGGGCTTGTCCTCGAAGGCCGTCCGAAGCCGACCATCGGCGACTGCAGCGGAGATGCGCGGGAGGATGCCACCGCAGAGGTAGACCCCGCCGAGGAAGCGCAGGGCGAGGTTGCCAGCCTCGGAGCCGACCGCCTTGAGGAACAGGTCGAGGGCATGGGCACAGGTTGGATCGGTCTCAGCGAAGTCGAACACCACCGCTCCAGGCGGGCTGTGCTCCAGTGCGGCGACGGCAGCGGGCGTCAGCGGGCGGAGGAGGGTGGCATAGGCCAGGATCCGGCCGAGCCCTGGCCCAGACAGCACCAGCTCAGCGCTGACCCGTCCGTGCCGCCCTCGCAGCCAGGCGTGCAGTCCGTCCAGTTCCGGGCAGGACGGTGCGAAGTCCACATGCCCCCCCTCCCCCGCCACCACGACATCGCCCACCAGCAGGGCCTGTCCCAGACCGGTGCCGATGCCCATCACCGCGACCGGCGCATCAGGCAGGGTGTCCATTCCGCCGAGCCGGATGACGTCCGACTCAGACAGCCCCCGGATTCCCCGGGCCGCGGCGTGCAGATCGTTGATCAGGCGGGTCGGGCAGGGCAGATCGGCAGCATCGGCAGACCAGTCGGTGTTGGTCAGGCGCGCGGTGGTGCCGAGGACCGGACCAGCGACCGCAACCACGGCGGCATCCGGTCGAAAGGCGTGCTCGGTGAGGTAGCGATCGACGGCCTCGCCGAGGGTGCCCACTTCCTGGGTGGACCACACCTCAACATCGCGGACCTGACCATCGAACCGGGCGAGTCGGCAGTTGGTCCCGCCGACGTCTCCGATGAGGAGGGCCGGGCTACCCATTGACTGCAGCCTCGACGTCCTCGATGGACTTGGGGATCATCCCGGTGAGCACTTCTGGATCGCCGTCGGTGACCAGCACGTCGTCCTCGATGCGGATGCCGACCCCGCGGAAGTGCTCGGGGGCATCCTCGTCGTCTGTGGGGATGTAGAGACCGGGCTCGACGGTCAGGACCATGCCGGGCGCCAGGATCCGGCTCTTCCCGCCGGAGACATAGGAGCCGACGTCGTGGACATCGAGGCCCAGCCAGTGCCCGGTGCCGTGCATGTAGTAGCGCTTCTGGGCGCTGGACTCGATGAGGTCGTCGATGTCGCCCTCCAGCAGCCCGAGATCGACCATGCCCTGCGTGAGCACCCGGGTGGCGACGTCGTGGATGTCGAGGAAGGTGGCGCCGGGCCGGGCGGCGTCGATGGCGGCGAGCTGTGCAGCGAGGACGACGGAGTAGAGGTCGCGCTGGGGGCCGGTGAAGTGCCCGGAGACCGGCCAGGTGCGGGTGACATCGGCGGTGTACCAGCCATACTCGCAGCCGGCGTCCACACAGACCAGGGTGCCATCCGTGAGGGCATCGCGGTTGGTGTTGTAGTGGAGAATGGTGGCGTTGTCTCCGCCGCCGACGATGGTGGAGTACCCCGGCCCCTGCCCGCCCCGGCGCCGGAAGGTGCCCTCCAGGATCGCCTCCAGCTCGTATTCGTGCGCACCCGGCGTGGTCGCGGACATCGCGGCGCGGAACCCCTCGTCGGTGATCGCCGCCGCCTGACGCATCAAGGCCAGCTCCCCGTCGGACTTGAACAGTCGCAGCTCGTGGAGGACCCGGGCGGGATCGATGAAGGCATCGGGGACGTCGAGGCCGTTGTTCTTGGCGGTGCGTCGGGCGCTTCGGATGGCGGCAGCGACGAGGGTGTCGTGCTCGGCATTGTCAGCGAACCGGTAGTGCAGCGTCTGGTGTCCCTGGAGCAGACCGGGGAGCTGGCTGAGGAGGTCGTTGATGGGAAACGCAGCATCTGCGCCAAACCGCTCGATGGCGCCCTCGACACCCGCACGGCGTCCGGCCCACACTTCCTTCTTGGGATCCCGGGGCAGGACGAACATGACGAATGGGTGATCCGCGCCAGGGCGGAGGAGAATCGCGACCTCCGGCTCTTCCCACCCGGTGAGATACAGCACGTCGGAGTCCGGTCGATATCGATACTCTGAGTCACCATTTCGCAGGTGATGTGTCGCGCCGAAGATCAGCGCGGCGTCGGTGCCGAGGGCCTCAAAGAGACGCTGGCGATGGGCCTGGTGAAGGGCGGCGTTGAATGGTGCGCTCATGTCGTCCATCCTAACCGCTCTCCTGCTGAACAACGGGCTATGGGACAATACACAGCCCGCCAGAAACCATGAGTGAGCGATGAGCGAAGCCCCCAGATCAGTCTTCAACAAGCCCGTGGTCATTGTCGGCGGCGGCGTCACCGGTCTAACCACCGCACACCTCCTCTCGGAAGCCGGCGTTAAAGTCGTCGTCATCGAGAAGCTCGACAAGGTCGGCGGGCTCGCGCGCTCGTTTCACTACCACGACGGTCAGTTCGTGTTCGACTGCGGTCCGCACCGATTCGACACCAACAATCCGAACGTCAAGAGCTACCTGGAGCGCATCCTCGACGAGCCGGGGACCTTCTTCCCCCGCAAGAGCGAGGTCTTCTTCAAGGGCAAGTACTACTCCTGGCCCATCAAGCCTCAGAACCTCGTGCAGCTCCCCCCCGAGCTTGCCGCTCGGGCGTTTGTGGACCTCGCGGTCAACGGGTCGAAGGAGTACGGCGAGGACAACTTCCAGAACTACATCCTCCGCCAGTACGGGCCGACGCTCTACAAGCACTTCTTCGAGGGCTACTCGATGAAGTTCCTGGGTATCCACCCCAAGGACACCCACTCCGACTGGGCCAAGGTTGGCATCAACCGCGCGATCATCGATGACAACGCGCAGATGCAGAACCTCTCCCAGCTGCTGAAGTCCACCCTGCTGCAGTTCAACAAGAAGTCCCAGCACTTCCTGTACCCAAAGGGCGGCATGCAGGATGCCTGGAACTCAATCTCCCGGCGGATCATCGCCAACGGCGGGCGCATCATCACCAACACGAGCGCGGAGATGGTGGGGGCCAACGGCCAGGTGCTCTCGGTGAAGGCTGGTGAGGAGGAGTTCGAGCCGTCACGGGTGATCTGGACGGCTCCGATCACCCTGGCCTGCAAGCAGCTGGAGGTCCCGGTCCCCGACCTGAATTACCTCGGCCTGCTGCTCTACAACGTCATGGTGAAAGAGGAGCCCCGCCGGGACTACCAGTGGTGCTACTACGGTGCCCGGGAGCTGCTCATCAACCGGGTCTCCACCCCGAAGTTCTTCTCCCCGCAGACCGCCCCGCCGGGCACCACCGGCTACTGCTGCGAGGTCACCTGCATGAAGGACGACGCCCGCTGGAAGCACGGTGAGCGCCTGACGGACTGGGTGATCGACGACCTCGTCGCCGTCGGCCTGCTCAAGAACCGCCGCAACGTCATCGACGTCAAGCTGGAGCGGCTGCCCAACAGCTACCCCATCTACCAGCAGAACTACCCTGGTCAGCTCGATCTCGCGCGCACCGGGCTCTCTCGGTTCTCGAACCTCCATCTCGCCGGTCGCACCGGGCTGTTCTGGTACAACAACATGGATCACTCCATGGAGAACGCCTTCCAGCTCACCAAGCGAATGCTGCGTGAGGCCGGTCAGTCGGAAGCGGACGAGTCCTTGATCGCCACCGGACAGCTCGCCGGCTGAGCCAGAGGCAGGTTGGCTGCTACCGTCGGCAGAGCTGCTCCCAGGATGCCCTGGCGAGTCCAGCGAAGTCCGGCGTCCAGCCGGGAAGTCCGAGGGACACCGCGCGCTCCAGGCTGACATGAGTGCCGCAGGCCCGTCGCCACTCCCCGTCGCTTCGACCCGCAGCGCGCTCGGAATTGCGCATCCGCTCGATGTAGGCTTCCTGGCAGATCATCTGCGGCGCGCTCCCGCAGTGGGCCTGTGAGAATGGCTTGTCTGGGGACCGGTCTGCGAGGTATCCAGCCATGATCTGACGGATCTTCCCCTCGCGCTCGCGGCCAGGGATGTAGCGCTGCACCACCACATCAAGCTGGGTGTACGCTTCGGCCTCCTTGCCGGGCTCGGTGGCGTTGAGGACCGCGGAGACTTCCCGAGCGATGGCGTGGCCCACACACTGGTTGCGGAACTGACCGGCGGCAGCACAAGCCTGCTTCGCGGCATCTCCGGAGAGGCCGGAGACGTCGGAGATGAGGAAGAAGCACTCGTCCCGCCAGCCCCCTGCAGCCATGCCCTGGCAGGTGGCGAGGGCGGCGTCGGTCTGGCCGTCCTGGGCCAGCTCCCGAGCGGTGAGGCTGGCGCACTCTCCGGCGAGACTGGCGTCGGGGATCGCGGCACAGCGGGCGGGATCCATCGCCTGGACAGCGGCGAGGTAGTCGTGGACGGGTGCGGGCTCCGGGTCTGCGCAGCCGCTCAGAAGAAGAGCCGCAGCGACAGCGAGTGGCTGTGCTCCCAGGCGGAGAGCTGCACCCGGGCGGCGTACTCGAACAGGGCCTCCGGGCTGCCCGCTCCGATCCCGGCGGTGACGTAGTCTGCTCCGGCGAGCTGATCGCGGTGGAAGCCCGCCCGCAGCGGCACGTATGTAGACGGTCGTGCCTCGATGCCGAGGTGAATGTCTGACAGCGTGGTCTGCTCGCCGAAGTTCGCCACCAGATCCGCCTCGATGCCAAACCGGGCGGTCCCGTCCTTCGACGGCGGCTGCCAGCGGATCCCCGAGCCCATCTTGAGGTCGTCGAAGCTGTCGGTGCTGTAGAGGTTCTCGCCGGTCACTGCGAGGAAGAGCTGCTCGTCGATCTGACCGCCGATGGAGGCGTTGAACGCATAGTCGTCGTGCTGCTCGGAGAACCGCGAGGCATAGCGCGTGAACCGACCACCGACCCCGGCGGCGAGGTGCCGGTTGAGCCATGACATTGCCACGCCCCCGCCTATCGTCGTCTCGGTGTAGGGGTTGAGCGTGTCCTGTCCCGGCGTGAGCCAGCCGGGCAGCTCGTCGGTG
>JBLHNG010000358.1:0-8664 GCA_047621685.1 Myxococcota bacterium | reverse complement strand
CGATCGGCTCATCTCGAACCGCGACCCTCAGGTTCGCGCCGATGAAGCCAGCGGTGACCACCAGCCCGAGCACCCACATCCCGACCTTGGCGGTCAGGCTGGTCTTGAAGACCGACAGGTAGCCAAGCGCATCGAACCACAGCCAATCCACCGCGATTCCAGTGATTGGTCGGTTGCCCAGCCAGAGCAGGATCACGATCGCCACAGCCAACCGCATCCAACGTGGGATCTGCATCAAAACCTCCGAGTCGCGACACTTATACCGAAAGGAGGATCAATGCGCATAGGAGAAAGGGCAGACAGACACAGCCAGTCCCCCGCTTCCATCGCCACTTCTTCATCCAGTCGTTGTCGTTCACACCGATCCAGTAACCCACAGTGCTACCCTGCCCGCCATGAAGACTGCACACGCACTGCTTGCCCTCCTGATGTCCGCCCCTGCCATGGCGGAGGAAGAGCCCCCGGAGCTGGCCACCGCGCCACAGCCGTTCTTTTACGGTGCGGCGGTGACCAAGCACTGCCTGACCAACGGGGTGCGTCTGCGCAGCCACAACCTGCCCGGCAGCCACACAGTCACCCTGACCACCCTGGTCGACACCGGCGCGAGTCCCTACCTCGCCCAGGTCGCCGCCCGGCTGTGGCTGCGGTCGGTCACGCTCCCCGAGCCTGAGGTCGAGGTCGAGGAGCCAGAGGCTCTCGAAGAGGCTGAGCCGCTTCCGCCGATCACCCGGGTCGACGTCTACCCTGGTCCGCCCTCCATGGCGCAGCGCCTGCTGAGCGTCGGTGCCCGCACCGAGACGGTCACCACCCCCGACCACACCGCGTTCACCACCGCAGTGCTGCTGGAGAACCTCGACGGCATGCTCGCCCTGGAGCGGCTGCGCCTCACCGAGCCCCTCTCCGGGGTCACCGAGGCCGACCTCGCCGCGGTGGTCGCTGAGCTTGCCACCGAGCGAGCGACCCCGGGCACGACGATGTGGGGTCCGCTGTCCAGCCTGCTGTTCGCTGGCACCCCTGCCGCCGGGTCGGTCACCCTCGCCGCAGTTCAGGACTACGTGAAGACCGCCTGGGCACCGGGCGGAACCACCATGAACCTCACCGGCGACTTCTCCGGGCTCGGCAACCTCGACGTCTACCTGCGGAGCGGCCTCGTCGATCCCCCTGCTCCGCCGCTCGCAGAGGGTGAGGAAGCCCCGGCCCCCGCACCGAGCGGCTTCGTCATCATCGACGACTCCTGCGGTGCCCCCGTCGATGCCACACCGACCAACCCGTCGGAGCCGGTGACCCTTGAGGCCACCCTCCCTGCCGCGGTCACCACCCCGCAGCTCGTCCTGGCGTGGTCGCTGCCCGGCTCCTGGCACGAGGATCACACCCTCGTCGAGGCCTTCCCCTCACTGGCCGAGCGCTACATCTCGCAGGGCTTCGCCTCCACAGCGGTCCCCGGCACCACGTCCGAAGAGATCGTGCGCTGCGAGCTGCTGCCGGGCCTGGCGGCCTCGGTGATGACCTGCCAGTTCCCGCTCGACCGCACCAGGGACGCCGCCGGAATCCAGCGCAATGCCGTCATCGGCCTCGACCCGCTGTGGTTCCCCAACAACCTGCCGACCCTCAAGGATCGCATGCCGGAGATCCGCCAGGGAGTGCGACGCAACCTGCTGCGTCGGGCCAGCGGGTTCAACAACGGCGACACCGATGAGCTGGTCCGGGCCGCCGCCCACGCCCGCTACCGGATCGAGGCGGTCCCCTACATCCCGCAGATATCGGAGGCCGTGGACCTGGAGGCTGAGCCCCTGCTGAAGATGGCGCGGGCGTGGCTCAACCCGGATCGTGCGGTCGCAGTGGTGCTCACCCCCGACGGCTACCGCCCCGATCACGCCACCCGCGACACCAGCAGCCGGCTCACCCACGATGCCTGGGCGCCCTACCCGCTGGAGAACCCCGAGGAGCCCGAGCAGCCGCCGCTGGCTGAAGGCGAGGAGCATCCCGGGGTCCCGGTGCAGCCGGTGCAGCCCCTGCCTGAGCGGCTCGATGCCGCAGAGGTCCTCGCCCTGGCGTCTACCCCACAGCTCGACGGTGCGGTCCGCTACACCCTGGGCAACGGCATGTCCGTGCTCATCGTTCCTCGCTCCGGCTACCCGGTGGTGCACACCTCGCTGATCCACGGCGGCGGCCTGCTCCAAGAGTCTGACCTCGGGGTCGACGGGCTGGTCTGGGACCTCTCCACCCCGTTCAGCCCCAACAAGGATCAGTTCGTCCCCGAGCATCCGCTGGAAGGTCAGGCGTGGTGGGATGCAGAGCGGCGGACCGACGGCTGGGTGCGCACCCTGTCTGGTCCCCAGCCCAACCTCGACGGGCTGCTCTACATCCTCCGTCAGACCACCGCCGACCCGACCATCGACACCCGGTCCCGCAATGAGTACTTCTTCCGCCTCGGCCACCAGGAGCCCGGCGCCTGGACCGTCGCCAGCCGACTCAGCCAGCAGGCGTACTTCGGCGACCACCCCCTCGCCCTCGACGTGCCCAGCAAGAAGATGCTCAAGAAGCTCAACGATGAGCCCAACGCCTGGGCCTCTTCGGTCGTCCACCCCGGTGCCACCACCCTGCTGATCATCGGGCCGGTCGATCCCGAGGGCGCGAAGTCGGCCATCGAGTCGGCGTTTGGGGACTGGGCTGGCACTGGCTCCCCGGCGACCACTGCTGCGATCAAGCCCGTCACCCCGGGCGTGAAGGCCGTGGTCATCGATGCTCCCCTCTCCTCCGCCCAGGTCCGGCTCCGCTGCCCGATATCTGGCACCTCCGCTCAGACCGACCTGCTCGCCACGATGCTGGAGGCGCGGATGTGGGAGTCCGCCCATGGTGTGGTCTCTCCCTCGATCCTGCGCATCGACACCCAGCAGGTCCCCGGCGACATCGCCTGGATGAGCTTCTACGCCGAGGTGAATCCCAGCCAGACCGGCGCAGTGGTGGACCTGATGCGCGGGGCAATGACCGACTACACCGCCGAGCTTGAAGGCATCCTCATTGAGCGCATCATTCGGGAGGCGTTTGATGTGATCATCGCCGCAGATGCGGGGCTGCGTCGTCCGAAGATGACCGACGAGGCTGGAGTGGCGCTGCTGGCCGCGCTGACTGAGGGCACCCGTCCGCCGGAGGAGATTGAGAAGGGCATGGAGGCGCTGATGGCGGTGCTTGCTGAGCCGGAGGAGGGGTCGGAAGTGCCGGAGCTGGAGGAGGGTGCTGAGGCTCCGCTTCGGGAGACGCTCTCGGAGGATGCGCTGGCGCTGATCAACGCTGCCGCCGCGCTGCTTGCTGAGGAGCTGGAGGAAGTGGAGGTCGAGGAGCCTGCGGAGGATGCGGAGCCGGAGCCGATCGAGGTCACGTTTGTTCGGCACCCGGTGACGTTGGATGATGCCCGGCTCGCGCTCGCTGCCCAGCATGGGATCTCGATGCGCACGACGGATGCCCTGCGGAGCACGCTGGTGGATGAGGTCCTGCTTGGTCGGGGGCTCTCGGGGTTGGTTGGGTATGGAGAGGCGCTGGTTGCGGTGGAGGAGCAGGTGCTGATTGATGAGATGGCGACGTGTGGTGCCAACCTCGGACTCGCGGTGCTTGGGCCGGCGCTGACGGTGACTCCGCAGGTGAGTGCTGCTGGGTTTTCGCAGGTGGAGCTGCCGAAGAAGTGGTGGAAGTAGGCGCGGCCTCGATGGCGGCTGCGGCCACTCGGCCGAAGCGATCCGATCACACCTCGCAGACCGCCATCTTCAACAAATGCCCCCCATTCAGTGGTGGGAAATCGCCCTCCGGCTCCAGCACCTCCAGCCGCTTCAGCGGCCGTCCCGCCTTCGCCGCACACCGGGTCAGCCCCCCCAGCCACTCATCCAGCCCCACCGCCGACACATGGTTCGTCGCCAGCACCATCCCACCAGACGCACAGCTCAGCACCGCCGGCTTAAACAGCGCCGGATAGTCCCGAACCAGATCAACCGCCCCAAACGGGGAGCGAGCAAAGGTCGGCGGATCCAGCACCACCCGATCAAACTGCCGAGCTCCCATCCGCGGATACTTACGGCGCGCGGCCCGCCCCCGGATCGACAACCCGGCAAGCTGCCGCAGCGCCGGGATCGCATCGGACTGAAGCAGCTTCATCGAGACCCCATTCAGCGCCGCGTTCTCCCGCCCCACATCCAGCGCACTGGCCGCAAAGTCCACATTGAGCACCGACGACGCCCCGCCCGCCGCAGCCGCCACCCCGATCCCGCAGGTGTACGCGAACAGGTTGAGCACGCTGCATTTCGCCGCGTTCGCCCGAACCCACCGCCGACCGGCCCGGAAGTCGAGGAACAGCAGCGGATCCTGCCCCCGGTGCTCGGCCCGGATCCGATACGACAGCCCCAGCTCTCGCCCGACGTGGTCCGCCAGCGCAGCAGCCTCCGGCCTCGGCATCTCAGCGGGCTCCCGGCCCCGGTGGCGGAAGATGGGCAGCAGCCCGAGGTCGGCGTAGACCGCCAGCAGCGCCTCGCGTTCCCCCGCATCCAGGGGCGCTCGAAAAGTCTGCACCACCAGCAGCGGTCCGTAGCGATCCACCGTCAGCCCTGGCCAGCCCTCCACCGCGCCGTGCAGCAGCCGGTAGCAGTCCGTCTCTGGAAGACCGGCGATGAGATCCGCGCGGCGATCCAGGGCGGCCTGCGCGAGTGCACTCAGTTGCATGTGCTCCACAGCCCCTCCCCCTCTGACTCCGCGTGCCAGGCGTCCTGGGCGAAGGTGTCCTCGAAGGTGTCCGTACCCGACCAGGGGTAGTCCCAGCCGTAGCCGCCCCGGAGGAGCTGGCGCTCGAAGAAGTCCTGGTCGCCGCTGCCGACGTGGACGTAGGCCAGGGTGCGGTCGTAGATGTCGGTGCAGGTGCCATCAAAGGTCAGCCAGACCTCGGTGTCTTCCAGGGCGTTGCGGGTGAACGCCTGGGCCTCTTGGCCGTAGCAGTCCGACGGATCCCCGTTCCAGCCGACCTCCGGAGTGTCCACCCCGATCATCCGGATGCTCTCCTCGCCCAGACTGCTGTCGACGTGGATGGTGTCGCCGTCGATGGCCGCGTAGACGAACACCAGCTCTGGCTCTCGGCACGGGCTGTCTCCCTCGGGGAGGGTGTCGGGGTCGATGTCGGCGATGTCGATCGACTCGGCGTCCTGGGTGTCCACGGTGCCAGGGTCGGTGCCGGTGCAGGCAAGCAGGAGGGGTAGCATCAGGCCAGCTTATCGCATCGAGGTGTTGTTGCCGCTGGCGTTGGTGGGGTGGATGCGCTCAGAGAGCCGGTGGGCGAGCGTGAGCAGGCGCTTCTTGACGGCGGCAGTGAGCTTTGCGCGAATGCGAGGCTTCATGAAGCAATCCTAACCGACCTGCGGAATTCGCCTCGATTCCGGTAAGCTCCCCCCGATGCTACCCCTCCTTCTGCTCGCCTGTCGGGGCGACGGCACCGACTCCGCTGCCCCGTTTGTCTTCGCCGATCCCACCGATCACCCAACGCTTCGCGGTCCTGGTGGTCCGGCGGTGTCGTTCTCCGAGGACGACCTGTGGACCAACTGCGCCACCCTGCCCGGCGGGGAGACCGATGCCAAACACCACAACCTCGTGGTGCCCTACCGCGGCCACCTGATGATGCCGTGGACACCGGAGTGGAGCATCTTCGGCGGGGTGTCGTTCTTCGATGTCTCCGACCCCTGCAGCCCGGTCCTCATCGGCGAGGGCGCCCACGATCGCCTCCGGGAGAGCCACGCCCTCGGCTTCGTCCATCTCCCCGAGTCCGACCCCCACGCCGGGGACTACATGGCCGCCACCGGTCTGCACGGCATCCAGATCTGGGACGTGACCGACGAGACCGCGCCAGAGATGCTGTCCTACCTGGAGATCGAGGGCATCCTCTACCCAGACGCCTACGCCCGGGTGGTGCTCTCGGTGTTCTGGCAGCACCCCTGGCTGTACGTCGCCGCCGCGGACAACGGCCTGTACGTCGTCAACACCGAGGATCCGGCCGCTCCGGAGCTGGTGACCAGCTACCCCATCGAGCCCGCGTTGAGGGCCGGCGGGGTGTTTGTGATGGGCACCCTGATGATGGTCAGCAGCGCGGAGGGAAGCGAGGCAGTCCTGCTCGACGTCTCGACCCCACAGACTCCGCAGCCCATCGGTGGGGGGCGGTTCTCCACCGTTGACTCCACTGGCGAGGCGAAGGAGACCTACCACGCCAACACCGCCGGGGACTACGCCCTTTTCGCCCGAAAGGAGGGTGGCGGCGGGGTGATGGTGATGGACATCTCCGACCCGTCCGCCCCCAGCTACCTCGCCGACTACCCCTCCGAGGGCAACGGCGGCTACGTCTTCTACGACGAGGGCTTCGCGTTTGTCGGCGAGTCCAGCTTCGCCACGATCTACGACCTGCGCAACCTGCCCGAGATCACCGAGGTCGGCCGCGGGATGCTGCCGGGTGACCTCGACACCTTCACCCCCTACGGCAACGTCGCGATCTTGAGCGTGGACGACGACGCCGAGGACGACATCGCCAGCGCAGTGATGCCCTGGTCCACTGAGCCCGACCTCTCCGGACCAGCGGTGCTGCGCATCGTGCCGGAGGATGGCGCAGTCGGAGTGGCAACCACCGCGCGCATCGGGGTGGCCTTCAACGAGATGATCGAGCCCTCCAGCGTCTTCCCCGGCTCCATCCAGCTCACCGACGAAGATGGCGCAGCGGTGGATGGCTGGGGCAGCGGGCAGGAGAACATCGCCTCCTACAGCCCCAAAGCCGAGCTTGCGCCAGGCACGACCTACACCCTCTCGGTGATGGCCGACGGCATCCTCGACATCAACAACAACCCCACCGAAGAGACCATCACCGCCACGTTCACCACGGCCGGGCCATGATCGTCCTGCTGCTGGCCTGCCGGGGCGGGGCGGACTCCGGGAGGGTGGTGGCCGATGCGACCGTCGCGGATGCGGGCTCTGACCTCTCCGCAAGGGTCGGTGAGTCGGTGCTGCTGGATGGCTCCGCGAGCATCGGGGCGGCGTTTGCCTGGGACTTCGGCGACGGACAGACCGACGCGGGCCTGACCCCCGAGCACGCCTACACCGCGCCGGGCAGCTACGCGGCGGTGATCACGGTCACCGGAGCGGGTGGCGGCTGGAAGAGCGACACCGCGGTGGTCACCGTCACCGAGCCCCCCACGGCGGTCGTCCCGGTCGCCTCCGCCACCCTCGCGATGCACGGCGGGATAATCTGGGTGGTCAACCCGGAGGCGGGCACCGTCGGTCGGATCGAAGACGGGGCGCTCGTCACGGAGATCGTGGTGTGCGACACCCCCCGCACCCTCGCGGTGGACGCCGGGATCCTGGCGGTGGCGTGTGAAGGCGATGACCAGCTCACGCTCATCGACGCCGACATCGGCACCATCACCGAGCGGGTGGCGCTGCCCGAGGCCGGTCGGCCCTATGGCGTGGTCGGGCGGGATGGGGTGTGGTGGGTGAGCCTCCAGGCCACCGGACAGCTCGCCCGCTACGACGGGGACGACCTCTCCCTCGTCACTGTCGGCCCCGATCCCCGGGGCATGGCCATGGACGCTGAGGGCCGCATCCTGGCGACCCGGTGGCGCTCGACGGACGGCGAGGGGCGGGTCTATGTGGTCGATCCGGCGGGCTCGGTCGGCAGCATCGTCCTGCCTGCCGACACCCGAGGCGACTCCGACACCACCACCGGCGGAGTGCCCAACCTGCTCGAGTCCATCCTCCCCTCCCCCGACGGCACCACCCTCTACGTGCCCGCCATGCACGCCAACATCCTGCGTGGAGAGTGGGTCAGCGGTGTGGCCCCGGATCACCAGACCTCCCTGCGCGGGGTGCTCGCCCGCATCGACGCTGCAGCCAACACCGAGTCCCCCGACGACCGCAAGCAGTTCGACGAGCGGGGCCGGTCCATCGCCGTCGCCACCTCCCCCGACGGCGCCGCGCTCTACGTCCTGCATCCCGGCACCGGCCACGTCACCGTGCTCGATGCCGCCTCCGACCAGATCATCGGCTCGATCCTGTTCACCGGCCTGTTCCCCACCGGACTCATCGCCACCGAAGATCGGCTCTACGTGCATGCCTGGCTGTCCCGGACCGTGGTCGCCTACGACATCACCGACCTCTCGACCTCCCCCACACCCCTGTGGAGAGCGCCGACCCTCACCAACGAGACGCTCTCAGACACTGTGCTGCTCGGCAAGCAGGTCTTCCACGACGCTTCGGACACCCGAATGACGAAGTCCGGCTACATCACCTGTGCGCACTGCCACCCCGATGGTCGGGACGACGGGCTGACCTGGGACTTCACCGACCGGGGCGAGGGCCTGCGCAACACCACCAGCCTTGAGGGTCGGGCCGGGGTTGGCATGGGACCGGTGCACTGGACGGGCAACTTCGACGAGATCCAGGACTTCGAGCACGACATCCGGGGACCGTTCGCTGGCTCGGGCTTCCTCACCGACGTCGACTGGGTGGAGACCGACGAGACGCTGGGTGAGACCAAGGCTGGCCGCAGCGTCGAGCTGGATGCGATGGCGGCCTATGTCGCCACCTTCACCACCACCCCGCCCTCCCCCTGGCCGACCACCGAGGGCTCCGAAGCCTTCGAGGCTGCCGGGTGTG
>JBLHNG010000357.1:0-8682 GCA_047621685.1 Myxococcota bacterium | reverse complement strand
AGGAGGACAAGACGCGCCAGGTCAACGGCAGCGATCCACGCACCGTGCTCCGTCGGGGGGCGGGGGAGGGGTACGCGGAGGTGGAGTTCCTCGGGGTCGACAAGCGCAGCTATCGCGCTCGCTGGAGCGTGCGGCGTGCCCGAAACAAGGCCTCGGGGCGGCTGCAGGGCACCACCCATGAGCTGTGGGATCTCGCCGAGAACAAGCGGCTGGACTCCGACAAGAAGACCATCACCCTCCAGTACATCTCCGAGCGCCTGGGGCTGGGCTTTGAGCAGTTCCGCCGCTCGGTGCTGCTGCCTCAGGGGGACTTTGCGGCGTTTCTGAAGGCCTCAGAAGCCGACCGGGGCGCGCTGCTGGAGCGCATGACCGGGACCGGCATCTACCGGGAGATCTCCATCGCTGCGCACCAGCGCGCCCGAGACGAGGCCCTGAGCCTCACCCGACTCGAGGAGCAGGTCGCGGTCATCGGCACCCTGTCTGACGACGCGGTCGCGGAGCTGCAGGACGGCATCGTCTTCGCCGTCGAGTCACGAGAGGCCCTCCAGGCAGAAGGCAAGACGCTCGCCCGGGTCCGGGGCTGGCATCGGCGCCTCGACGAGCTGGTCGGGTCGATGAAGGAAGCCGAGACCGCTGCGGTGGCTGCCGGA
Source organism: Myxococcota bacterium (assembly GCA_047621685.1). Classification (GTDB taxonomy): domain Bacteria; phylum Myxococcota_A; class UBA796; order UBA796; family UBA796; genus JAQXDW01. The sequence goes on along the minus strand of JBLHNG010000357.1, from coordinate 8,032 downwards.
GCCGCCCGGGAGGGGATGGCCGCAGCGCGTGCAGAGCTTGCCGCCATCGCCGCCGTCGACGCCCTCCGCCCGCTGCTCGACGCCTCCGCCCGCTCCACCGGTGCCCTGTCTGGTGCAGAAGCCGAAGAGGCCCGGGTCGCCGTCCGTCTCACCGAGGCTGTCAGCACCGCCACCCTCGCCGAGAAGGCCGACGCCGTCGCCTCCACCGCCCTGTCGGTGGCCCGCCGTCGACAGGAGGAGATGTCCGCTGCCCTGCGCTCTGCCGCCGAGCTGGACGCTCGCATCGACGACAGCAGTCGGGCGATGGCGCTCGCCCTTCGCCAGAGCAACGCTGCGGCCAGTGCTCGGGATGAGGCCGCCGAGATCCTCACGGTCCTCCAGGCCCAGATCGCGTCTGCTGAGCAGGACAGCGCCGAAGAAGCCACATGGCTCGGCACCCACAGCGCCTTGTCCACCCTGGCTGGGGACTGGCCGCGGTGGTCCCAGGAGCTGGAGCGGGTCACCGGAGCCATCGCTGAGGAGGCCGCGACCGAGGTCGCCCTCGCCCGATGCAAGCGCGCCGCCGATGCTGCTGAGGCCGAGCGAAGCGGTGCCGATCAGGCCGTCACCCAGGCCCGCAGCGCCCTCGTCCCGCTCCAGGAGGCCCTCGCAGAAGCCGAGTCTGCCCTGGCCGGTCGATCGACCGCTGGCCTCCAGGCTGCCCGGGAGGCCCTGTACGAGCGTCGCCGGCAGCTCGAAGCCCTCGTCAGCATCCGCCAGAGCATCACCGCTGCCCAGGCCCGGCGCACCCGGCTCAAGCAAGCCATCACCACCGCAGAGGAAGCCGCCCGGACCGCCGGGGCCTCGTCTGCGTCTGCCACTGCCCAGAAGCAGCAGGCGAGCTGGATGCTCAGCGAGGCCGAGCGCTTTCTGGAGCAGGTCCGCTCCGATGAGGTCCTCACCCGACTGCGGGGCACCCTCAAGGACACCGAGCCCTGCCCGCTGTGTGGCGCCCCGGACCACCCCTGGGCGAAGGCCTTCCAGCCGCTGAGCAGCCTCTACCAGGGACAGGTCGATCGGGTCAACCAGCTCAACGAGCAGCTCAATGAGCTGAAGCTGCTGGAGCACCAGGGGCAGCTCGATCAGGCCCGGTATGTCGCAGAGGCTGCTGAGGGCGTCGCAGAGCTGGAGGCCCTCTCTGAGCGACTCTCACAGCTCACCGATGCCTGGAGTGACGACACCCTCAGCCTGCCCGTTCCTGCAGAGGCGTCAGCCGTCCTGGCCCAGGCTGGGGCCGCCAACACCGCCGCGCTCAAGGAGAACCAGGAGTCGCTCAGCGAGCTGGTCCGCCTCCGGACTGCGGTGGAGTCCACCCGGTCCCGAGCGGTGGCCGGTCGCACCCGCTGTGATGCCACTGCCGGTCGTCTCCACGAGGCCGAGCGAGCCGCAGACGCCGCTGGACGTGCCCTGACCGAAGCGACTCATCGCCGCGCAGCCCTCTCCACTCAGCTCACCGAGGGCCTCGCCACACTCGCCGATCCCCTGGCCGGTGAGCGTGACTGGCAGGCGGCACTTCGGGGGGATCCCGGGCGGTTCGTGCAGTCCTGCCAGGAGCGGGTGGCCCGCTATCGTCGTGCACAGGGAGTGGTCGAGAAGTCTGCTGCCACACTGGCCCTCCACCGTCCCCAGCAGCTCGCTGCCCAGACCCGCCTCAAGGAGCGTCAGGTCGCCGCCGCCCGGCTGAAGACCGCGCACCTGGAGCGGCAGGAGGTGGTCGAGGATCTCCAGGCGCAGCGCACCCGGCTGCTGGGCAACCAGAAGACCGAGGTTGTCCGGCTCGCCCTCAAGAACGCCACCGATGCCGCTGAGGCCACCCGCCAGCAGGCTGCCTCCCAGCTCGGCGGTGCCCGGCAGCGGGTCGCCGAGCTGTCCGCCCGTCGTCAGGCCGCCGAGGCTGCTGTGATCGCCCGTCGCGGCGAGACTGAGGCCGCCCGAGAGGCCCTCCACGACACCCTCAACCAGCGTGGCCTGGCGCTCGACGATGTGCAGAAGCGCCTGTCCCGTCCGCCGCAGTGGGTCACCGAGCAGCGCGTCCTGCTCCGCGACATCGACGCCGCCTGGTCCGATTCAGGGGCCGTGCTCTCTGAGCGTCGCCAGCAGCACCTCCGCCACAGCACCACCGAGCCCCCTGAGCAGACCGCCGAGGAGGCTGATCAGCGCGCCGCTGCCCTGGCTGAAGAGCTGGAGGCCGTCAGCCGTCGGCTCTACGACACCGAGGCCCGACTCAAGCAGGACGGCGAGAATCGAAAGAAAGCTGCAAAGCTTCTGTCTCGTCGCGACACACAGCGCGGAATTTCAGAGCATTGGGAAGTTATGAACAAGCTTATCGGGTCTGCTTCCGGTAAGGTCTTCAGTCAGTTCGCCCAGAGCCTCACCCTCGACGCCCTGCTCATCCAGGCCAACAGCCACCTCGAAGGGCTCTCGCGCCGCTACTCGCTGATGCGGGTTCCTGGCGAGGATCTGCTGCTTCAGATCGTCGACCACTACCACGGCGAAGAGGTCCGCAGCATCAACAGCCTGTCGGGTGGTGAGTCCTTCCTGGTCTCGCTCGCCCTCGCGCTTGGTCTCGCGACCTTGTCCGCACGCGACACCCAGATCGGCTCCCTGTTTATCGACGAGGGCTTCGGTACCCTCGACCCAGACACCCTCGATGTCGCCCTGTCCTCCCTCGACGCCCTCCAGGCCTCTGGCCGTCAGGTCGGCCTCATCTCCCATGTTCCGGGAATGGCCGAGCGCATCGGGGTGCAGGTCCAGGTCGTGCCTCGCGGGGGTGGCCGTAGTATTGTGCGGGTCGTGGGTGGCGGCTGAGCAGGGCTCCGTCGGCAGTCCATGCGAACACTTGCGCTGAGCAACCTCTGAGGGGCCGATGGGTACCGACGATAGAAGTCCAAAGCACGCCGTCTCGCTGCTGCTGGTTTTGGCCGGCGTCTGGCTGGTGTGGTCTGGGCACTTTGATGGTCGGCTGCTCGGTCTGGGCGCGCTGTCCTGTGGGCTGGTGGTCTGGATCTCCTGGCGGATGGGGATCGTTGACGATGAGGGGCAGCCGATGAGCCTCATCCTCCGACTGCCCAGCTACCTCCTCTGGCTGACCATTGAGGTCATCAAAGCCAACATCGACGTGGCGAAGCGGGTGCTCGACCCCCGCATGCCCATCTCTCCCACCCTCGCCCGACTCCCTGCGCCCCAGCACACCAACCTGGGCAAGGTCACCTACGCCAACTCGATCACCCTCACGCCCGGCACCGTCTCCATTGAGCTGGACGAGCACACCATCCTCGTGCACGGCCTCAGCCGCGAAGGGGTGGTGGATCTGCAGGGCGGGGTGATGGCGGCCCGGGTCTGCAAGCTGGAGGGTGGCGCATGATGTTCGCTGCTGCGTGTCTCGCGATCCTGGCGACGATGGGGCTGGCCCTGGCCCGTGCCCTGCTCGGTCCCACCCGGTTCGACCGCATCCTCGCCGTCAACATGTTCGGCACCAAGACCGTCACCCTCATCGCGGTGATCGGGTTTCTGACCAACCGGCCCGAGTTCCTCGACCTCGCCCTGGTCTACGCCACGATGAACTTCATCGGGGTCATCGCGGTGCTCAAGTTCTCTGCGCCCACAGACATGACCGCCGGTGAGACCGAGGAGATCCCCCGATGATTGTCCTCGACATCCTCTCCGGAGTCTTCCTGGCACTGGGATGCTTCTTCTGCATCGTCGGCGGGGTGGGGCTCAATCGACTGCCGGACTTCTACACCCGCGGCCATGCGGTCGGGGTGACCGACACCTGCGGGGCGGGCTTTGTGCTCATCGGCTTGATGTTCCAGGCTCCCGACTACCTCGTCCTCACCAAGCTCATCGCGGTGATGGTCTTCCTGCTGGTCACCAGCCCGATATCGAGCCACGCGGTCGCCAAAGCCGCCTGGCGGAGCGGACTGGAGCCAGCGCTGGTGGAGTACCCAGACGATGAGCGCCCCGGTGAGCCTCGCAGCGTCGAGAACCGCAGCGTCGAGAACCGCAGCGTAGAGAACCGCATGATCGAGGGACGAGAGGCATGATCGCGCTTGTTGATGTCTGCCTGTTTGTCTTCCTGGTCATCATCGCCCTGACGATCGCCCGGCTGCGAAACCTGTTCGTTGCGGTGATGCTCTCGGGCATCTTCAGCCTTCTGTCCGCCGGACTGTTCACCTCGATGGATGCCATGGACGTGGCGTTCACCGAGGCGGCGGTCGGCGCGGGCATCTCCACGGTGCTGCTCCTGCTGACCCTGGACTTGACCACCGAGGTCGAGACCAAGCCGGTCCAGGCCCGCATCTTCCCGCTGCTGGTTGCCCTGTGTACGGGCGGTGCGATGCTGTACGCCACTGAGGACATGCCCCGGTTCGGAGACCCGACCGCGCCGATCCATCAGGTCCCGGCGGGCTCAGGCTGGACGGACCTCTACAACCACTTCACCTGGGTCGCGTGGTCCAGCGAGATGCATGTCGACAACACCGTCACCTCGGTGCTCGGCAGCTACCGCGGCTACGACACCCTCGGCGAGACCTTCGTGGTGTTCACTGCCGCGTTGGCGGTCATGATGCTGCTCGGCGGGCGAAGGCGCGGCACCGAGCCCTCCACCATCGCTGCGATCGAGGAGGACGAGGAATGAGCCGGCCATCCATCATCCGGATCGGCGCCAAGATGCTGATCCCCTACATCCTGCTCCTGGCACTGTATGTGCAGTTCCATGGGGACTACGGCCCCGGCGGGGGCTTCCAGGCCGGGGTCATCTTCGCTGCTGGATTCATCTTGTATGCGCTCATCTACGGCCTGTCCGCCACCCTGCGCGTTGCCCCGGCAAGGGTGATCGAGAAGCTCATCTGCGTCGGTGTGCTGATCTACGCCGGAGTGGGTGTGCTCACTGCGGTGATGGGCGGCAATTTTCTGGAGTATGGGGTGCTCAACCACCACGATCCGTCCCATGGCCAGCACGACGGGCTCCTGCTCATCGAGTTTGGTGTGGGGCTCACGGTGTTCGCTGCGATGCTGAAGATCTTCTATGACTTCGCCGGACGGGGACGCTCATGACCGGTCTCATTGCCGCCGCCAACCTCGATCTGGGGGCCTACAACTACTGGCTGGTCATCGTGCTGATGATGACCGGGCTGTACGTCGTGCTCGCCCGCAGCAACATGATCAAGACCATCATCGGCCTGAACATGTTTCAGGTCGCCGTCATCCTGTTCTACGTCTCCATGGGCAAGGTCTCGGGGGGCACTGCGCCCATCGAGCTCAAGTCAATGACCGAGGCCACCCGGCGCTCGGCGTCCCTGCTCGGCGAGACCCGGTCCGCTGGAGTCGTCACCGACGCACAGGTCACCGAAGCCCGGGAGATCATCGCGCTGGCCCGGGAGGGCATGACGAAGCTGCCTGATGGGCTCGCCAGCGCCCTGCTCGAAGACGGCAGCGCCGCAGAGTCTGTTGCTGAGGGGCATGCCGCTGAGGGGCATGCGCCGGATGACCACGCCGAGGGCCATGCACCAGACGCCGTCCACAGCAACCCGACTGGCCTGTCTGTCGCAGAGGGAGTGCTGGACAAGGCGGCTGCTGCCAGCGGCACTGAGGTCATGGACAGTCGGCTTCGCGCCATCGAGATCCTCGACCGCACCCTCGCCACCGCCGTCATCTACTCCAACCCCCTCCCGCACGTCCTCATGCTGACCGCCATCGTCGTCGGGATCGCGACCATCGCCCTCGCGCTGGCCCTTGTGGTCCGGATCAACGAGGCCTACGGCAGCATCGAGGAGGACGAGGTCCTGGCGCTGGAGGGGGGCACGTGAACACCGACGGCGCAAGCCCGGACAGCCTGCTGTCCATGCTCATCCACCACCTCCCGGTCATCCAGATCGTTCTGCCGCTGATGGCAGCCCCCCTCATCGTGCTCGCTGGCCGCAAGGCCGCCTGGTTCCTGGCGACCCTGTTCGCCAGTGCCTCCCTCGCCATCGCCATCGGGCTGCTGAGTCTCGCAAGCGGTGGGGAGCCGCTGCTGTATGAGATGGGCGGCTGGAGCGGACCGGTCGGCATCGTCTACTCCGTCGATGTGCTGGCGGGCTTCATGCTCACCATCGTCTCCGGGGTCGGTGCGGTGGTGATGCTCTACTCCCGCCTCAGCGTGAAGCAGGAGATCCCCGAGGATCGACACCACTACTTCTACGCGATGATGCTGCTGTGCATGGCCGGTCTGATGGGCATCTGCATCACCGGCGATGCCTTCAACGTCTTCGTCTTCCTGGAGATCTCCTCGCTGTCGTCCTACGCGCTGATCGCGATGGGGCGCTCTCCGAGGGCACTGGTCGCCAGCTATCGCTACCTCGTCATGGGCACCATCGGCGGCACCTTCGTGCTGCTGGGCATCGGCATGCTCTACATGATGACCGGCACGCTCAACATCGCCGACCTCGCCAACCGCATCCCCTCCGTCGCCGACAAGACGACGATCCGGGCAGCGTTTGCGTTCATGACCGTCGGCTCGATGATCAAGCTGGCCCTGTTCCCGCTGCACTTCTGGCTGCCCAACGCCTACACCTTCGCGCCCTCCGTCGTCTCCGCTTTTCTGGCGTCGACCGCGACGAAGGTGTCGTTCTATGTGCTGGTCCGGGTGATCTTCACCATCTTCGGGGTCTCGCTGCTTGCCCAGACTTTGCAGATGTACAACCTGCTGCTGCTGCTCTCACTCATCGCCATCGTGATGGGCTCGCTGGTGGCCATCTTCCAGCACAACGTCAAGCGGCTGCTGGCCTACTCCAGCCTCGCCCAGATCGGCTACTTCGTGCTCGGTCTCGCGCTGCACAACCAAAACGCTCTGACCGGCTCGATCATCCACCTGTTCAACCACGCGCTGATGAAGGGCGGGCTGTTCATGGTCGTCGGCTGCATGATCTACCGAGTCGGCGACTGCCGGCTGGAGGATCTCGCTGGCATCGGTCGCCGCATGCCGCTGACCACCCTGGCGTTCGTCGTCGGTGGGGTCGGCATGATCGGTGTGCCGCTGACCGCCGGCTTTGTCAGCAAGTGGTTCCTCGTCCTCGGGGCCATTGAGGCTGGCAAGTGGTGGGTGGCGGTCACCGTGCTGTTCGCCTCGCTGCTGGCGGTGGTCTACGTCTGGCGGGTCATTGAGGTGGCCTACTTCCGAGAGCCACCGGACGATCGGCGCATCGAGGCCCCGCTGGGCATGCTCATCCCCGCCTGGATGATGATCGGCGCGAGCGTGGTGTTCGGCATCTGGACCGCTCCGATGCTGCACATCGCCAGTGAGGCCGCGGCCACCCTGCTCGGAGGTCTCCAGTGAGCTTCCTCTCCGAGCCCGCCGGGCTGATCCTCATCCCCCTGCTGCTGCCGATCCTCACCGCGGTTCTCATCCAACTCTTCGGCCGGCATGAGAACCTCCGAGACGGTCTGCACACCACCATGGCGGCGGTCACCTTCGGCTTCGTGCTGCGGCTGTGGCCTCACGTCAGAGCCGGCGAAGAGGTCTCGTTTACCGTCATCGAGCTTCTCCCCGGGGTGCCGCTGGCGTTCTCGGTCGAGCCCCTCGGCATGCTGTTCGCGATGGTCGCCTCTGGGCTGTGGATTCCGACCTCGGTCTACGCCTTCGGCTACATGCGCGGCCACCACGAGGGCAACCAGACCCGCTTCTTCACCTGCTTCGCTGCGGCGATCTGCGGGGCGCTCGGGGTGGCGTTCTCAGCGAACCTGCTGTCGCTGTTCGTCTTCTACGAGATGCTCACCTTCTCGACCTACCCCCTGGTCACCCACCACCAGAACGCCAAGGCGAAGCGGGCCGGGCGCATCTACCTCGGCATCCTGCTGACCACCTCGGTCTGCTTCCTGCTGGCCGGCATCATGTGGACCTACTCCGTCACCGGCACCCTCGACTTCACCCCCGGCGGCATCCTGGCTGACCATGTGGGGGAGGGGGGCGCGCTGGCGGATGGGAAGCTGGCGCTGCTGCTCGCGCTGTTCGCGT
>JBLHNG010000356.1:0-8712 GCA_047621685.1 Myxococcota bacterium | reverse complement strand
CCTCGCCAACGCCAGCCGCAAGATGAAGGACAGCGAGATGGAGCAGGCCCGCGCCAACGGCATCGAGCCGGTCGAGCATGTCGTCGGCTACGACGCCCTCGCGGTCTTCCTCCACCCCGACAACCCCATCACCGAGATCTCCATCTCCCAGCTCGCCGCCATCTACGGCGACGGGGGCGCGATCGAGACGTGGAGCCAGCTCGGCGTGACGGTTCCCGGTTGCAGCTCCGATGAGGTCATCCGGATCAGTCGCCAGAACAACTCCGGCACCTACGCCTACTTCAAGAAGGCAATCCTGGGCAAGAAGGGCGAGTACAAGCTCGGATCTCGCGACATGCACGGATCCAAGGATGTCGTCGACCTCGTCGAGAAGACCCCCTGTGCCATCGGCTACAGCGGCCTGGCGTACAAGACCGAGCACATCAACGCTCCCTGCGTGAAGTCCACCGACGACGGCGCCTGTGTCGCACCCAGCGTGGAGACTGCCATCGACGGCAGCTACCCGGTCGCCCGCCCGCTGTTCATGTACACCGCCGGAGGGCCGACCGGTGCGGTCAAGGGCTACCTGGACTGGATCATGAGCGAGACCGGCCAGTGCATCATTCTCGACAAGGGCTATGCCCCGGCAGCGACAGTCTCCTGTAATTAGTCCGCTTAATACGCATGTAACGGAGTGACTATGAAGCGGTACGAGTCCAGAATGGAGTCGGATCTCCAGCTGATTCGAGAGCGGGTGAAGTGGGTCTCGGATGCCGTCCTCGACGCGGTCCGGATCTCAGTCAACGGGCTGCGGATCAACGACCGGGACGTCCTCCACGATGTGGTCCTCGACGACCTCCCGATCAACCGGGAGGTCCGCAGCATCGACGCCCGCTGCCATGCCTTCGTCGCCCGGCACCTCCCCGCCGCCGGGCCGCTTCGGTTCATCTCCTCGGTCCTCCGGATCAACATCGCCCTGGAGAGAATCGGGGACTACGCCGTCACCATCGGCCGAATCGGCGCGCGGCTCTCAGAGCACCCCGATGCCGCGTTCTGTAGTGACCTCGTCGAGCTGACTGAGCTGGCGACCGGCATGCTCAGGCAGGCCACCGAGGCCTTCCTCGACGGCGGCGAGGAGCTTGCACAGGACACCCGACGCATCTCCGGCCAGGTCGATCTGGTCCACAACCGCATCTTCACCCGGCTCACTGAGGGGACCCCCGATGGTCGCTTCCGGGACCGGGTCTCCGAGCTGACCATCCTCCACCAGATCGAGCGGGTCTCGGACCAGGCCAAGAACATCTGCGACGAGGCGCTGTTCGTCATCACCGGCCGCCCCAAGGCGCCGAAGGTCTACCGGGTTCTGTTCCTCGACGAGGACAACAGCCTCTACAGCCAGCTCGCCGCGGCCCTCGCTTCTAAGGCCTACTCAGACGCCGGGCGCTACTTCAGCGCTGGGATCCAGCCTGCAGACGCCCTCTCCCCGGTGCTCCTCGCGCTGGGGGAGCAGCTCGCCCTGGATCTCTCGGTGGTCCGTCCCCACGCGCTGGAGCCGCTCCGTCCCTACCCGGCGGAGTACCACGTCATCGTGACGATCGGGGAGGTCTCCAGCCTCCCTGAGCTGCCTTTTCAGACCCCGCTGCAGCGATGGGCGCTGCCAGAGGGAGACACCCCGGAGGCGTCCGCGCGAATGCTCGCCGGGCAGGTCCGCGAGCTGATGGAGCTACTTCGTGGAAGCGAAACCGACTGACATCGCCGACGACGCCCGCGATGTCGCCTGGATCATTGACCGAGCGGTCCAGGTCCTGGTGTTCGTCGGTGGCATCTCCGCGATCATCTTCATCGTCGGGATCTTCATCTTCATCCTCAAGGAGGGGGTGGGCTTCATCGGGCAGTCGATGGACGTCAAGGAGTTCTTCCTCTCCCCGCTGTGGCGACCGACCTCCGACAACAACCCCACCTACGGGACCCTCGCACTGATCGCTGGAACCGCCAGCGTGACCGGCTTTGCAGTCCTCGCTGCGGTGCCGTTCAGCCTCGGTGCTGCGATCTACATCGCTGAGTTCGCCAGCCCCCGGAGCCGCGAGGCCCTCAAGGTGCTCGTTGAGCTGCTCGCGGCCATTCCCTCGGTGGTCTGGGGCTTCATCGGCCTGTCCATCATGAACCCGCTGATCATCAAGCTGTTCGACGTGCCCATCGGCCTGAACATCCTCAACGCCGGGCTCATCCTCGGCCTGATGGCTGCGCCGATCATGACGACCATCGCTGAGGATGCGCTCAAGGCGGTGCCGGAGACCTACCGGGAGGCTGCCGAAGCGCTCGGCGCGACCCGCTGGCAGGTGGTCTGGCGGGTGGTGCTTCCGGCGGGCAAGAACGGCCTGATGGCGGCCATCCTGCTCGGTGTCGGCCGCGGCTTCGGCGAGACCATGGCGGTGCTGATGGCCAGCGGTCACTCCATCAACATCCCCGACAGCCCATTCGACTCGGTGCGCGCCCTGACCGCCACCATCGCCGCGGAGCTTGGAGAGACTGCGGTGGGCAGCGAGCACTACCAGGCGCTGTTCACCCTCGGCATCCTGCTGTTTGTGGTCACCTTCGTCATCAACCTCACCGCTGACCTCGTGGTCCGGGGGATCCGGAAGTCATGAACATGTTCTCCGCCACCCCTCGAAACCTGAGAAACCAGCGCATCGAGAAGGTGATCAAGGCCCTCTACCTGGCGATGACCCTCCTCCTGATCACCCCGGTGATCATGATCCTCGGGGTGCTCATCCAGAAGGGCATGCCGGCGATCTCCTGGGCGTTTCTGACCACCGACCCGACCAACGGCATGACCGCTGGCGGCATCTTCCCGGCCCTGCTCGGCACCGTCGCGATCGTCGTGGTCGCCCTGCTCGCCAGTGTGCCGATCGGGATCGCCGCGGCGGTCTACCTGTCAGAGTACGCCACGGACAACTGGCTGACCCGGCTCATCAACCTCGCGATCATCAACCTCGCCGGGGTGCCCTCCATCGTTCACGCCCTGTTCGGTGTGGGCGCGTTCGTGCTGTTCTTTGGCTTTGGAACCTCCATCCTGGCCGCGAGCCTCACCCTGGCGGTGATGACCCTGCCGGTGGTCATTGTCTCGACGCGAGAGTCGCTCCAGGCGGTGCCGATGGCGTTTCGGGAGGCCTGCTGGAACATGGGCGCGACCCGCTGGCAGACCATCTGGCGGATCGTCCTGCCAAACGCCATCAGCGGCATCCTCACCGGGATCATCCTGGAGGTCTCGCGGACCGCCGGAGAGACCGCACCGATCATGTTCACCGGCGCGGCGTTCTTTCTGCCGTTCCTCCCCCAGAGCGTCTTCGACCAGACCATGGCGATGTCGCTGCACCTGTTCGTCATCTCCACCCAGGTACCCGGGGTGCCTGAGTCGCTGCCCTACGGGGTGGCCCTGGTGCTCATCGGTATGGTCCTGGTGATGAACTCGATCTCCATCGTGTTTCGCATCTACCTCAGGCGGAGGAAGAAGTGGTAGAGACCCCCCCACTGCTCAGCGTCAGCCGGCTGTCGGTCCACTACGGCGACAAGACCGTGCTCTCTGGTGTCAACCTCGATGTCCACCGCAACGAGATCTTCGGGATCATCGGACCGGCAGGCTCGGGCAAGACCTCGTTCCTTCGCGTGCTCAACCGCATGGACGACTTCAACGCCACGATGCACTTCGAGGGCGATGTCACCTTCGGCGGACGAGACATCCGAACCTGGCGCAACCTCTACGCGCTGCGGCGGAAGATCGGGGTGGTCTTCCCGCTGCCGGTCGGGCTGCCTCTGAGCGTCTACGACAACGTCGCGCTGTCTCCCCGACTGCGCGGCATCAAGCGCAAGGCGGACCTCGACGTCATCGTCGAGCGGTGCCTGCGACGTGCGGCGCTGTGGGACGAGGTGAAGGATCGCCTCAAGGCCCTGGGCAGCCTCCTTTCTGGCGGCCAGCAGCAGCGACTCACCATCGCCCGAGCGCTGTCCCAGGAGCCTGAGCTGCTCCTGCTCGATGAGTTCTCCATCGCCGTCGATCCGGTCACCACGATGAAGATCGAGGACGTCCTCAGAGAGCTGAAGGAAGAGATGACCATCATCCTGGTGACCAATCTCGTCCAGCAGGCCCGGCGGCTGGCGGATCGCACCGCGTTCTTCCTGATGGGAGAGTGCGTGGAGATCGGGCAGACCGAGGACCTGTTCACCGGAGAAGTTCAGGACTCTCGCACCCGAGAGTATGTGGAGGGGCGCTTTGGATGAGTCCGCGATCATCACCCGCGACCTGAGCCTCTGGTACGGAGACTTCCAGGCCCTCTTTGATGTCAACATTGACATCAGGAAGGGTCGGATCACCGGCATGATCGGGCCGAGCGGCTGCGGGAAGTCCACCCTGCTGCGCTGCATCAACCGGATCAACGAGCGGCTGAGCTACGTGCGCACTGAGGGCAGCGTCGAGGTGCTCGGGCACGACATCTACGCCCCTGAGGTCGAGCTGGTCCAGGTCCGCAAGCACATCGGCATGGTCTTCCAGCGCCCCAACCCGCTGCCGCTGTCCATTCGGGAGAACGTGCTGTTTGGTGAGCGCATCCACCTGCCTTCTGGCAGCAAGCGCACCCGGGCGCAGGATGACGAGATCGTCGAGAGCGCGCTGAAGAAGGTGCTGCTGTGGGACACGGTCAAGGATCGGCTGAACCACCGCGCCATCGGGCTGTCTCTCGAAGAGCAGCAGAAGCTCTGCATCGCTCGCCTCCTGCCGGTCAAGCCCTCCATCCTGCTGATGGACGAGCCCTGCTCCGCGCTCGATCCCAAGGGCACCGAGGCGGTCGAGGAGCTGCTGTGGGCGCTGCGCGGGGAGTACACCATCGTCATCGTCACCCACAACATGGCCCAGGCCCGTCGGGCGAGCGACGACTGCGCGTTCATGCTGATGGGCAAGCTGGTGGAGTTCTCTGCGACCGACAAGATGTTCGTCTCGCCGACCAGTCCCGAGACCGCCGACTACATCGAGGGTCGCTACGGCTGAGTTAGATTGTGGCGATGCTCACCTGGATCCACAGCACTCGCCCCGGCCCGACCGTCTGCATCTCGACTGGTATTCACGGCAACGAGCGCGCTCCAGTAGTCGCCATGCAGCGGCTGGCCTCGGCGCTCTCAGCGGACGGGATTGCCGCGGGCTCGCTGCTGCTGGTGCTGGGCAACCCGGAGGCGTGGGCGCAGGATCGCCGGTACAGTCGTGATGGGGTGGACCTCAACCGCTGCTTCACCGCAGAGATTCTCGGTCAGTCGCCGGGCCACTACGAGGAGAGGCGGGCAGGTGTGCTGGCGGAGGCGGTCGCGGCGGTCGATGTCCTGGTGGACTTCCACTGCACCGTCGAGCCCGGCGGTCGGTTCGCGATGCACCACCCCGACGATGTGCAGCACCGAGATGTCGCCGCGCTGCTGGATGCTCCGGTGGTCCTCAGGGACCCGAAGCTGCTGTTCGGCGGCTGCTCCTTCGACGAGCATGTCTCGACGAGGGGCGGGGTGGGGATCTGCTACGAGACTGGCTGGATCGGGGATCCGACGTGCGAGCCGGGGCGCATCCTCGATGAGATGCGCAGCGTGCTGTGTGGGCTCGGGGTGCTCGATGGGGTGCCGAGCCGCCGGGCTGATCAGCGGCGGCTGGTGCTCACCGGGGTGCTGCGCTGCTCGCCGTCGGGGTTTGCCTGGGCGGACGGGGTGGGGGAGAACCTCCAGGCCCTCCCTGCGGGCGCGATGCTTGGGGTGTGCGGGGACGGATCCACGCTGACTCTGCCTGACGCCGCCACCCTGGTCTTTCCCAAGAAGCGCCCGGAGCTGCTGCAGCCGGGCGCGCCCCTGGTCTACCTCGCCGCGGGGGCCTGAGCGGAGAAGCTCAGCTCCGGGGGGCAGCGCTCGGCGGCCTCGACGACCAGGGTGCCGCAGCCCTCAGTGGTGAACACCTCCTCCAGCAGCGCGCCCGGCTTGCGCCCGTCGATGACATGCACCCGGGGCACCCCCCTGCCCAGCGCGAGCCGGATGGCAGCCAGCTTCGGACGCATGCCGCCGGTGAGGCTCCCGGCGGACTCCAGGGCGGCCAGCCCGTCGAGGTCGATCCAGTGCAGGGCGGTGGACGGATTGCTCGGATCGGAGAGGATGCCTGGTGCGGTGGTCATCAGGATGAGCTTTGCAGCCCCCATCCCAGCGGCGATGGTCGCGGCGACGGTGTCGGCGTTGACGTTGAGCAGCTCTCCGGACTCCGACATTGCCAGCGGACTGACCACCGGGATGAACCCGGCAGCGAGCATGCCCTCCAGCGCCGCGCCCTGGTAGGACACCACGTCCCCGACCTGTCCATAGTCGACGGTCTGGCGGGTGCCGGTGTCGTCGACCACCACCTGTGGCGGGCGTCGAGCCGCGGTGAGCAGCCCACCGTCCGCACCAGACAGGCCGACCGCCAGCTCGCCCTCTCGCCGCAGCGCAGAGATCAGCGCCAGGGACAGCTCCCCCCGCCAGACCTGGGCGGCGGTCTGCACCAGGGCCGGGCTGGTGATTCGTCGTCCAGCGATGCGTCGGGTCGAGAGGCCCCGCTGTCGGGCGGCATCGTCGAGCTGTGGGCCGCCACCGTGGACGAGGACCACCCCGATGCCCAGCCGGCTCAGTGCGGCGACATCGCGGATCAGCCCTGCTGAGTTCTCCAGGAGTCCGCCGCCGAGCTTGATGACGAACCGCTGTCCGGCGTAGGCCCGCAGGTAGGGGATGGCCTCAAGGAGAGAGAGGGCGCGATCCATTATGCTGCTCCGCTGACGGTCTTCTGAGTGAGGACGTCTTTCTTGGTGAGGACTTCAGACAGCGCCCGCCCGAGCATTCGGATGGCGTACTCCGGGATCGCGGCGGGGGGTGCGAGGCGGAGGGTGTTGGCATCGCCGGAGGTGCCGACGAGGAAGCCCCGCTTCAGCAGCGCAGCGGCGACCGGTCGGGCGGGGATGTCCAGGGTGAGCCCGGCCCAGGCCCCGGCGGCGCGGATCTCGACCACCCCCGGTACCGCCAGCCATCGCTCGATCCACGCTCCAGCCTGGGCGGCCTGTTCGAGCAGCCCCTCGGACTCAATGATCTCAATGGTCGCTTTGATCGCGGCACACGCCATCGGTGCGCCGCCGAAGGTGGTGCCGTGCTCGCCAGGGGACACCGTGGCTGCAACCGCCTCAGTCAGCAGGACCGCCGCAGCCGGAAAGCCTCCTGCGACACCCTTGCCCACAGTCACGATGTCCGCAGACACCCCCATCGCCCGGCTGACCAGCGGTGTGCCGGTCCTGCCCATGCCGCACTGCACCTCGTCGCAGATCAGCAGCGCACCAGCCGCCTGGCACTGCGCGGCGACCTGTGCGAGGTAGCCCTCCGGCGGCATGCGGACCCCGGCGATGCCCTGGATCGGCTCTAGGATCACTGCGGCGACCTCCCCATCGAGCACTGCTGCGAGGGCGTCGAGGTCGCCAAACGGCACGAACCGGGTGGTGCCGTGTGCCGGGCTGTGCTGGCTACGGTAGCGCTCGGTGACCCCCAGCGCGCCCATGGTCCGACCGTGGAAGCCCTGCTCCATCGCCACAATGACCTCACGCCCGGTGGCCTTTCGCGCCAGCTTCAGCGCCCCCTCGACCGCCTCCGCGCCGCTGTTGACCAGGAAGGCCCGGTCGGTACCGGTGAACCGGGTCAGCGCGGCGGCGGCCTCGGTGCGGATCGGGACATCGGCGATGGTGGTGCAGAACGAGAGCTGTCGGGCCTGGGCGGTGATCGCAGAAATCCAGCGGGGGTGGCCGTGACCGAGCAGGCTCACCGCGTGGCCGCCGTAGAAGTCCCAGTAGGTCTTCCCCGAGGTGTCCCACAGCAGGGGACCTTCACCGGAGCACAGGGTGATCGGGAGCTTGGCGCTTCCCAGGTTGTCGAGCAGTGACACAGGCATCCTCAGGGAGTGGGGGGGATGAAGCGCAGGCCCTCATCGACGGGAAAGCCGAGGGCGAGGTTGAGGGCGGCGATGGCCTGACCGGCAGCACCGCGGCCGAGGTTGTCGATCGCGCAGAGGACGGCGGCGGCGCCGTCGCGCTGCGTCACGGAGAGGTCCGCCAGCGCGGAGCCTCGAACACACCTCAGCTCCGGGCTTTTAGAGCGGAGCCGGACCAGGGGGGCATCGTCGTAGGCACTCGCGAAGATCGCGGCCACGTCGGCCCCATCGCGAGGTGTGAGCAGGGTGGTGGCGAAGATGCCGCGATCCACCGGCGCGCTCCAGGGCACGAAGCGCAGGTCCGGGGTCGTCCCGAGCTTCTCCAGCATGCCGCGGACTTCCGGGATGTGCTGGTGTTGGAGTACCTTGTAGGCCTTCATGCTGGCGAACCGGGTGGGGTGGTGCGCGGCGGATTTTGGAGAGGCGCCGGAGCCGGTCGAGCCAGTGGCGGCGACGATGTTCAGCGGGCCATCCACTGCACCCGCAGCGATGAGCGGAGCGGTGGAGAGGATGAGCGCGGTGGCGAAGCAGCCAGGGGCGGCGATCCGGGTGGCGCCGGGCAGCGCGGCGCCGTTCCATTCGGGCTGGCCATACACCCAGCCCGGGGCGTGCCGGTGGTCCGCAGACAGATCGAGGATCACCGGAGCGGTGGACAGCGCGCCGACGAGACCGCGAGAGACGCCGTGTGGGGTCGCCAGCATGACCACGTCGAGCTGGGA
>JBLHNG010000355.1:0-8752 GCA_047621685.1 Myxococcota bacterium | reverse complement strand
GGCCGCACGCCAGATTCTCTGGCGGCCCCGGAAGCAGCAAACGAGCCGAGGCTTGAGACGTCGGCAGTCGCTTGAGAATGGACGCCGACAGGGAGTGAAGCGCGGACCGCGGAGGGGACCCGTGGCGATCAGCGCCCAAGGACGGAGACGTCGCTGGAATCACCACCACCAGTTGCGGCTTCGCCCATCTCTGCTTTTGATCTTGCCGACCTGTCCTGCTCGCCCTTCGGTCTTCTCAGCCTCGGGGCTCTCGATTCCGAAGGGTCCTCCCTCACCCATGCGCTGAGAACCGCCATCGTCGGCGCCATTCTTTTTCTGGCCACTTCGCATCACTGCGCCCTTCGGGCTGCTCATGACGCTCGCTCGAGGGGGCTGCACGAATACTCGCTCAGCGACTGCGTTCGCCGCTCCCCTGTGACCCCCACCCGAACACCCGCGCACTCACCACCGTCCCAAAGTCCCCGCAAGGACTTCGCTCAAGTCGAACCCGCCCGCTCCATCAGGAGGCGCAGGGTACGCAGCTCGGCACAGGTCTTCATCCAGCGCATGAGGTTCTCCGCGTCCCCAGCCTGACCACCAAGATCACGCTGAACGCTACGGCGGGTCGGCTCCATCACTGCAGAACGACGTCGCCAGTCCCGAGCAAGCTGTCGGTGACGCTGAGGATCGATGCCGCCGTCAGGGGAGTACACCACCACCATCGCGCCTCGCGGGCCGCCTCGGATGGTAATGCCGTCACAGCGGACGAGGACGGGGGCAGCCGGGTCGTTGGCGCTGAGACAGGCGGTTGCGGTCGGTGGGGGCCAGTCCGACAGGCGCTCGACGAGCAGCTGGAGCCTTCGGATGTCGCTGAGGTGGGTGCTGGTCTGCCGGATCCGACGCAGCCGGTGGCGGTGGGTGAGCAGGGTGTGCGACATCGACTGTCGCAGCAGCTCCGCGCCATCCATGGCAGTGGGGGGTGGTGTGTCCGCCCAGTCCGCGACCATGTCCGCGAGCGCGTCGAGCCCCTCTGGGCTGAGCCGGTCCGCCAGGAGCCCCAGCCCACGGAGGTCATCCTGGGGAGCACCAGGGGCATCGAACCGGTCCAGCCACAGCATCTCAGGGCCCTGGTCGGTGAGCACGATGTGGTGCTCCAGTGATCCACCGAGGTGAAGCCCCGCACCATGAAGTGAAGCGAGCCCGGCGACAGCTCGGGTGAGGATGCCAGCGGTGAGGCCTGGCTCGTCAATGCTCGGCGTGCCCTCGGCGAGCAGGGGACCGCCCAGGGGAAGCCGGAGGTGGGGCCAGTCGCCGTCAGCATGCCAGGTCGGGGTGAGCAGGGCAGGGAGGCTGCGCACCGCCCGGGCCATGCGCCGTCGCATCACCCGATCCGCCTGCCAGTCCCGACGCAGGCAGCGCAGCAGGACCCGCCGACCACCCCGGATCTCCCATCCCGTCCAGGTCGAGGAGATCGCATCCGCCCACAGCAGATCGCAGCGCCGCACCCCGTCGATGATCGGGGGGAGCGCCTCGGAGGCCCGCTCCAGGCAGCGCAGTCGGAGCAGCTCCGCGTCGGAGCCCTCCAGCTCGGCACATCGCCGCTGGGTGGTGATCTGGTCGGGGTCGTACATGAGGCGGTCGCGGTCGGGGAGCACCCCCATCTAACGTTTCCGGCGGAGTCGTCTGCCGACCTTGTCGGTAATCAGTGAGATCACCTCAGACAGCTCTGGGACCCGCATCAGGAGAGCGACCGCGAGGAAGACCATGCCCCCGGCGATGCCCAGGACCGCGCCCTGAAGCAATGGAATCGGTATCTCGATGACCTGCCGCAGCCCGACACCGGCCAGCAGCCCCGCCACGGTCGCCGGCACCACGCGCACGAAGAACGCCCCGTAGCCGTCGGGCTCGCCGGGGAATCGCCGACGGAGGAAGGCGATGAGGAGGATCACATACACTGTGATCGCCGCGGAGCTGGCCAGGGCCAGTCCGGTCACCCCGAGCTGTCCGCGCAGGTAGACGTAGAGGGGGTAGAACACCAGCACTGTGCCGGTGCCCAGCAGGGTCGGTATCCACGTCTTGCCCAGGGCATAGAAGCCCCGAGACACCACCGTCTGCGCGGTCCAGGCCCACAGCCCGAGGCTCATCGCGCCGAGGGTGAGGCCGATGGCGTCGGACTGGCCGGCCAGCAGCCGATCGCCGTAGATGACCCGGGCGATCTCCGGTCCGGCTGCGGTCAGGGCCACCTGGGCACCAAACGCCAGCACCAGCATCCGCCGCACTGCACCGGAGAGCAGGCCATACGCCTCGGTGTTCTTCCCCTGGCCGATGAGGCGGGTGATGGTCGGGTAGGTGGCGACTCCGGCGGCGAGCCCGAACACCCCCATTGGCACCTTCATCAGGGTCTTGGCGTACTGGAGGGTGGCGATGGAGCCCTCAGCGAGCATGGAGCCCTGGCGTCGGAGGATCCAATCATCGACCACGATGATCGAGAAGCCGAGCATGATCGGCAGGGAGCGGAAGAACCACAGCTTGAGGTCGGGGTGGGAGAAGGGCAGGGTGAGCCGCCAGCCGAGGCCGTGCTTGAGCGTGCCGATCAGCGGCAGCCCGAATGGTCCCAGGATGCTGCCCACCAGCACGCCCCAGGCAAACCCCTCCGCGCCCATCGATCCCCCGCCCAGCAGACCCCCGGCGATGATGCTGGCGGTGTAGAGCAGCGGCGCGAGTGCGGGCAGGGTGTGGCGGTCCCGGGCCTGGAGGGTGGCGGAGAGCAGGCCGCCAATAAGGTGGAAGACCTGCGCGGGCAGCATGATGCGAGTCAGCCGGACCAGCGTCTGAGACTGCGCCTCGTCAAAGCCCGGGGCGATGAGCGGGACCGCGATGGGGACCGCCAGCCACAGCAGCGGGGTGGTGATCAGCAGCAGCCCGCCGACGACGTTGGCGATCGCGGAGAACGCCGACCAGGCACCCTCTTCATCTCCTCGGGCGAGGTGGCCATTGAAGATGGGGATGAACACCAGGGACAGCGCGCCGCCCGCCAGCAGGTAGCCGAGGAAGTCCGGCAGGACGAACGCGGTGAAGTAGACATCCGCTTCCTCCCCGCCGCCCAGTACCCGGCCAATGACACCCTCCCGGACCAGGCCGATGACCCGGGACAGGAGGATCGAGGCACCCCAGATGAGCGAGGCGATGACAACGGCTGAGCGGCGTTTTCCCATGGTGGGTGACTATTGCACGCACCGTGCCTGCGCTGGTGGGGTCAACAGCGGGGAGATGACATCATCTGGCACATCGGATCTACTCGCAGACGCGCCTGCTCAATTGTTGAAGCTCAGCCCCACGCTGAGTCCGCCGCCGGGGGCTGAAGTGCGGGTCCAGACCATCGTGCTGTAGCCAACCTCCGCGAACAGACTGCCGACAATGTTGAACCCGCCGCCGACGCTGGCCTGGATAAACTGCTTGGTGACGTCGTCGGTGGTGAGGTTGTTGATGCCGCCGAGGCTGGCGAACATCCAGCCCAGCTCGCGGTCCTTGATCGTCGGGCTGTAGCCGAGCTGGGCGTTCCAGGGGATGCCATCGACCAGCTCGCGATCCGGCTCGGAGGAGTCCCCGATCCACTGCTCGGATCGATACCGGTAGCCGGCTTCACCAGACACCCAGCCGCGCACGCTGCCCACCGACCAGCCCCGGCCGACCGCTCCCAGCGCGGTGACATCGACCTGCCCATCGCCGATCGCTGGGAACAGGGTCGCGGCGGTGCCGTAGGTGTTGAGGTCGTTGTTGTCGTACAGGGGGACCTTGCCGAGGACCTGGAGCGACACCGGGGTGCTGCCCACGGAGCGCCCATACTCCAGGCCAGCGCTCAGATCGCCGCCCCAGCGGTTGATGTAGGAGACGTCGTCCACGACATTACGGGAGCCCACGAACGGTGCATTGAACACCACCTGGAGCCCCTTCAACACCCCGACCTCGCCGTAGAGGTTGTTGGTGTGGCCGATGTACTGGGTACCTTCGACCTCAGTGCCATCTGGCTGGACGAAGGTGTCCGCGCTGAACCGGGAGTAGCCGGCTTTGACGTAGGCGTGTCCAGGGGACTTGACCCAGGGGCCGGCGGAAGCGGTGGAGGCAACCAGGACTGCAAGCATCAGATCTCCTTGACCCCCTCAGCTATGCCGCTGTCCCTCGGTTGGTTTCAGACAAAAACCCCGGCGTGGTGCCGAGGTGGAGGTCCGAGGTCAAAATTTGAGGTCAAGGCCTGAATTGGAAAGGCCGGGCCTCCTACGGCGCCGAATGTTGGGGGGGGGACGCACCCGGCACACGAAATAGGAGGTCCCGGCCATAAGTCTTGTCAGTCTTAGCCTGAACAATTTGAGTCTAACAGAGATGTCAGACCTGTCAATCAGCCGGCTGATCAGGCCCTCAGACCTTCGGAATCAGACTGCCGAAATCACTCGACAGTGGCGCCACTGCAGAACGGAGTGCTGTTGTCGCCCCGCTTCTCATCTTCAAGGTAGGGGTAGCCGTTGTTGTCTTCGCGCAGGCTCTCGACCTTGAAGGAACCCGTGACGACCATTCGGGAGGCAGAGTCGATGCCACCCATTAGGATCTGGAAGTCACCCTCGATCGCCGAGCCAACCTCGAAGGTGGCGCCGTCCTTGATGCGGACCCACGAGTGGTGAAGCTCCATCCAGCCGTCGAGGCCGGAGACGCCGGTGTCCAGCGGACGCCACTGGTTGTCCTCGACCTTCTGAGTGAAGGTGTAGGTGCCATCTTCGGAGGTCGCACCAGCAATGCTGGACATCTCCTCGCCCCAGGACTCCGCGTAGTTGTTCAGCTCGTCGGCGTAGGAAGCGTAGGTCTCGGAGACTGCGGAGTTGGTCAGGTCGGAGCGATCCGAGACTGCCAGGAAGTGGCCGGAGTCGGCGAACAGTGTGTCCCGGGCGGAATTACCCGCACCACCGTAGACATCGAGGTGCTCGTAGTCGCCGTACTCACCGGGCAGTGATGCAAACTCGTCGGAGGAGAACTTCGCGGAGCCGAAGCCAGAGTTCCAGTCGGAGATGAGGTACCAGTAGTCGTCATCGTCGCTGGGGTTGCGCTGGTAGGAGCCGGCATTGAGGAAGAAGATCGAGTAGCCTTCTTCGTCGTCGGACCACTGGTTGACCCACTCCGCATCGTCGACGTAGCGAACGACTGTGGTGCCGTCCTCGTCGATGCACTCCACCGGCGCGAAGTCCGGCGCGATGGAGAACTGGAAGCGGAAGTCCTCACCATCGTCGAGTCTCTGGTGGACGGTCAGCTGGAAGTCGTTTTCGCTGTTGAGGTAGGCATCAGTGCGGTACGGCTCGACCTTACCCTGCATGGCGTAGTAGCCATCGTCCTGGAGGAAGGTGTGGTAGTAGGCGTTGTTGATGTCTTCGCACTGAGTCTCGAGGGCGCCCTCGTCGCAGCCGCCGTCGTCGGGATCACAGGCGCCACCGATGTAAGTCGTCGCTTCGAGCAGCTCGTTTCCAGGCCCGATGTAGCCCTTCTCCCACTCTCCCTCATCGCGGTCCCAGCCACGCCCACTGCACTCGAAGGCCGTGGAGGTCTCCAGCAGGGAGTCGATGCTGTTCTCAGAGACTGAGGGGGAGGAGTTTGCAGCCAACCAGGTGAACCAGTGGGCGGTGACTTCGGCATCCTGCGGAGCGCAGCCGATGAGTGATGTGAGGGCGAGCAGCATCAGGGATTGCCTCGGAGTTTGATTCTGGACTCTATACGGTAAGGGGCCATTACAGTCAACCCTGGAGGGTTGCGGCGAGTCCGGACACGGCGTTGGGGTGCTTCCATGTGAAGGAGAGTTCTTTTTCAAGACGCTCGGTCTTCAGACGGACGGAATTGGTGTAAAGCTTGAGGTTGTCCGGGGTGAACTGCGGACAGCGGTTGAGCTTCGACTGGAGACGTTCGTTGTTGCGCGCCACGCTGCGCTGCACGTAGCTGGGGATCCAGGTGGACCAGAACCGGATCGGCTCTCCGCCGCTGAGCCTGTGGACCTCGGCGTAGAACTCCTTGAGCAGGATCGGCTCCTGATCCGCGAGGTGGTAGACCTCGCCGGTGTGCCCCTTGCGATCGATGAGCTGAAGCCCGGCGACGGCGTCGTCGATGTGGATCGTGGGAATGTAGTTGCGGCCCTCACCGGGAAGCCAGCCCTTGCCCGCCTGCATGCGCTCGATCATCATGAACGGGAAGTTCGGACCGTAGACCGCTGCCAGTCGGACGATGCGGACCGGGAGACCGCTGCTGAGCAGGACCTCTTCAGCCGCCAGCTTGCTCGTCCCGTAGCGGGTGTTCGGGGTGGGGGTCATGTCTTCGGGGACCCAGAGGTTGGACCGGTCACCGTAGATCGCGCAGGTGCTGGTGAACAGCAGGCTCTCCAGGTTGCTGGTTTCTGCGCGGCCGATGGCATCAATCAGGCTCCGGGTGCCCTGGTTGTTGATGACATCAGGGGTCTCCTGACCCTTTCCACGGACACCACCAGCGAGGTGGTAGATCCGGCTCGCGCCGTTAACCCCCTTGACCAGAACGTCCCCGCTGGCGAGGTCACCGACCAGGCACTCCGCGCCCAACGCGCGCACCATGCCAGCCTTCTCTTCAGTCCGAGCGAGCCCGATGACCTGATGGCCTTCAGCCACGAGAGCGCTGATCAGCGGCATGGCGACACGTCCGTTCGCCCCTGTCACAAAGATACGGCTGCCCATGTTGTCGGGTCTCCTAAATGTTGGCGAAACCTATATCCGATGGCCTCTCACTCCGCCGATCCCGGATGGATCGTCTGCCAGTGTCGGAAGAGTCGGCCAGGAACTACTGAATAGGACTGTGCAGGATCGTGCCGTCGTCTTGTGGGACGAGCAGCTCGGGCAGGCCATCTCCGTCGACATCACCCAGCGAAGCATTGGTTGAGATGTCCTGGCTGACCTGCCAGCTGACCGTGGGCACCAGTCCGGCGCCGAGTCCGCTGTAGAGCATCACCCGGCCGTCTGCAACGGAGGTGACCAGGAGGTCCATGAGGCCGTCGCCGTCAGCATCGGACAGCGAGACGATGCCCTCTGCCCCAAGCTCCACGGTCTCTCCCCAGCCCTCTACAGTGACCCCGGCGGCCTCCGAGCGGACCAGCTCTTCGCTGCCATCACCGTCAAAGTCGGCGGCGACGATGGTGCACTCTCCCTCACATCCTGCGACCTCGTAGACCCCATCGCCGTCGGTGTCCGCGAGGACCACATCGCCGGGGGCGTTGAGGAAGCCGGTCTCGAAGTCGCCGAGGAACCAGTTGTAGGTGGTCCACTCGCCTGTTGCGGTGGCGACGACCGCTCCCCGGGAGCCGTTGACCTCGCCGCAGTCCATGAATGCGCCATCGACCGTGGTCCAGTCTTCCTGGATGAGCGCGCTGCCTTCAATGACGATCTGGCTGAGCGCGACGCTGTTGCCGTTGGTCAGGGCGTAGATGTCTTCGCCGCAGCGGGCCAGGGCGAGGGGCTCAGAGGCGCCGAGGTTCAGCGGGGTTCCCGGTGAGATCTGGGTCTGGCCGTCCTCGTTGAGGGAGAACCGCCACATGTTCAGCTCAAGGTTGCCGTCGTTGGTGAAGCCGAGGATGTCATCGTCGCCGTCTCCGTCGAGGTCTTCGATGAGGTAGGGACCGGACATGAGCAGGCCGAAGCTGCGCCAGGCGTACTCGGCCAGCCGCCAATTGCTGCACTGGGCGTCGTACTCGTCGATGGTGCCGTCGGCGTCGTTGTCGAGGGTGTCGGAGCACTCGGTGCTGCCGGGAGCAGAGTCGCTGCCCTCGGTGAGCACCCCGGGCAGCCAGGTGGGCTGATCGCTGAAGATCGCGAGGTCGAGGAGACCGTCGCTGTTGATGTCAGCCGTCGCCACTGGACCGGCAGCACCGGGGAGGGTGTAGTTCTGGGCGAGAAACGAGCCACCCTCAGCGTCGTAGCGGGTGAGGTGGAGGGTGCCATCCTCGACCACGAGGAGGTCGATGTTGCCATTGCCCTCCATGTCAGCCAGGGCCACATGGAAGCTGGCGTAGGACTGCTCGTACTTGACGATGGAGTCTGCATTGAGGTTGAAGAAGACCAGCTCTTGAGACGAGGCACCCGCCGCGCCCTTGATGATCAGCTCCGGGGAGTCGTCGCCGTTGAGATCGAGCAGCGGCAAGAGGGTGGAGCCCTCCAGAGCCTGGTAGGCGCTCGAGCCGATCTGGGAGGGGCTTCCGCCGGCCCAGCCGTCGGGGTTGCGGGAGTAGCGCCGGATGGTGCCGTCGATGGAGGCGAGCAGGGTGATGTCGGCGTAGCCGTTTCGATCCTCATCATCTGCGGTGAGGCTGTCGATCTGGAAGAGCAGCTCCAGGGGCTCGTCGGCCTCAAAGCCCCAGACACCATCTCCGTACAGGACCTCGACCCAGGCCTCGCCCTCGCCGTCGATGCCGATTGCGACATCCGTGAGGCGGTCACCATTGAGATCGGTGGCGGAGACGCCGACGATCTCACCTGCGCTGGTCTCCCAGGCTGCGCCCCAGCTGTAGCCGCCGCCGTACCAGCCGCGCAGCAGGAGGACCTGAGATCCCGACCAGATGGCCAGATCCATCACGCCGTCTTCGTCGACATGCACGCCCCAGATTCCCTCGACGTCGTAGGGCAGATCCGCGACCCGATACGCCTGGGCGCCCGGGGTGGCCGGCTGCCACCAGACCTCGGCTCCTCCGGCGAATGCCACGCCGTTGGTTCCCGACGCAGAGTAT
>JBLHNG010000354.1:0-8765 GCA_047621685.1 Myxococcota bacterium | reverse complement strand
CGTGGTGGCGGTGTGGGCCGGGGGCGGGGTGCGGACGTGGTGGTGGAAGACGTCGGTCATCCAGGCGCGCCAGGAGGGAGGGAGGTGGTCCAGCGGGTAGCAGACCCCCGGCAGGCGGACCGCGCCCGACAGCGCTGAGATTCCAGCCTTCATCCGGTCGTCGATGCCCTTGACCGAGGCGTGCCGGCCCTTGAACGGGTGGATGCCGATGAGGGCCTGGAAGCAGACGACGGCGAACGAGAACCAGTCGGTGCCCTCAGAGAACACACCGGGCGGGGCGTGCCGGTCGCGGATGGCGTCCTGGATGGCGGTCGCCGGGAAGCCGGGGAGCTGCCAGGAGTCGACGTCGATGAGGTGAGGGGCACCGGCATCGTCGAGCAGGATGTTCATCGGGTTGAGGTCCACGATCAGCGCCCCGGCGGCGTGGACCTGCTCGATGAGCCCGGCGAGGTCCGCCATGCAGGCCACCACATTGTCCCGGGTGATGCCGTGGCGATCGCGGTACGCTCGGGGGAAGGCGGCGCACAGCGGGGTGGCGTCGGGGAGGTAGCGCATGGTGTAGCCGACCGGGGTGGTGCGGCGCAGCAGCAGGCGCTGGGGGCGGAGGATGCGGGGGTCGCTGAGGCTGGAGAGGGCCTGGATGCGGGAGGCGGGGATGGCGTGGGTCGGGTCGGTGTAGACCTTGTAGGCGGTGTCTCCCCGGGCGTAGACGCTGGCCTGA
The DNA here is from genome assembly GCA_047621685.1 of Myxococcota bacterium. Lineage (GTDB taxonomy): Bacteria > Myxococcota_A > UBA796 > UBA796 > UBA796 > JAQXDW01. The sequence goes on along the minus strand of JBLHNG010000354.1, from coordinate 8,044 downwards.
CCCCCGGCTCCGGCGAAGTCGGCCCTGGTGAGGGTGACCGGGCCGACCCCTTCTACGGTGAGCTTCACGTTGAGACTCCGGCAATGGAGAGGTCGTCGCTGTGGGACCAGCCCCGGGCGGTGCAGGTCCGGGTGCGGAACCGCCTCAGGCGACGGGTGAAGAAGTCGCCGATCGGGGCACGGACCGCGAGCAGCTCGGCGGCGATTTCTTGAGCGGGGATCGGGCCGTGCGGGCCGGTGAAGGTGAACACCCCGTCGGAGAGCACCGCGAGCAGATCAACCTCGGAGGTGGGCACGCTGAAGCAGACCGGGGCGATGGGCGCGGTGAGGCAGGCGAGCCGGTCGGGCTGGTGGTGGTAGATGGGGTAGGGCGGGGCGGCGCCGTGGTCGATGCGGTGGCAGACCGTGCGCCCGTCGCGGTATCGAACCGCCACCGCACCGTCTCCGGCGATGAGCGCCCGGAGGTGGTCGCCGTCTCTCCAGGCGAGCAGCAGGGTGGCGTCGAGGCAGCCCGGGGTCCGCTGGGGCACCGCGAGCCCCTGTGTGACCGCCCAGCGCCGCGCCGTCTGAGCCGCCCGCATCGGCAGCCCGTCGTCGACCACCGACTCCATCAGCGCCGCAGTGACCAGCAGCCGGGCGCCGATGTCGGTGTCTGGAGAGCCGGAGCAGCCGTCAGAGAGCAGGGCGAGGTCGTCTGCCGCGCGGGCGTAGTCCTGGCAGACGGTGTGGCTGGAGCCGATGGCGTAGGCGGCGGAGGCAGGCATGGGAGGACCTCAGAAGCTCAGGGGCTGGCTGGCGGCGGATGTACCCAGCGCGGCGGACTGCACCGCGATGGAGCGGGAGGCGAAGTCCGCGAGGCGGCCCAGCGTGGCGGCGTCGGCCTTGTTCAGCTCGACGTACTGGGTGAAGCCAGCGCTGGCGGAGAAGTCCATCAGGTAGCGGGAGACGCCCTTGCTCTTGACGTTGACCCCGACCAGCACCGAGAGCATCGACTCGACCTGCTCCCCGACGACCGCTTGAGTCAGCACCTTGCCCACCCCCTTCGCGGTCTGAGTGCTGGCGTTGTCCGCGCCGTCGGTGATGACAAACAGCAGGGCGTTGACGTCGAAGTCGTGGTCGGTCAGGGCCTTGCCGTAGGTGGTCATCGCGCCGACGGCGTTGTGGGCGGCGTCGTACAGGGCGGTGGAGCCCCCGGCGGACAGGGCGCGGCGGTAGCTGTCGGGGGCACACTCCATGAGCGGCTTGAAGCCGTGGATCTCGATGAGCTTGTTGTCAAACGCCACGACCCGCAGCATCAGGCTGTCCGCCCTCGGAGAGCGGGCGGCGGCGGTGACGATCTCGGAGATGCACTTCTCGATGGCCCGGATGAACCCGTACACGCTGCCGGAGACATCTGCGGCGATGGTGACCAGGGTGTACTCGGCGCTTCCGAGCCGATCGAGTCGGGTGCCGGAGAAGCCGTACTTGCTGCCGGCGACCTTCATGTTGATGGGCGTGCTGGGGGTGGATCCGCTGAATGTCGGCATGGTGGCTCCAGGGGTGTGAGGTCAGGCAGCGAGGAAGTCGGCGGTGGTGGCGGTGCGCATGCCCCGAGCGGTCAGCTCTCGGACGAAGGTGTCAGCCTGGGCCTCGAAGCCGGTGACCGGGCTGGCGGCGTCGGTGAGCAGGACGAGCTTGGAGATGGTGGATGGGTCGGCGAAGCAGTCGGCGATGTCTCGCACGGTGTTCGCCAGGCAGTGAGACAGGGCCTCGCCAGCCAGCAGGACCACGTCGGCGGACTGCAGCGTGGCGATCAGCCCGGCGTTGACCTGGGTGGAGGGGTCGGTGGGGTCGGGGACCTCGGCCTGGACCGCCGAGAAGTGCTCGGTCCACGGGTTGCTGCCCTTGGTGACGAAGTCCGCCATCGCAAACCGGCGGTCCTCCCACTCGTGGATTGCCTCGCTGATGAGCGGGAAGACGTTGTGGCCTTCGTCGCCGATGAGGCAGTGCTCCGGCCAGATGACGTGGGGGTAGCGGCCTCTGCGCTCCAGCTCGGAGAGGTAGGTGAGGGAGCGGGAGCGGGTGGAGGGCAGCCAGGTGGTCCACTTCCCAGAGGTGACGTCTGCGGCGGTGATGACCGAGAACGGTGCGGGGTGGCTGCCCGCAGCATCCCGCCACCACAGGGGGTGGGAGATGTCGACCTTGCGGTGGCTGTCGAGGGTGACGTGGATGTCGCTGAGCTTGCCGGAGAGGCGGCGGATCATCACCGCGAGTCGGTCCATGTCCCGATCAGCACCGGGGACATGGAGGGAGCCGCTGCGGTCACAGAAGTCGTTCTGCGGATCGATGACGACGAGGTGGAGCTTCTGCATGGGGCCTCCTTTAGAGTCGTGCTGGCTCAGATAGAGTCAACATGACTCTTTTGTAGCGGGATGAGGCAATGGTGTCAATGTGACACTATTGAAATTCCAGCCATGATGGTGGCTGAGGTGCACCCTTTACAACGAAAACGAGCCCCGATGGAGGCCCGTAATGGTCAGCGGAGGGCGCGCCGGATGCTACAGCTCGCCGCCAAGGAACAGGTAGACGAACCCATCGTAGTGGCCTGCGTCGGGAGCGCTGATGATGAGATCGATGCGGCCGTCTCCGGTGAGGTTTCCGGAGATGCGGCATGTTCCGGGACCGCCGCCGCAGTTGTTGTCGATGCCGTCGCAGACCTCGGTGGTGTCAAAGCCGTCGCCATCGGCATCGACGGCCTCAGGCTTCGGAGCGCAGGCAACGAGAAGAAGGGAGAGCGCATGCATGGCCCCAGGGTACCGCGCATTGCTGCAGCTCAACAGAGCCGAGCGGGGAGTCGTGGCCGCCCACTCCTACATTCCGCCGCCGAGGAACAGGTAGGCATTACCGGCGTAGCTGCTGGCATAGTGGGAGCCGATGAGGATGTCATTGAAGCCATCTCCGCTGACATCGCCTGGCCCGGCGAGCGCGGCACCCATCCAGGAGTAGCCGGAGTTGCCAGAGAGGATGGCGTCTGCGTCTGCGAGGCTCAGCGTGCCGGTGGTCGCGCCAGAGACGAGGTAGGCCCGACCAGAGGAGGCGCTGGCGTAGGGGGCACCGATGAGGAGGTCGCTTCCACCGTCGCCGTCGATGTCTCCGGCGTCGGAGACGGAGTAGCCGGCGTAGCTGTTGGTGGCCTCGCCGGTCATGGTGGCGTCGGCACCGGAGAGGGTCTGGTCGGTGATGAGCGGGCCGCGGAACAGGTACGCCGCGCCGGTGCCGTTGTTGTTGTAGTAGGCGCCGATGATGACGTCGTCGTAGCCGTCGCTGTTGGTGTCTCCCGCACCGGACACCGCCCGCCCGGCGAAGTTGTTGCTGCTGCTGGTGATCTGCACGTCGGCGTCCTGAACGTCCTGCTCTCCGGCAACCGGTCCGAGGAAGATGTAGGACTGCGCGGCCTGACCACCGGCACCGACGAGCACATCATCGAGCCCATCACCGTTGACGTCACCGGCACCAGAGACGCTGTGGCCGACGTACTGGGCCTGGATCTCACCAAAGATGGCTGCCTCGGCGTCTGCAAGATCCAGCTCGCCGCCGCCCGCCGCCAGCTCGCCGCCGCCCAGTGCGATGTACGCCGCTCCGGCGTAGTTTCCGCCCTCGCTGTTGTAGGGAGAGCCGATGATGATGTCGTCGAGTCCGTCGCCGTCGATGTCACCCAGCCCGTCTACGGAGAGCCCGGCGTAGGAGAAGCCGGAGTCCTCGGTGAACGCCCAGCCGGCGTCTTCGAGGTCCATGTCGTTGGTGAGCGGGCCATAGGCGAGGAAGGAGGTGCCGCTGTAGGAGGCCCCGACGAGCACATCGTCGAAGCCGTCACCGTCGACATCTCCCGCGCCGGCCACTGCGTATCCGGCGTAGCTGTAGCCGCTTGGGCCGGAGAGGGTGACCGCGTTGGAGCTGCTGATGCTGCCGGTGGATGTGCCGTCGATGATGTAGGCGGCCCCGGAGAAGCTGTTGGCACCGTATGCGCCGATGATGATCTCGTTGACCCCGTCGCCGTCGACATCTCCGGCGCCATCCACCGAGATCCCGGCGTAGGACTGCGTGGAGCCGGTGAAGGTCATGTCGGCATCTCCGGCGGCGATGTTGCCGGAGATGCCACAGGATCCTGCGCCGCCATCGCAGTCGTTGTCGATGCCGTCGGAGCAGACCTCGGCTGCGCCGGGGTTGGTGGTGGGCTCAGTGTCGTCGCAGTCGTCTCCGCCGTCGCCTTCAAAGCCATCGAGGTCGGCGTCGTAGTCGTTTCCGCCAGCACAGTCCTGATCGATGCCGTCGTACCAGGTCTCTGCGGCACCGGGACTGGTGAGGTAGTCGCTGTCGTTGCAGTCATCGGCGTTCTCAACCATGCCGCTGGTGGGTGCGCAGCCGAGGAGCGCGGAGTCGGGATCACCGTAGCCGTCGCCGTCTGCGTCGGCGTAGAAGGTCAGCGTCTCCGTGATGTCTTCGTCCACTGCGTTGTCGCAGTCGTTGTCGAGGCCGTCACAGACCTCCTCGGCACCGGGATGCACCGTCGACTGGGTGTCGTCGCAGTCGGTGCTCTCGGTGACCGCTCCGGAAGTGGGCACGCAGGTCCGCTGTGAGGAGAGGGGATCGCCGTAGCCATCACCATCAGCGTCGGCGTAGTAGCGGGTCCCGTCGGTCGGGTCGTTGTCGATGGTGCCGTCGCAGTCGTTGTCGATGCCGTCACACACCTCGGAGGCGTCGGGGAAGGCGAGGGCGTTGGCGTCGTCGCAGTCTTCGGTGTTGTTGAAGCCGTCGCCGTCGGCATCGACGACCTCAGACTTCGGATCGCAGGCAACGAGGAGGAGAAGAGAGAGGGCACGCATGAGGGCAGGATACCTCGCGATGTGTTCGATCAACAGATCGCGTGGGGAGTTTTCATGACAGGACGGTGTAGGGGCCTACAAGTCCCCATCCAGGCGTAGCTGGCGGGCGAGCTGCCGTGGCGGTCGATTCTGACACCTGCTCCCATTCTGACACCTGCTCCCATTCTGACACCTGCTCACTCCCCACTGTCCGCAGGCTCAAAGGACCATCCTGTGCATCAACGGGACCCCGAAGCACGCACCGGATTCAACCTGGCGGCAGCTCAGAGCTTCTCCAGCGAGCTGGTGCAGCGGACGTGACTCCACCCCGGGGGATCGCAGAGAATGCTCTCAATCTCAGAGCCAATCCCCTCAGAGAGGTGCTCCTTGAGCCGACGCTTCAGGCGGCCCTCGACCTGAGCAACCCGCTGCTTGCTGATGCCGAATTCCTGGCCGAGGTCGGAGAGGCTCAGGGGGCTCGCGCTGCGGAGGCGCTTCTGCCAGATGATGCGATCGCGGTCGTCGTCCAGGGTCTCGCCGAACACTTCCAGCTCGCCGTGGACGAGGGCACGCCACTCGGTCTCGGCAGCGATGTGCTCGGGATCGGACACCCGGCTGTCGCCCAGCAACATCTCCAGGGGGGAGCCGTCGTCGCCGCGCGCGGTGTGCAGGGAGACGGCGGGGGCGCGCATGAAGCGGTCGATGTCCCGAACTGCGGACTCGGGGATCCCAAACGACTCCGCCAGTGCGCGGGGGGTGGGGTCGATGCCGTCGGAGATCAGCCGGGCGCGCTCCTGGTTGAGCCGGAAGAAGAGCTTTCGGGCGTGCTGCCCGCTGCCGAGGTCCACCATGCGGTAGTTGGCCGAGAGGTAGCGCAGGATCATCGCCCGGATCCAATACGCCGCATACCGGCCAAACGGGACACCGCGGGTGGGGTCGAATCGGGACAGCGCGATGGTCAGCCCGACGTTGCCCTCCTGGATGAGGTCGAGCAGACGAACCCACCGCCAACGGTACTGGGTCGCCATCTTGACGACGAGGCGGAGGTTGGCGGTGATCAGGCGGTTTCCGGCATCTTGATCGCCAGCCAGGGTGTAGCGCTCGGCGAGCAGCCGCTCGGCCTCGGCGTCGAGGGTCGGGTGGTGACCGACTTCGGCGAGGTAGCGATCGAGGAGGGCATCGCGGTGACCGCTGGGACCCAGAGACGACACGAGCGTCTGGCTGTTCCGATGATCCCGGGAATTGCGCTGGCTCACAGAGTTCCTGCTCGGCATGGGGGAAGGAAGCGTCCCTCTATAACAAGCGTCCCTCTATAACCTTGTTTTGATCTCGTGGTGTAGGATCCCGACTGTGTTGTTCTGGCCTGCCATCGTCCTGGCATCGGGATGCAGTCGCCTGGACGGTGACGGCGACGGCTACAGCACGCGAGGTGGGGACTGCGACGACGCTGATCCGGCCATTTCCCCCGGGGCCTCCGAGGTCTGTGACGGACTGGACAACGACTGCGACGACACCATCGACGAGTCCGTGCTGTCCACCTTCTACGCCGATGCTGATGGTGATGGGCACGGCGGCGCGGCGATCAGTGTGGTGGCCTGCACCGCCCCGACGGGCTTCCTGGATAGCGTCACCGACTGCGACGACCTCGATCCGGCCAGCAGCCCGGACGGCGCGGAGGTGTGCGACGGCGCGGACAACGACTGCGACACCCTGACCGATGAGGCGGATGACGACCTCGACGCATCGACGAAGCAGACCTTCTACATCGACGCCGACGGCGATGGCTACGGCGAGGGCTCGACGGTCGCGCTGGCCTGCTCGGCTCCGTCGGGCTTCTCGGCGGTCTCCGGGGACTGCGACGACGATGACGCCGAGGCCTACCCGGGGCTGTCGTGGTATCCCGACCTCGACGGCGACGGCTACGGCGACGACGATGCCGCGCTGCTGTCGTGCAAGGCCCCCGCTGGCTACCTCGCACAGGGCCTCGACTGCGACGACCTCGACGCCACCATCTCTCCAGGCGCCGCCGAGGTCTGCGACGGGCTGGACAACGACTGCGACACCCTGCTCGACGACGACGACACCGACATCGACCCCGCGACCTTCGTTCAGTGGCTGCCCGACGACGACGGCGACGGCTACGGCGGCGATGGCTCACCCATCGAGCGGTGCACCGCCCTGGATGGCTACAGTGCCGACTCCGGCGACTGCGACGACACCGATGCGACCATCCATCCTGCCGCTGCGGAGGTCTGCGACAACGGGGTGGACGACAATTGCGACACGTCGTCCTGGCCGTGTGGCTTCTCCGACGTCAACCAGCCTGCGGACGCCGGGCTCACCGTCACCAGCTCCGGCAGCAACCTCGGCTACGACCTCGCGGTGGGGGACCTCAACGGCGACGGCATCACGGATCTCATCGTGCCCGGCTACGCCTCGGCCACCGGAACCACCTGGATCGCCTACGGACCGACCAGCACGGACCACACCTTCCCCGGCGACGAGGACACCGCCCTCACCAGCACCGGCACCTTCGACTACGCCGGGAAGTCGGTGGCATCGGGCGGGGACGTGGACGGTGACGGCTACGACGACCTCCTGGTGGGTGCCTATGGCGACGACGACAGCGGCAACCTGTGCGGCGCGGCGTTTCTCATCTACGGCGGCGCGCCGCTGTCGGGCACCCTCTCCCTGGATGCGTCTGCTGGGATGACCTGGTACGGCTCCTCCGCTGGCGACACCCTCGGCACGGTGGTCCGCATGGTGGGTGACCTCGACGACGACGGACTCACCGACTTCGTCCTCGGTGCCCAGGGGTACAGCGATCGGGCTGGCGGGGTGTTTGTCGTCTATGGCAGCACCAGCCTCTCGGGCGTCGGCAGCGACGCCGACACCGACGCCAGGCTGCTGGGAGATGCGGAGGGCGATGAGTTCGGAGACGATCAGACCGTCGCGGCGACCGACCTGGACGGCGATGGCTTCTCGGACCTGCTCATCGGTGGCTCTCACAGCGACATCGAGGTGGAGGACGCCGGGGCTGCGGTGCTGCTGTACGGCGCCGCGACTCGACTCAGCGGGACCCTGTCCACCGACGATGCCGACGCCGTGCTCTTTGGTGAGACGGCATACGACTACCTCGGGATCGCGATCGCACCGGGCGGCGACCTCAACGGTGACGGCTACGATGACCTGCTCATCGGCTCC
>JBLHNG010000353.1:0-8767 GCA_047621685.1 Myxococcota bacterium | reverse complement strand
AGTCGTGCCGGAAATGATGCCAAGGTCGGCCGTGTGCTCGACCTCACCCTCAACCAGTTCCTCTACGCCGGGCCGATCATTGGTGGGCTGACCCTCTGGGATCACATCAGCGACTTTGAGGAGTACGACCAGCTCGATGCGGACATGTTCCTCACCGAGATCCCCTACTACACCATGTACTACGCCCACTACCTGACCTTGGCGGTGCTGCTGGTCGGGATCCCGTTCCTCGTCTTCTATGTCTACCGATACTGGCGGCTGGCCCAGGAGGGCTACCAGGTCTCGCCACAGAAGGTTGCACTGTATGCCTCGACCGGGCTGTGCTCGCTCCTCACCTGGGGATTCAACAGCTTCGGAGAAGCGTTCTTCATCATGAATACCTTCCATGCGATCCAGTACTTCGTGCTGGTGTGGTGGACGGAGCGGAAGAACCTGACGGCTCGGGCGGGTCTGAGCCAGCGCAGCGGCGGACGACTCCTGATCGGAGCAGTCTGTCTCCTCCTCGCGGTGAGCTTCGGGCTCTGGGCGGAGTGGGTTGAGGGAACTGATCATTTCGGCGTCGCGGCGATCACGACAGTTGCCATCCTTCACTTCTGGTACGACGGCTTCATCTGGTCGGTTCGGCGAAAGCAGGTGTAGATAGAGCGTCGGGCAGCGCGCTACAGTGATGCGATGCTTCCAGAACGAAACCGACAGGCTGAAGATGCGTACCTTGAGCAATGGCAAAACTCCGAGGACACGGAGGGGCTGATCTCGGTGATCACCGAGGCGATCGAGGGTCAGCGTCCTCAGCTCGCAGCCCGTCTGGTCAACCTGCTTGATGAGCAGGTCGAGATCGAGCCGGGCTCTCCGCTTGATCGCGCCTCCAGGGCGAGCCGGATGATGATGCTCGCGGAGCCCTCGCCAAATGCCTTCCAGGATCTGCAGGCGGCCTGGATCCTTGCGCGCCGGATGCGGGTGAGGCGGATCACCCGGCGAATGCGAGCAGGGAAGAGCATTCGGGGCCGAACCCCGAGAAACAGCCGTAGCTGATGGCCAATTATCAGACTCACCTCACCGGCGGGGTGCTCATTGGCGCCGCAGCAGCGTTGATCAGCGGCGGGCTGGGCATGGTCACGGCTGTGGAGATGCCGTTTGTTGCGCTGGTCGGGACCTGGGGCGGGCTGGCACCGGACCTCGACAGCGATAATTCCCGTCCGGTGCAGATCATGTTCACCTACGCCACGATCATCGTGCCCTGTGTGGCGCTGTGGCGATTTCCCTTCCTGCACGACACTCTCTTACAGGGCGCAATCTCCTGGATCATCATCGCCTCGATCGTGCGCGGCCCCATCTGCCTCGCCCTCAAGCGGCTGACTGTGCATCGGGGGATCTTTCACAGCATCCCTGCTGCACTGATCTTCGGCTGTCTGGGGTTTCTGTGGTCTGGGCGTCGGGTGGACGACGTCCCGCTGCAGAGCGCCATGGGACTCAGTGCGGCGGCTGGCTACTTCACGCATCTAATGCTCGATGAGATCTGGGCGGTCGACTTTGAGGGGCGTCGACTGAAGAAGTCGTTTGGGACGGCACTGTCCCTGTGGGTGCCAAGCAAGCCCGTCACAGTGCTCGCTTATGTGCTGCTTGTGGTGCTCGGTGGGCTGACCTCGGAAGGGCTTGGCGGGAATCGACCGGAGGGTCTGTGGTCGGACAACCTTGGTGATGTGCCCATCGAAGCGGTACAGACGGCCTGGAAGTGGCTGCTGTCTCGCCTGGAGACCGTGCTGTGATCGTCCTGATCCTGATGTCCTGTGAGCGGGAGGTGGTCTCCACACCGACCAATCCAGACACTGCTCCCCCAGCCGACACTGCGGTGGACACCGCTCCGCCATCAGACACCGCGCCTCCTGTGGACACCAGCGACACCGGTGAGGCTGAAGATGCGGACGGAGATGGCTACCCGGTGGGCCAGGACTGTGATGATCAAGACGAAGCGGTTCACCCCGGAGCGGTCGAGCTCTGCAACGGCCTCGATGAAAACTGCGACGCTGTACTGGAGGAGGACCTCGACAGCGACGGCGCTCTGGACTGCCTGAGATGCGAGAGTGCCGGCTACTGGGGCATCACAGCGACGGTCGAGAATGAAAGTGCGCTGCTAAAAGCCCTCGACACGCTCTACATCGACGATGCCTGCAAGGACTACTCTGCGGCTCGCGAGCTGCTGTTTCTGACCCTGGACAACCACAAAGGGACGGTCGAGGGTTTGTACACCGGGGCCATATTTACCGTCGAGGACACACTGCCGGACTGGGATGTCGTCAACACCGAGCATGTCTGGCCTCGAAGCGCCGGTGCTGCGGAGGTTCCCAGAGAGTGTGACCTCCACCACCTGTTTCCCACCGACGCCAGCGTGAACAACCGTCGGGGCTCGCTGCCGTTTGGGGAGGTTCTCACAGCGACGTGGTCCTCTGGAGGCTCCCAGATCGGCCTGAACGCCAGCGGGGATGAAGTCTTCGAGCCCCGGGATGAGAAAAAGGGAGATGTTGCACGGGCGATGTTCTACTTCTCCATGCGGTATCCAGACAAAGCGGACACCGCCGTTCAGCGCACGGCCGAGCAGGTCGAGGTCTTCCAGCAGTGGCATCAGGATGACCCTCCCGATGCAGCCGAGCAGGGCCGCAGTCAGCAGATCGCAGTCGAGCAGGGCTGGGACAACCCGTTCGTGGTCTGCCCGGAGCTGACGGAGGTTCTCTAAGACTGCGCCTGAGCCCGCACCGCTCGATGCTCCAGCCACCGCCACGCCGGCACGGTCACCAGACCAACCGCCAGGATCCAGGCCAGGAGGCTCCCCCAGCCCGCGCCAAATGCGGGGATGGTCAAGGCAGCCACCAGGGCAAAGCTGGAGACGCTGGAGGCGCCGAGCATCATCGGCCCGACTGCACCGGACTGCACGGCTTCTCCCTGTGAGATCCACAGGGAGACCATGGTCGTCAGGAAGATCGCCGGGAACACCGAGGCAATCCCAGCGGCGACCGCCCCGCCAATGCTCGCCAGCCACACCGCACCTGCGATCGCCACTCCAGCAAGGACACCGCGCGCCAGGAGCGTCCCCGGCCCGACCCGGCGGCGTCCGGCTGGACTCGGAGGGTTGCGGAGACAAGCCAGGATGCCGAGCCCGGCGGTCACCACGACCAGTCCGCTGCCGATGAGGAGAAGCGGTGCGCCACGAACGCTGAGGTGTCCGAGGAGCAGGGTGATGCCCGCTGCCGCCACCAGCCAGCCGGACAGCGAGACCACCAGCATCAGGGACAGCCGCCCCCACAGTCCGACATCGGGGAGTCGTGGAGGGACGATGCGCCAGAAGTAGAGGAAGAGGACATCGACCAGCATGCCTGCCGAGCACGCCGCCATGGCGTCTTGAAACCCGTCGACGGCGGTGCTCTGGGCGGCGATGCCGATGGAGGCGGGGACAATGGTGGTGGGCAGCGTGCTGAGCAGGCCGCCGATCCGCCCACCCCAGCGCTCGACGGCGACCGTCGCTGCGGTGGCGACCAGTCCGGCGAAGATGGCAGGGAGGAGGATTCCGATCATCAAGTTGCTCCTGACCTGCGTCACTTTCGCTGCGGATGCGTCTATCCAGGTGAACCTCAGCACGGAGTGCCCATGTTCCCCGAGTCCACCTCTCCATCCACATCACGGACATGTCCCGCTCGACGAACTTCTACCAGACCTTGCTCAACGAAGCGCCCGACAAGGTCAAGCCCGGCTATACCCGCTTTATGCCACAAGGCACCCCCATTCTCCTCCATCTCATCGCCGACGACGCCCCGCGCGGTGAGGGGCGCATCGATCACCTCGCGCTCCGGCTGCGAAGCCCGAGGTGATCGATGCGGCGCGCCGTCGGCTGGAAGCGCTCGGCGTCGAGATGGAGCTGGAGGAGCAGGTGACCTTTTGCTGGGCAGTCCAGAACAAGGTCTGGCTGACTGATCCGGATGGACACCGCTGGGAGCTGTACACCGTCACCAATGAGCAGGCGGAAGAGGCCGAAGACGTCGCCTGCTGCGCGCCGGAGCCCTCTCGGAGTGGGGCCTGCTGCGGATGATGAAGACTGAGGCGCTATGGGAGCGCTTCTCGGTGCCTCTTCGAGGCTGGCTTCGCCGTCAGACTCGGGATCCTGAGCTGGCGGAGGAGCTGCTCCAAGAGACCTTCCTCAAGGTCCACACCGCCCTCCCCGAGCTTCGAGATCAAGAGCGCATGGCGCCTTGGCTGTATCGGATCGCCCGCAGCACGCTGTTCGACCACCACCGAAGGGCCCGCCCCGCCTCCCCCCTGCTCGAAGAGCCACCGGCTCCAGAGCCGGAAGACACCGCCGTGGATCAGCTCGTAGCGGGGTGGCTCTCGGAGATTCGGGACACCCTTTCGGAGCGCGACCAGGAGCCACTGCGACTTGTTGAGCTGGAGGGACTGAGCCAGACAGAAGCGGCAAATCGCCTCGGGCTCTCTGCCTCGGGTGCACGGAGTAGGGTTCAGCGGGGACGTCAACAGCTGAAGGCGCGCCTCCTGGACTGCTGCGAGATCCTCCGCGAAGGGGGTGCGGTTCTGGACTGGAAGCCACGGCCTGGTGGGTGTTCTTGCGAGTAGATCAGACAAAACCCTTACACCCCAACCCTCCTCATAGAGTTTGCGGGTCTATAATCGCGTACCTGTGACACAAAATACTCCACGAATCCTCCTCGTTGAAGACAACGCCGAGCTGCTCTCAACCCTCACCCGCTTCTTCCAGCGGCAGGGGTACACGGTCTTCTCGACCCGCTCCGGGGAGGAAGCCGTCGAGATCGCGCTCGCTCAGCGTCCCGATATTGCCGTCATGGACGTCATGCTCCACGAGGGTCCAGGCGGGCCGTTGGGGATGGATGGCTTTGAGGCCTGTCGGGCGATTCGGGACCGCGGATTTGATCGACCGGTCCTCTTCCTCACCGCAAAGCTCGCTGAGCAGGACACCCTCCAGGGCTTCGCGGCCGGTGGCGACGACTACATCACCAAGCCGTTCTCCCTGCTGGAGCTGAAGGCCCGAATCGATGCCAACCTCCGCCGGGCCGGGCTGAGCCATCGGCTCTACCACTTCGGCGATCTGGAGATCGATCTGGAGCGGTACACCATCCGCCACCCCAACCACATCGAGCGCCTTCGGAGCCGGGAGCGGGATCTGCTCCGGTGCTTCATCGAGAACAGGGGGCGCATCCTGTCTCGGGAGAGCCTCCTTGAGCAGGTGTGGGGCAGCGCGCTGCACACCTCCAACCGCACTGTCGATACCCACGTCCGCACGCTCCGCAAGAAGCTCCGGGACGATGCGCACCAGCCGCGATTCATCGAGACACTGCATGGAGTCGGCTACCAGTTCATCGCGAAGGAAGAAGACGCGGTTCGCTGAACAGTTTGTATGCCTGGAACCTACCGACCAGATCCACGCTACCTCGACCTCGGCACCGGCTTTGCCGATGCGGTTGAGCCGGCTCGGTTTCCCTCTCACACCCTCCGGTTTCGCAATTCCCCCTGGGCGGATCGCATCGGCCTGGGAGGGCTGAGCGATGAGGCGTGGATTGAGCACTTTGCTCGCTTCCAGCCCCTGCCCGACAACCTCCCTACCCCCCTCGCCCTGCGCTACCACGGCCACCAGTTCACCACCTACAACCCGCAGCTCGGGGACGGTCGGGGGTTCCTGTTCGCCCAGCTCCGTGATCACAGGGATCGGCTGCTGGATCTGGGCACCAAGGGCAGCGGGCCGACGCCGTACTCTCGGGGTGGTGATGGGCGGCTCACCCTGAAGGGTGGGATCCGGGAGATCCTTGCGAGCGAGCTGCTGGAGGCCCGGGGGGTGTCCACCTGCAAGACCCTGAGTCTCATCGAGACCGGCGAGTCGCTCCAGCGCAACGACGAGCCCTCCCCGACCCGTTCGGGGGTCATGGTGCGGCTCAGCCACAGCCACATCCGCATCGGAACGTTCCAGCGATACCAATGGTATAACGACCGACAACGCATGCAGACGCTGCTGGACTACTGCATCGAGCACTTCTACCCACAGGCGTCTTCACCGGTCGAATTCCTCACCGCCATTACAGACGCCTGCGCGAACACTGCGGCGGCATGGACGGTCTCGGGCTTTGTCCACGGTGTGCTGAACACCGACAACATCAACATCACCGGCGAGAGCTTCGACTACGGGCCGTGGCGCTTCCTGCCCACCCTCGATCAGAAGTTCACCGCCGCCTACTTCGATGGTGGTGGGCTCTATGCGTTCGGACGACAGCCGGCGGCGGTGCTCTGGGCTCTGGAGCAGCTGGCTCGTAGCCTCGCGTTGCTGGGGGATTCGCTGGCGCTGGGTCGGGTGCTGAGCGGCTTCGAGGAGCGCTACCGCAGCCACCTCACCCGCCGCTTTGTCCAGCGGCTGGGGCTCTCCTCAGCGGGTGAAGAGGCGGATCGAGCACTGGTTGGTGCTTGCCTGACCTTCCTCGATGGGCACACCCTCGGCTACGATCAGTTCTTCTTTGACTGGTATGGCGGCCTGATCAGCATGGATCGCGCCCAGCACTCCCCTGCCGCAGCGTTCTACCAGGAGGAGCGGTTTCAGCCGGTCCGCACCGCGCTGGGAGGATGGTCCGCCGCACACCCGGATCGTCTTGCTCACCCCCACCTCCAGGGCGAGCACCCCTGCTCGATGCTCCTCTCCGAGGTCGAGGCGCTGTGGTCGGCGATCGATCTGGCGGATGCCTGGCAGCCTCTGGAGGCGAAGATCGCTCAGATTCGCGCCGTCGGTGCGCTGCACCGGGGTGAGCCGTGGAGCTGATCTGCCACCTGGAAGCTGGCCGAACCCTCGACATCCACCCGGCATCCTCCCGACGGGACTGGATGGATGCGACCCCGGGACAGCATGCCTACCGCTGCCTTCCGCTGACCCACGCCAACCAACACGGCTGGGAGATCCGGTGCAGCCAGACCGTGATCGCCCGCTGGAGTGGTGGTCCTCTCCAGTCTGACCTCACCTTCACCCCGTTTGGCTCCGACGGTGGCGGCCCGACCGTGCTCAGCGCGTTCGGCTCTGGAATCATCACGTTTCAGATTCCCGGTCTGTTTAAGACCCCGCCGGGCATGAACCTGTGGGTGATGGGACCGCCGAACCACATCAAGGATGGCGTGCAGCCGCTGTCGGGGATTGTGGAGACCGACTGGCTGGAGGAGCACAGCTTCACGATGAATTGGAAGATCACCCGTCCGAACACGGAGGTGGTGTTTCAGAAGGGGGAGCCGTTCTGTTTTCTCTGTCCGACCCCGCGGGGGCTGGTGGAGTCGGTTCGACCGCGCATGGTGCCGATGGCGGCGACTCCAGACGTTGCTGCGGCACACCGGAAGGGCACCCGCCGGCGCAGGGCCTTTCAGGCAAGCCTCGACATCCAGCAGGATGGGCTGACGATGCAGCCCGGAGCACAGCAGGGTTCCGCGTGGCAGCGGCGGTACTATCGGGGAATTGATGCCAACGATGCGCTGGTTCCCGGCCACCAGACCCGCTTGAGCCTGCGCGAATTCTCTTCTGAAGAGGAGTGACCATGCTGGAGGCACGCGGACTGGGGGTGCAGATCGGCAGCACCACGATCCTCCAGGAGATCTCCCTCCTGCTCCATCCTGGCGAGCTGTGTGCGCTGATCGGACCCTCTGGTGCCGGAAAGAGCACCCTGATCAAGGTGCTGCTGGGACTCCGAAACCCCAGCGAGGGCAGCGTGACCGTGAACGGTGGGCCGATCACCGCAGCGGGACCGGTTGGGTATGTCCCACAGGATGACGCACTGCACCGCAGCCTCACTGTCCGTCAGTCCCTCACCTTCTCCGCGCGTCTCCGACTCCATGAACTCGATGAGGCATCGCAGCAGGTCCGAATCGGGGAGGTCTGTGAGCAGGTCGGGCTGGAGGAGCGACTGGATGTTCGGATCCGCGCGCTCTCCGGTGGGCAGCGGAAGCGGGTCTCGGTGGCGCTGGAGCTGCTCAGCCAGCCGGGGCTGCTGATTCTCGATGAGCCAACCTCGGGCCTCGATCCGGGGCTGGAGGCGAAGATGATGGGTCTGTTTGCAGAGGTCGCCGGTGGGGGGCGGGTGGTGATGGTGGCCACCCATGCCATGCAGAGCCTCAGCCGCTGCGATGTGCTCGCGGTGCTGGTTCGTGGACGGCTGGCCTGGCTCGGGCGTCCAGCGGATGCCCTGAGCTGGTTTGAGGTGGACCGGTTCGCTGGGATCTTCGATCAGCTCCCCCGACATGCCCCGCCAGTCTGGGCGCGACGCTGGATGGGCAGTCCTCAGTGTCGGTCGTTTGCGGCCCGTTCGGCACCGACTCTGCGCACCCTGGCGCCGGCTTCAGAGCCCACCAAAGAGACCCCGCCTGCCGCACCGGATCTCAAGGCACAGCTGGAGGCCCTGAAGTCCGAGTACGCCCGGAAGGACTCATGAGCACGCCGCCCTTCGCCCTCCAGACCCGCGTGCTCATCGACCGCTACCGCGCCTGCATGCTCGGCGACCTGCCGACCCTCATCCTCCTCATCGCCCAGGCACCGTTCATCGGCTGGCTGTGCACCCTCGTCTGGGGCTCGGTGGAGACCGACACCCCCTCGCTCTACTTTGTGCTATCGCTGTCGGCGGTGTGGTTTGGCTGCATCAATGCCTGCCGGGAGATCGTCAAGGAGCGGGCCATTGTGGAGCGAGAGCGGCTGCTCGGGCTGTCGCTGCCGGCCTATGTGGTCTCTCGCTAT
>JBLHNG010000352.1:0-8768 GCA_047621685.1 Myxococcota bacterium | reverse complement strand
GTCGAGACCACCAAGGGCCGCCGCTGCGTCCGCGATGAGCTTGATGACCTCGTCCTCGACTGCAACGTTGGCCTTGAAGCCGACGACCTTGCCGGGCAGCGCTGCACCCTCAGCGACCACCGCAGCGATGGCCTCGTCGTTGAGGTCGCAGAAGGCAACGTCCGCGCCATCACGGGCGAGGGAGAGGGTGAAGTGACGGCCCATTCCGCTGGCGCCGCCGGTGATGAGGAACCGGTTTCCCTTGATGTCCATTGTCTTCTCGCAGATAGGAGTTGAGGAGCCCCGATTAACGTGGGGATCTCGATGTTGCAATGCAGCAAAGATGCTGCACTGCGAAGGGATCACAGGCTCTCAGACCACCCGCGGCTGCTTGAGCCGGCGGATCGCATCCCGCAGTCCGCCGAGGGTCAGCGGGAACATCGGAACCACCCCACCGATCGCGCTGACAGTGGGGTGATCCCAGTACCGGGGCGGATCGGGGTTGAGCCAGACCGTCGCCGGACAGCGCCGGGCGATCAGCTGCACCCAGTCCAGACCGCTCATGCCGGTGTGGGCCGGATCCCCGCCGTAGGTGGTGTCTCCCCGGAAGGCGGTGAGCAGCTCCCATGGTGCCATCGAGGCATCCCCGACCCAGATGATGCGGTGCTGGGGGGTGAACTCACGGAGGACCTCGGGGATCGAGCTGCGCTCGTAGGTCGCGTAGTTCTTGTAGAGCCAGCCATAGGGCGCATTGTGGAACTGCCAGGAGGAGAAGCTCTTGAAGCCCTTCATCTCACTGGCCGCGCTCAGCAGCCGCTCGACCATCCGAGAGTGCGGATCCATCGAGCCGCCGGTGTCCATGATGAGCACGAGGTGGATGCGGTTGGTGCGCTCCCGCTGCCAGTCCAGCTCGATCTCGCCGCCGTTCTTCGCCGTCAGGTCGATGGTGCCATCCAGACTCAGCTCCATGCGCCCCTCCCGGACGAGGTTGCGCAGCAGCCGCAGCGCGAGCTGGAAGTCACGGATCTGGAGGGTGGTGTCGACCCGGTAGTCCGCCCAGGCCCGGTCACCCGCGACCTGCATCGCACTTCGCCCGCCGCCCTTGCCACCGACCCGGATGCCGCCCTGAGACTGTCCACCGTTGCCGAACGGGGATCGCCCGTTGGTGCCGACCCAGCGGTTGCCGCCGTCGTGGCGCTCCTTCTGCTCAGCGAGGCGCTTGCGGAACTCCTCAATCAGCTCCTCGGGAGTCATGTCGAGGGGCACCTTTGGACCGAGCATCGCCTCGGCATCCGCCAGCCACTCCGACATCGCCTTTGAGATCTTCGGCGGCAGCTCGACTCCGGCGAAGGTGGCCTGAAACGCAAGGTCCCAGGAGTCGAACTGAGCCTCGGAGGTGCAGAGCATGGCGCGACCGAAGCCATAGAGGCTCTCCAGGTCGACCACGAGCCCCATCCGGAGCCCCTCCAGGAAGGCCAGCCACTCCCCCAGTCCGACCTTCACCCCCTGACTGCGGAGGTTGATGAAGAGCAGCTGGAACATCTATCGGACTCCTCCCCAGCGCTTCTTCGAGAGCAGCTCGATGTCCCGCTCCTGCTTGATGAGGGTGCCGAGGTAGGGCATGCGGTTGGCGATGTCGTCGGGGCTCGCACCGGCCCGTGCAAGCACAAACAGCCAGTCGAGCAGCTCGGAGGTCGAGGGCTTCTTGCGCAACCCGTTGACCTTGCGCAGACCGTAGAACCGCTCGATGCCGGCCTCGATCAGGGCGATGTCCAGCTCGGGGAGGTGGGCGTCGACGATGCGGCGGATGCGATCGGGCTCGGGGAAGGAGATGTAGTGGAACACGCAGCGACGCAGGAAGGCATCGGGCAGCTCCTTCTCGGCGTTGGAGGTGATGATGGTGATCGGGCGCTGCTTCGCCTTGATCGTCTCATCGATCTCGGGGATGTGGAACGCCATCTCGTCCAGCTCGCGGAGGAGGTCGTTGGGGAACTCGACATCGGCCTTGTCGATCTCATCAATGAGAAGGATGACCGGCTCCTCCGTTGAGAACGCCCGCCCCATCACCCCGAGCTTGATGTAGCTGCGGATGTCAGAGACCGTGCCAGCCCCGAACCGGGAGTCGTTGAGCCGCTGCACGACGTCGTATTCGTACAGGCCCTCTTTCGCGGAGGTGCTGGATTTGATGTGCCAGGTCATCAGGGGCAGACCAAGACTCTCGGAGACTGCATGGGCCAGGGAGGTCTTCCCGGTGCCCGGCTCACCACGGACCAGCAGCGGCCGCCGTAGCGCAATCGCGGCGTTGACATCGGCCATCAGGCCCTCATCGGCGATGTACTTCGCCCCACCCTGGAATCGAGAGAACCCGCTCATTCTTCACCCCTGACATGCATCACTGTTTGAATGTCTATGCAGCTAACTGCTTGAGAAGGCGCTGAGGAAGGGATACCGACGGACGTCCACGAATCAAGGATTTGTATGCCTGAGCAGAACCTGTGCGTGCTCATCGACTTTGAGAACGTCGCAGCAGGAACAGAAAAAGAAGGGCTCGGTCGCTTTGACATTCGCCCGGTAATGCGCCGTCTGAAAGACAAGGGACGCATCCTGGTGACCCGTGCATACGGGGACTGGGGACGGTTCGCCAAATTCAAGCAGGGCCTGCTTCAGCAGGGCGTGCAGATGATGGAGCTGACCAGCTTCCGCGGTCAAGACAAGAACCGGGCCGACATCGCCCTGGCCGTCGATGCGATGGAGTTGGCGTTCACCCGTGACTACATTGACACCTTCGTCCTCCTCTCCGGCGACAGCGACTTCACGCCGCTGGTCATGCGCCTCAAGGAGCTGAACAAGCGAGTCATTGGCATCGGCACCCGGGGCTCCACGAGCCGGCTGCTGATCGAGTCTTGCGATGAGTTCATCTTCTACCGCAACATCAAGCGCGGTCAGATCGATGACTCCCCGCCCTCCCGTCATGAGCGTCCCGGCACCGACCAGCCTCCTCGTCGTCCGCGTCACCAGCCCCCAGTCGATCGCCATGAGTCTTCAAACAACTCAAGCAACGACTCAAGCAACGACTCGAGCAACGACTCAAGAGACTCCAGACCAAATGACAGCACCAACACCCCATCGCTGAGCAAGTACGACGCCTTCGCGCTGCTCGTCGAGACGATCGAGGGTCTCCAGAAGGAAGCCTCTGGGCCGCTGCTGGCCGGTCTGGTCAAGCAGTCCCTCCAGCGCAAGGAGCCGACGTTCGACGAGAGCGACTACAACTTCACCGGCTTCACCCGCTTCCTGGAGAGCGCCCGAGACAAGGGCATCCTCGTCCTCTCCCGGGATGACAAGGCTGGTGGTTACCGGGTCGAGCTTCCCGACGAGCCGGCCTCTCCGCTCACTCCGGAGACCGACGAGCAGGACCTGCCCACCCTTCCCGGTCCCGCCGCCCTGCTGCGTGATGTTCTCATCACCGCTGGCTTCAACCCGCTGACTCACTTCATGCGGCATGTGGTGGTTCACGAGTTCGTCGACCACGTCCAGGAGCGTCAGGCGCGCAAGAAGCGCAACACCCTGATGTACGTCCACGGTGACATCGCCCGGCGCTGCCGCAAGACCGATCCGTACGTGTCTGGTCGCTACGTGTCGAGTGTCATCAACGCACTCCAGGAAGCGGGCGAGCTGCTGCACTCCGATGGCAGTCCGGTTCGCAGCAACTCTGCGCACTTCACCATCCGCAAGGATGCCGACGAGCTGCTGCTGGAGCTTCGCCGCTTCTACCTGCGCGTCATCCTGCGGGCCGGCCACTCACTCTCCGATGGGGAGTCCCTCTCCCTGCTGCTGTGGGGAGACACCGAGCACGTCCGCGAGACCGGTGAGCTGTGTGCCTGGCTGCTCCACGACGAGGCTCAGCCCCGTCCGGAGGTCTCGACCGAAGAAGATGCCTCTGGAGAGAGCGACGACGAGGATGCCCAGACTGCTGAGGCCTCAACAGACGGTGCAGAAGACGATGGTGGTCGCCGCCGCGGTCGTCGTCGCAACGGTCGCCGTCGCGGACGCCGCTCGGATCAGGACGAGGCCGATCGCCCCGCCGACGATCCCGATGTGGTCTTCGCCCTCGGCCTGAAGCTGTCACCCCCGGAGCACGACGGTGCGTTGGAGGCAGAGGCCCTGCTCGACAGCCCCCCGCCGACTCCCCGTAAGCCAGCACCAGCGCCCCCGCCGCGTCGGCGTCGCAGCAGCGGTCGCTCCCAGCGTCCCCGTCGCAAGTCAAGCGCCACGACCTCTGAAGGCTGAGCCTCACCGCTGAGCTTGATGAGCAATGAGCCCCGAGCGTCACAGTGATTTTTCACCGTGACCTCGGGGCTCTCTTAATTCAGGTGGCGATCTGTCGGACGCTTCGGATGGCGCCAGGATCCCCGGTGACCGCCGCTGCCGATGCGATGAGGGCGCTGATTTCAACATCGGACAGACCCTTGTCGAGCATCGCAAGGTCATAGGCGACGCCGAGGTCTTCGAAGTCCCGGTGGGCACTGGCGAGGTTGCTGGCGCCGGCATCGAAGATGGCGTTGTCGATGGCCCGCTTGGTTCCGCGCGCGGTGCTGTGGACGACCGCGAGGATCACTCCCCCGCTGCGTGGGTTGGGCAGGCTGAGTCCGATCCGAGGCGCGAACACACAGTCCCGGAGTGCGCCGAGGGTGGAGAAATCCCCGAAGGTCTGACTGACCCGCCCAGCGATCCGAGGCTGGGCCTCCTGAGTCGAGGCGCCGATGTGGGGGGTGGTGACGACCTGGGGCACGTCGGCGTAGGGGTTGACCCAGCTGCTGCCGCTGCGTGGCTCCTCGGGGTAGACATCGACCGCTGCCCGTCGGATCTGCCCGCACTCCACCGCAGCTTTGAGCGCCTCGGCGGTGTGCAGGAAGCCCCGGGAGAGGTTGAGGAAGATGCGCGGAGAGTTCTCCGGTCGGCTCACGCCCAGCTTCATCAAGTTCTCGCCGGACAGCAGGGCGGCGTTGCTGGTGCCGTGGATGTCCCGGGCGGAGAGGTGGACGGTGATGTAGTCCGACGTGGCGAACAGCTCATCCACCGACGACATCGCACTCCAGCCCAGCTCCCGGCCCAGCTCCAGGGAGACCTGCCGGGTGTCGTAGAACTGCACCGTCATGCCCAGCGCATCAGCCACCCGGGCGACCCCGCGGCCGATGTTCCCCAGCCCCAGCACCCCGAGGACCTTGCCCTTGACCTCATAGCGGTGGTGGTTGTTCTTCTCCCACTCCCCCAGCCGGGTGCGGTCGTTGGTCTCATACAGGCGGCGGGAGAGGGTCAGGAGGTGGGCGATGACCATCTCGACCACGCTGCGGCCGTTGGAGATGGGGTCGTTGAACACCATGATGCCGTGATCCGCACAGGCCTGCTTGTCGACCGAGTCGTCGCCAATGCAGCAGAGCTGGACGGCGAGCAGCGAGGGACAGGCCTCGATCAGCGCGCGGGTGACCGGGACCCGGGAGCGCTTGAAGATCGCCTGTGCCTCCGTCTGCTGGATCAGCGCGATCAGCTCCGGAGTGCTCGGAGTCTCCAAGAGGCGAGTGACCGTGACCCCAGCGGCGGTGAGCTGCTCATCGAGGACCGTTGAGGGGTTCTCAACGACGATGACCCGCTGAAGCGGGCCGAGGTGAATGCGGGCCATGCATGCTCCGAATTGGTGTGGCGTGGCCCGATAACCGGTTGGCTGATGATTTCTGCCGAGCGGCTTTAGAAGACGACCTTGACCCCGACCCCGTAGCCGTCGATCACGGCATGCTCGCCGGGGTTGAAGCGGACGTACTGGCCAAACACCTCGACGGTGTCGAATGCCCGGTAGCCCAGCCGGAACTCGTCCTCGGTGAGGTGGTTCTCCAGGGGACCGCTGAACCCATTGGCGTGGCGGTAGCGCGCCCGGAGGTTGCCGAAGTTGCCGCCGAGGCCGAACTCGAAGCCGGCGGTTCCGACGGTGTCGATGGAGGGATAGCTCGTGCTCCCGGTGGTCCCGAGGAACAGCCCGAGGGTCATGTCGATGCGCTCGGAGTTGCCAAACAGGTCGAGTCCGCCGGTGGCCCGACCGACCCAGATGCCATCAGCCTCCCCGCGACCTTCCAGTGCGAGGAACGCGCTCCCGCTGTCCAGGCGTGCCCCGAGGCCGCTCGCCAGCTCTCCTGAAGGCGTGACCTGTAGAATGGCCTCGACCGAGATCTCGTCGGCTGAAGCCGTACCCATCATCACCATCATTGCAGTAAACACTGTTCCCTCCCTTGCTGCTTGTGAACGTCCATCGGTAGTTTTCATTCGGTGGAAGTTTCCAGCCATCCCCCCCCGGAGATCGCTTCAGTGTGTTTGACACCGGAGGGTGCCTGAGGCGTACTTGTTTTTTTATTGAAACGGTGCCGCTTCGCCGCAAGGCGTTGCAAGCCGTTTCAGTTGTTCCGGATTGGCTCAAGCAATCCACCAGAGTTCTCGTGCAGACTCAGAGGCCGGATCTAGCTGTTTTGGGGCACCAGTCACCGAGCCGGACAGTATCCGGCCCGACTGGTGCCGCTTTTGTCTGAAGTCACCGAGCCGGACAGTATCCGGCCCGGCTGATGCCGCTTTTGTCTGAAACGGGGGTTTCACCACCCCCCCCGCTACGCGCTGACATCCTCTCACACAGACTGTCCGCCAGAAGGGGGCGTCATGACGGGTGCCCTTTTTTACTGAGGGGAAGCCCAAAATCATCCCTACCGGAAGGGCGGCCCCGACAGATTCTTCCCCACCAGCCTGAGGAATAAGCCTTCCCCCATCTTCGCCACAGCTTCTCTGTGGCGGAACACTGTCCGCTAATGATGGCTGATATGACTGGTGCCTGTTTCTTGCCCGATCAGCTAATGGTCGAGGTTTAGTCTTGCCATACCGTCTTCTGGCACGTCTCAAGCAACCTGAATGTGCCAGCCAGACAGCCTCCCCTGTGGCTCGTCAGCGAATCCGCTCGTCAGCGAATCCGCTCGCCAGTCTCCCGATCAAACCGACAGGCGCCCAGGAGCTTGAACTGGATCGGACCGCGGGCCGGAGGACGCCCCTCGATGCGGGCGACCAGGGGCTCTCCCTGGAAGCGGAGGTGCACGAAGCTCTCGAAGCCGAGGGTCTCGACGACCTCGACCTCTCCCTGAAGCGGACCATCCCCGAGCACGATCTGGTGCGGACGCACGCCGACCACCGCGTCGTCTTCGAGGGTCTCCAGGAAGCTCATTGCAGGGGAGCCGATGAAGCCGGCGACGAAGCGGTTGGCGGGATCGTGGAACAGCTCATCGGGGGTGCCGACCTGCTGGAGGTAGCCACCGTTGAGCACCGCGATGCGGTCGGCGAGGGTCATCGCCTCGACCTGGTCGTGGGTGACATAGACCATCGTGGTGCCCAGCCGGTGGTGGAGCTGCTTCAGCTCGACCCGCAGCTGGGTGCGGAGCTTGGCGTCGAGGTTGGACAGCGGCTCGTCGAACAGAAACACCTGCGGACGGCGCACGATCGCCCGCCCCATCGCCACCCGCTGCCGCTGGCCGCCCGACATCTCCCGGGGGTGCCGCTCCAGCAGCTCTGTGAGGCCCAGAAGCTCGGCGGCGGCCTCGACCTGTTCGGCGATGTCGGACTTGGATAGCCCGCGAAGCTTCAAGGCAAAGCCCATGTTTCCTCGCACGGTCATGTGCGGATAGAGGGCGTAGGACTGAAAGACCATCGCCACATCCCGCTCTCGGGGTGCCAGATCGTTCACCACCCGATCACCGATGAGCAGCTCTCCAGCGCTGACCGTCTCCAGCCCGGCGATGCACCGCAGCAGGGTGGACTTCCCGCACCCCGACGGTCCGACAAGCACCAGGAACTCGCCATCCGGGACCTGGATGTCGACGCCATGGAGAACCTGGACGTCCCCATAGGACTTGGAAACGCCGCGAAAATGAACGCTCGCCATCGACTCACACTCCGTGATGCAAGCGCTTATCCGGGTGTGTCCCCCGAAGCCGCCCTGGCCAGCTTGCGCCGCAGCCGGACTTCCTCAAGGAGCCCGAAGCGCTTGAGCCACTTGTTGAAGCTCGCCGGCTTCAGCCCCAGCTCTGCGGCAGCCCTCTTTTGCACCCAGCCGTGTCGACGGAGCGCCTCCAGCATCTGCTCCGCCTTGACCCGCTCGACCTCATTGACCGAGACACTGAAGGTCTCTGTGGGCTGGTAGTCCTCTACGAGCCCGAGCCGATCCAGCTCGACGAACGAGATCGCCTGGGTGGTGGTCATGTACTGGTGAGCCGCGCGGCGGGCGAAGGTGTGGAGCTGCCTCAGGTTGCCCGGCCAGCGCCAGGTGGTGACCCGGTGCAGCGCAGAGGTCACAAACACCTGCTCGGGTTCCGGCGCACCTTCTCCCAAAAGCATCGCCTCCAGGTAGCGATAGACCGCCTCTGCACCACGCTCTCGAAGCGGTGGCAGATCGATGTGGACCGCAGACATCCGATACCAGAGATCCTCCCGGAAGTGATCCGCCCACTTGCGCTGAGAGATGTCGACGTTGGTGCCGAGGATGATGTGCAGCGGCTTCTCAATGGGGGTGGAGGTGCCGGTGAGCCCGCCGAAGTGTCGGGGAAGCTCCAGGAGCGGCAGGAGGATCTGCTGGCCGACCTCGCCGATGTTCTGGATCTCATCAAGGAAGATCGCGCTGCGGTTTCGGATCGCCCGCTGGATGGTGCCTTCCTGGTTCAGCGCGCCGGTGAACTCTCCGCGACGGGAGCCGACGAGCTGGGTGACCAGCA
>JBLHNG010000351.1:0-8776 GCA_047621685.1 Myxococcota bacterium | reverse complement strand
CGCGGCAGAGTGCGGCACCCTCTCTGTTGAGGGCATTCAGATCCGCACGCGCCTGCCCATCCTCAGCACCGCGCCAGCGGTCATGGTCGAGCGGTGGGGACTGGAATTCGGCCTGCCCGATGCCGAGCACCTCCAGACCTGGGGCAGCGGCGATGTCAGCGGCGTCCTCGGGGCATTTGACGTCATGGTGGTCAGCTGGTCGGGTCCCAGAGAGGGCGCAGCGGCTCGGGTCGCCCTGGTCGGGCAGGCCGCGATGGCTGCTGGTCAGTGGTTCGAGGATCTCGACTCCGGCATGGTCTACGACGCCGAGCACTTCTCCGAGGCGCTCAGCCGATACGCACAGCCCTCACCCGACATCACTGCCCTCACCCTGCTGGAGGGTGCGGAGACCGCCGATGGAATCCGACTGGTCATGCACGGCCTCGGCAAGGTCGGCCTGCCCGACCTGGTGATGGACGACATCCCGGCGGGTGGTGAGAACGGCATGGCCCTCGCCCTGAGCGCCACCGCCCAGACCCTCTACGAGCAGGGCCTCGCCCGACAGCTCACCGTGCGCGCCGATCAGATCGCATCCCCCACCGTCCGGGCCACCGCCTGCGGCATCCAGGGACAGTCGCAGCTGGAGAAAGCCCGCCCAGCCCCGGACGACACCGTCGCTTCGCTGGCGACCGTGACGTTCACCGGCGGCTTCACGGAGTGTGGCGGGGGGCTCACCGAGGCCAGCACGCCCGAAGCCGCCGTCACACCAGAGCCCGCCACGCTCCAAGAGGCCCGAGACGCCGCCATGGCCCAGCTCACCGGCCCCATCCACAGCTCATTCGCCGCCGGCCTGCCCGACGGCGGCGCGCTGATGGTCAAGGCACCGTTTAGAGGACCAGGACGCAGCGTGGAGTGGCTCTGGCTTCGGGTAAACCAGTGGCGCCCCGACGGCACCCTCATCGGCGAGCTTCTGAGCCAGCCTGGCCGTGTGGTCGGACTCAATCAGGGTGATGAGGTCGCCGTCGAGCTGGAGGCGGTGTTCGACTACGTGCTCGTCAGCCCCGATGGCACCCGAGAGGGCAACACAACGGGGCGCTTTCTGTAGCGAGCCGCCGGTCAGTGAATCGCTGAGCCCTCTGCAGGCATCATCCTCAGCTTGAGGCCAGTCCGGCGAGCCATCGAGTACCAGCCGCCGACGCCACCCGGTCGCGGCCAGCCATCGACCGCCTGGCGAACAACCGGAGCATCGCCGACGAGCTTGCGCTCTCCGTCTACCAGCTGCCAGCAGGTCCACCAGCGGTTGTCCGGCCACTCCAGGTAGCAGATGATCGCCCGCTGGGGCTGCTTCATCCGACCGAACCGAACCTTGAAGACCCCAACCAGCGCCGCACAGCTGGACTCCGACTGACCACCGATCGCCGCCATCATCCGCTCCCGATGGGGAGTGGGCGACTTGAGCACAGGGACCACATCAAACCGGTCGATCTGATCGGCGCGAAACACCATCATCGACGGGCGCGGCAGCCCTCGGTCGAGGACCCCGGAGAGCATGCTGAACAGGCTCTCCCCGAGCGCCTCGTCCTCTTCAGGAAAGCGGTCGACGTCTCGGGAGCTGACATGGACTCGAAGCTGGAAGGGCTTTGGCATTAAGCCTGCAGTTCGGCGTCGTCCGCGAGGACCTTGTCGGTCATCGCCTGACGGGCAACGATGAGCCGGGCGGCGAGGGCCGGGTCGGAGAGGGCGAGAATCCGGGCAGCGAGCCAGGCAGCGTTCTTGGCACCTGCGCTGCCGATCCCGACGGTGCCAACGGGCACTCCGGGGGGCATCTGGACGATGGAGAGCAGGGAGTCAATGCCACCGAGGGAGGCGTTGATCGGCACACCGATGACCGGCAGCATGCTGTGCGCAGCCACCACCCCACCGAGATGTGCGGCCATTCCCGCACAGCAGACGAGCACACCGATGCCACGATCCTGTGCGGTCCGAGCCCACTCCTCAGCCTGAGCCGGGGTGCGGTGAGCAGAGAGAATCCGCATCTCCCACTCCACACCCAGCTCATCAAGGACGACTCCGACCTTTGAGACAACCGGCAGATCCGACTTGCTGCCCATGACGATTCCAACTCGCATCACTCACCCTCCGATGTCGCGCCGCCAGTCCGCGGTCGCAAATTGAACTTGATCAACGCCGGCATAGGCCGCGCGCTGTGCTGAAGCCGGGGTCTCGCCCCATGCCGTCACCGACAGGACCCGCCCGCCACTGGTGACCACCTGCCCGCCGTCGGCCTCTGCCCCGGCGTAGAACACCACCCGATCCGCCGTCTCTTTGGGGACTGCGGTGATCGCATGACCGGTCGTGATCGGCCCGGGGTAGTCACCGGAGACAACCACCACACAGCAGCACGCACCGTCTCGCCACTGGAGCGCACGCTCCGGCAGCGCGCCCTCTGCCGCAGCGAGGAACCAGGGGACCAGATCTTCACCAGCCATCAACATCAGCGGCTGGCACTCGGGGTCGCCGAACCGGACGTTGAACTCCAGCACCTTCGGTCCGGCCTCGGTCAGCATCACCCCGGCGTACAGGACCCCAACAAACGGGCTCCCCTCCGCAGCCATGCCAGCGACCGTCGGGGCGAGCACCTCGGCATGGACCTGAGCGATGAGCTCGGCGTCTACGCCAGGGACCGGGCAGATGGCGCCCATGCCGCCGGTGTTCGGACCCTGATCGGCATCGTACCGGCGCTTGTGATCCCGGCACGGGAGCAGCGGGACCGACCGGACACCGTCGCACAGCGCGATGATGGAGACCTCGGGGCCGATGAGCAGCTCCTCAATGACCACCTGTGCTGCCGCAGCACCAAACCGCTCGAAGACCTCATCGACCGCCGCATGGGCTGCCGCTGTGGACTGCGCAACGATGACGCCTTTTCCGCCAGCCAGCCCATCGGCCTTGACCACACAGGGGCCGGTGATCGCGGCGTGGGCGCTGGCGGCGGTCTCGTGGACCGACCAGCCGGCGGTGGGGATGTGATGGCGATCCATGAACGCCTTGGCAAAGGCCTTCGATGACTCCAGCTGTGCCGCCGCCGCGCTCGGACCGAGCACCGGAATCCCGACCGCACGCATGCGATCCGCGACCCCATCTGCCAGCGGCCCTTCAGGACCAACGACGACGAGATCCACACCGTTCTTCGCCGACCAGGCGACCGGATCGCCCTCGACAAGCTGCACGGTAGCCGGGAAGCCGGGGTTGCGATGAGTCACCGCGACCTGATCGACCGACGGACTCCGCGCGATGCTCCAGACCAGGGCGTGCTCACGCCCACCACCACCGATGACCAGGACCTTCATGGCACGCTCCCGAAGAGAGTCGCGGCATATCCCGTCTGGTGGTGGTGGCCTACTCCGCAGTCAAGGAGATCAGGCGCGCCTGGGTGACGACGTCATCGGGAGAGACCTCGATGAGGGTCTCCAGGGTGCTCACAGCCTCGGCTTTGTCGCCGAGCGCTTCACTGGCGGATGCGCTCCAGTGGAGGACGACCGGGTTGCTCGGCTCCAGCGACAGCGCCCGTCCGATGGACTGACTGGCGGCCGGCTCGCCGCGAACGGCCTGGGCATAGCCCCGCATTGCGAGGAAGATGGTGTTGTTGGCTTCGCTGGCCAGGACCGCATCGACATACTTCAGCGCCTCACCGGGACGGTTGCTGGCGAAGAGCTCCTGGGCGAGTGCGGCGCTGGCACCAGGTGTTCCGCCCTCTTCCAGCGCAGTCCTCAGGCTGGTCTCGGCAGTGCTCTGACCAGCGAACCAGTCGATGATCGCGTGAATTTCCTTGAGGCGAATGGAGTAGCGGACGTCGTTGGACAGTGCCGCCCCCAGCTCGTTCTTCAGCCGCTCCAGGTCCGCCGGGGGGGTCCAGACCGCAGCAAGCGGGCTGAGGTTCCTCG
Organism: Myxococcota bacterium; assembly: GCA_047621685.1. GTDB lineage: Bacteria > Myxococcota_A > UBA796 > UBA796 > UBA796 > JAQXDW01. Next base: position 4,853 of record JBLHNG010000351.1, on the reverse strand, counting down.
CATAGACCACATCGCTCAGCGGGGCTCGGGTCACCTTCTCGACCGCCGCATCCAGGTTGCTGATCCGGGTGTCCGCCAGTGCACCCTCCAGGGCGGCTTCAACCTGGGTGCTGCTGTGACCCAGCGCGCTCTCGATCTCGCTGGTCGCGGAGCGCTGGTTGTCCATCGCGAGGTAGACCCGAGCCACCCCGAGGTGGATCCGCGCGCCGCTCTCCCCTTCGAGCTGCCCGGCATCGACCCGGCGCAGGCTCTCCTCTGCGCCAGCGGTGTCCCCGTCGAGGAAGCGGAGCCAGGCCTGCTGGAGGAGGGCGACGGAGTTGGTGCCGTCCAGTGCCAGCGCGCGCTCCGTGAGGCGGTGACCGACAGAGCTTCTTCCCACTGCGATCGCGGCCTCAGCAGCGTCGTTGAGCACGGAGATTCTCTCCGGGTACTGCTCAAACCGGGGGGCATCAATGAGTGACTGCAGACCCACCAGCGCGTCCGCTTCCCGGTCCAGGGCGCGCAGCTGCAGCTTCGCCTGGAGGTGGATGAGGTCCAGCCGATGCGGGGCACGTCGAATCGCTTCGACAGAAGCCGACTCCGCAGAGCGCCAGTCTCCGATCGCCGCAGAGCTGATCGCGAGGGTGACGAAGGGGCTGGCTTCACCGGGCAGGGTCTGAACCAGCTCGAGGCTGAGCCGATGTGCGACACCCCAGTTTTCCTGCGCAACCGCGGTCCGCGCCCGGATGATGGTGACTCGGGGGGAGCCGGTGCGCTCCTGGATCGCCGCGAGCGCTTTGTCGTCTCCCCTGGCCTCCGCGAGCCGAACCGCACAGCCGAGGTCGACCGTGTCATACAGCCCGGAGATGGGAGAGCCACACGAGGCCAGGATGCCAACGACCAGCGGGTCAGAGCCGGCAGAATGAGCATCGGCTGCGCGGGCACGGAGGGTGGCGAGGGCCTCACCATCCAGGGCCGACATCCGAACGAGAGCGAAGGTCATCGCATCCTTCAGATCCGGCTCTCCAGCCACCATTTCGGAATACACCTCGACCAGAGCACCGAGGGCTTCGAGGTCATCGGGGGCCCGGACCACTGCGGACTCAAAGGCGATCCGCGCCTCAAGAGTGCCAGCATCTGTGCCCGACCACCACGCAGCCCAGCCGGTCTGCAGCAGGATCGGCAGCGGCTCATCCCGGGCCAGGGGCGGAAGCAGACCAAACAGCTCCTCCCCGGGAAGCGACCGCTGGATGGCGTCTGGATTCGTCTCACGGGAAAAATCGACGTTGTTTCCGACCTGCGTGCTCACCGAGCCAAACCACCCGCTGATCTTCTCAACGATCGGCTCAGGAATGGTAAGAAGCCCGGTGGTTGTGGAGAATATCGCGAGCCCCACGGAGCCCACCATGAGCAGCCCGGCGGTGATGAGGCGCCCACGATGTCGGGTTTTCGAGCTGCGACGGGTCGAGCGGACGGACTGCGCCTGGGCCTCGAACGCCTTGTTCTGCATGGTCCCGGGGAGGAAGATCCCACGGAAGTCCGGATGCTCCATCAGCATCCGCCAGGTCCCGCCCTCCCGAGCGACCTCCGCCTCTCCGGTCATCACATCCTGCGCGAGCAGGTCGATGAGCTCTTCCTTTGAGAGGGAGCCACGGGGGAGGTTCTCCGCCCCACGGACCAACCACCGAAGTGACTTTCCAGACACCTGCGGTCCCGAGCTGCTGCAGACGCCGCAGAACGGAACCGCCTGACCGGAGGGGACCGGTCGGCCACACGAGAAGCAGTAGAGGGTGTCCTGGCTTTCCACGCCGAGAAGTATAGAACGATGCGGCGGCTCGGGGTAGCGCAGCGTGCTCAGTGGCGGAAGTGTCGGGCGCCGGTGAACACCATGCTCGCCTCGGCCCCATCAACCGCAGCGAGGATCTTATCGTCACGGATCGAGCCGCCGGGCTGCACGAACGCCGTCACCCCAGCCGCGATCGCGATCTCCACCCCATCGGGGAACGGGAAGAAGGCGTCTGAGGCGAGGACCGAGCCGGGAACCTCGCGGGTGGCCTTGGAGAGGGCCAGCCGCACGCTGTCGACCCGGGACATCTGCCCAGCACCCACTCCGTTGAGGACAAAGCCGCCATCGACCGCACGAGCCAGCACGATGGCATTGGACTTCACGCTGCGGCAGACTCGCCAGGCGAATTGCAGGGCCGCGGCAGTGTCGTTGTTCGGGGTGCTCTTTGAAGCGACCTTCCACTCATACGACGCGTCGACGTCCCAGTCTTGGAGCAACCAGCCACCCTGGACCCGTCGGGCATCCTTGCCGGCAGGTCGAGCGGTGATCCAGTCCTCGGGCAGCAGCATCACCCGGAGACGCTCCCGCGGGGCGAGCAGCGCACGGGCCTCGTCGGTGAAGCCCGGGGCAGCGAGCACCTCGAAGAACGTGCGGCTCTTGCGCAGGGCCTTGACGGTCTCGACACCGATGGGGCGGTTGAACGCAACGATCCCGCCATAGGCGCTCACCGGATCGGCAGACAGGGCGAGCACAAACGCCGCAGTCGGCCCGTCAGCATGCACCGCAGCACCGCAGGGGTTCATGTGCTTGACGACCACACAGGCCGGCTCGTCGAACTCGAACACCGCCCGCAGGCAGCCGTCGAGGTCAGCGAGGTTGTTAAACGACAGCTTCTTGCCCTGGAGCTGCTCGGCACGAGCCAGGGAGCGTCCGCCCTCACCGGGGGAGGCGTAGAAGACTGCGGACTGGTGCGGGTTCTCGCCGTAGCGGAGAGACTGCACCTGGCGCAGCGGGATGGCGGCCTCTGCCGGCGCGGTGGCAATCTCCATGCGGGTGGAGAGCCAGCTGGAGATCAGGGCGTCATACGCTGCGGTGTGCTGGAAGGCGGCGACGGCGAGTGCCTGACGGGTCTGCTCGCTGACCCCGCCACCGGCGATCTCAGCCAGGACGCCGTCGTAGTCCGCCGGGCTGGTCAGGACAGTGACGTACCGGTGGTTCTTCGCCGCCGAGCGCACCATGGACGGCCCGCCGATGTCGATCTGCTCCACGGCCTCGGCCAGCGTGACCCCGGGGCGGGAGACGGTGGACTCGAAGGGGTAGAGGTTCACCACGACCACATCGATCCACTCCACGTCATGGGCTGCGGCCTCTTCAGCGTGGGTGTCTCTCAGGCCGAGGATGCCGCCGTGGATCTTCGGGTGCAGGGTCTTGACCCGACCGTTCATGATCTCTGGGTGACCGGTCAGCTCATTGACCGGCAGCACATCCAGCCCGGCGGCCTTCAGCGCGCGTGCGGTTCCACCGGTGGACAGGAGGGTGTAGCCGGCCTGGATCAGACCAGTGCCGAGCTTGACGATGTCGGTCTTGTCTGAAACGGACAGCAGGGCGAGGCGACGGGACATGGGCGGACTCCGGTGAGTGGGTGGGCATACCCGAAAAAGGCCCACGCCATATCACTCCCCGCTCAGGCTCCGCCAGGAAACCACTGTGACCTGCTGAGCCCCGCTGACGAACCCCACGACAAGGACCGTGTCTCCGACATGCTCCGCGAGCGTGCCGAGGGAGTCCGGGTCGAGGTAGAGGGTGGTGCCGGTGTTCCAGTCCTCAAGCAGGTACTGCGCCCCGGGACGGCTGAGGGAGCCGATGAACGGCTGGCTGCCATCGCCGGCATCAGTCACCCGCCAGCGACGGACGGTCATTCGGCGAAGAAAAGTCGCGCCCTCGATCTCCACACCGCAGCCGCCCAGGTAGAACAGCTCCGGGTCATCGGTGCCCGGAATGAGCACCCGGGTCGAGCCAAAAGGCTCATGGAGACGGAGCTGACTGCCGTCAACTTCAAGGAGCCCAGAGTGTCGAGCATTCAGGGCACAGCCGGTGAGTAGAATCCAGATCATCTGGCTTCGTTCCTAACCCAGTCTTGACCAGGGGATAGCCAGCGCGCTATCAACCAATTTGAAGAGTGCTCGGGGGGAGTGCTCTGCCGAGGGGGCGGCTGCCCTCAATCCAGGAGAGATCCACCATGATGCTCCTGCCCAAAACTGTCGGGCCGTTCACTCTCATCCGTAAGCTCGGCACGGGAGGGGTCGCGGAGAGCTACCACGGCATCCTCGACGAGCAAGGAAGCCAGGGCGTTCTCGTCCGTCGCATCCTGCCCTACGTGCTCCATGATCCAACCCGGATGGCCTCTACTGAGGCTCGGGTCCGCGATCTGCTCGGCGTCCGTCACCCCTTCCTCGTCCGGGTCCTGGACTGGGTTGCTGACGGCGATGACCGATTCATCGTCGAGGATCTCGTCGACGGGGTGAGCCTGGAGCGCGTCTTGCGCTGGTGTCGGGAGAACGACTCTCCGATCCCGCACAATGTCTACCTCAACCTCGCCACCCAGATCTGCAACGGCCTGGAGGCACTGCACGGTCGCCCCGGAAAGGGCACGGGCTCTGGCAGCGTGCTCCACCTCGCGCTCAAGCCCAGCGCCATCCAGATCACCCGCGAGGGCAAGGTCGTGCTTGGCAGCTACGGGCTGTCCCGCTCTCCGACCGTCCTGTCCCACGGTGGAATGCAGAACCCGGTCCCGGTGCGGGTGGAGTACCTCTCCCCCGAGCAGACCCACCCCGACCAGAAGCTCACCCCGGCCTCAGACATCTTCTCCCTGGGCTCGCTGCTCTACGAGATGCTGACCCTGGAGACGCTGTTCCGTTCGGACAACAACCTCCAGACCATCAACCGCATCCGACGGGTCGAGATCACCACTCAGCTCCTGTCCGCCCGCGAGGTCATGCCGGGGCTCGACAAGGTGCTGTACCGGGCGCTGTCCCTCAACCCGAGGCACCGCTACCAGCGGGCGTTCGTCCTCCGAGAGGATCTCCGC
>JBLHNG010000350.1:0-8777 GCA_047621685.1 Myxococcota bacterium | reverse complement strand
GGGCCATGCCAGCGTAGTCGTCGGTGTAGCCGAAGCCCACCTCGACCAGCTCAGCAGAGGTGAACGGGATGCGGTGGTAGACCGTGCCGATCCAGCCGTCGATGGCGTCTGCGGGGGTGAGCCCCTTGGAGATGACCTCCATCCACACCCGCCCCGGCTCCAGGGGATAGCCGGCGGTCTCCATGCGATCCCACACCCAGTCGCCGGTGTAGCCGGGCTTTGCTGCGTCTTCGGAGTGGTTGAAGTCGCTGTTGTTGGCCATGTAGTCGGTGTGTGCCTGGGAGGCGGCGTCGAGCCGAGACTCCAGCACGGTCGGTGACAGGCCGGCCTCTGCCCGCAGCTCGTTCATGCGATCCAGCGCCGACTGTGCATCAGTGGAGGGGCAGTCGTAGCCATAGGCCCCCGCACAGTCCACCAGGGAGCCAGAGTCGCCATTGCCTGAGGTGCATCCAGCGATAAGGAGTGCTGCGAAGGTGATCATGGAATCCTCGTGCGGCGGTGAGCGGGAAATCCGCTTTGTGTTTATCTGTTTATTCGGATATCGAGATATCCAAGACGACCCCCTCCAGGAAGACGCCACTGACCACCCTCGATACCACCACTGCGCTCTGTCGGGCACTGGGAGATCAGACCCGGGTCCGTCTCTTATCCCTCCTCAGCGAGGATGAGCTGACCGTTGCGGAGCTGACCCGCATCACCCAGCTCCCCCAGCCGCGCATCTCCACGCATCTCCGAAAGCTCCGAGAGTCTGGGTTTGTTCGGGATCGTCGCGAGGGTGGCTCGTCGTTCTATGGGCTGGACAAGGCCCGATGGCCCCCAGAGAATGGCCGCATCCTCCAGGCGGTGTTCGCCAGCACCGACGATCCTCTGCTCTCAGTCGACCGGCGGCGGGCGGCGGAGGTCATCTCGGCGCGCGGTGAGACCTGGGCGGAGAGCGTCGCGGGAATGATGGCCCGGCACTACTCCCCGGGGCGGACCTGGCCAGCACTGGCCCATGGACTGGTCGGGCTGACCCGGCTGGGGCGCATCATCGACATCGCCTCGGGGGACTCCGCCGCTGCCGAGCTGCTGTCGGGTCAGGCCACCTCAGTGATCTGTCTGGACATCTCCGAGAAGGTCGTCGCCACCAACCAGCGCCGCCTCTCCCACCTCAAGAACGTGCGCTTCGTTCAGGGTGACATGCACGCCGTGCCCCTGCCTGCCGCCACCTTCGACCACGCCCTGCTGCTCTCCAGCCTCTCCTACACCGCCACCCCAGAGACGGTGCTCACTGAGGCCGCTCGGCTGCTGGTCGGCGGCGGAAGGCTGTCGGTCGTCGCGCTGCACACCCACGCCCACGACGACATCATCGCCAGCTACAACCAGCTCAACAGCGGCTTCTCTGTCGAGGCCCTCAGCGAGCTGGCCGAGGCGACCGGATTCTCCATTGATCGGTGCGAGGTCAGCGGCCGAGAGCGCCGCGCTCCGCACTTTGAGTACATCACCCTCTATGCCCATCGGCGCTGACCCTGGAGTCCCCATGACCCGCACCCAGCAGCTTCACGACATCCTCTCCCAGCGCATCCTCCTCCTCGACGGCGCCATGGGCTCCATGATCCAGCGCTACAAGCTCGAAGAGAGCGACTTCCGGGGCGAACGCTACGGAGGCCACGCCAGCCCGCTCCAGGGCTGCAACGACCTGCTCTCGTTCACCCGACCCGACATCATCGGCGCCATCCACGACGCCTACATCGACGCCGGCTCCGACATCATCGAGACCAACACCTTCAACGCCAACTCCATCTCCCTGGCCGACTACGACCTCCAGGATGAGGCCTACGCGGTCAACCTCGCCGCCGCGAAGCTGGCTCGGGAGCGCGCGGAGGAGGGCGGCATCCGACGGGGCAAGCCGATCTGGGTCGCTGGCGCCCTCGGGCCGACCACCCGCACCGCCTCCCTCTCCCCCGACGTCAACAACCCCGCCGCCCGCAACGTCACCTACGATGCGCTCGTCGCGGCCTACTACGACGCCGCCCGGGGCCTCGTCGACGGGGGCGCGGACATCCTGATGGTCGAGACCATCTTCGACACCCTCAACGCCAAGGCCGCCCTGTTCGCGGTCGACAAGCTCGCCGAGGACACCGGGCGCCACCTGCCGGTGATGATCTCGGGCACCATCACCGATGCCTCCGGTCGCACCCTCTCCGGGCAGACCACCGAGGCGTTCTGGCACTCCATGCGCCACGCCCAGCCCCTGAGCATCGGGCTGAACTGCGCGCTGGGTGCCCGAGAGCTTCGCCAGTACATCTCCGACCTCTCCCGGATGGCGGATGTGGCAGTCTCCGCCTACCCCAACGCCGGCCTCCCCAACGAATTCGGCGGCTACGACGAGGACCCCGAGGACTTCGCCGCTCAGCTCGGCGAGTGGGCGCAGCGGGGGCTGGTCAACTTCGTCGGCGGCTGCTGCGGGACCACCCCCGCCCACATCGCCGCGATCGCCAGGGCCGTCGAGGGCCTGCCCGGTCGTGCCATCCCTGAGCAGGCACGCAAGCTGAAGCTGTCGGGCCTTGAGCCGGTCAACATCGGCGGCGAGGGGCAGCTGTTCGTCAACATCGGCGAGCGCACCAACGTCACCGGCTCAGCCCGCTTCCGGGAGCTGATCAAGTCCGGCGACTACGAGACCGCCCTGAACGTCGCCCGCCACCAGGTCCGCAACGGCGCCCAGATCATCGACGTCAACATGGACGAGGGCATGCTGGACTCCGAGGAGGCCATGACGACCTTCCTCAACCTCATCGCATCGGAGCCAGACATCAGCCGGGTTCCGGTGATGGTGGACAGCTCGAAGTGGAGCGTCATCGAGGCGGGCCTGAAGTGCATGCAGGGCAAGGGGGTGGTCAATTCCATCTCGCTCAAGGAGGGCGAGGAGAGCTTCATTCATCAGGCGAAGCTGGTGCGGCGCTACGGCGCGGCGGTCATCGTGATGGCGTTTGATGAGAAGGGACAGGCAGACACCGTCGCCCGCAAGACCATGATCTGTGCGCGCAGCTACAAGATCCTCACCGAGCAGGTCGGCTTCCCGCCTGAGGACATCATCTTCGACCCCAACATCTTTGCCATCGCCACCGGCATCGAGGAGCACAACAACTACGGGGTCGACTTCATCGAGGCGACGAAGTGGATCAAGGAGAACCTGCCTGGGGCACGGGTCTCGGGCGGGGTGAGCAACGTCTCGTTCTCGTTTCGGGGCAACAACCCGATCCGCGAGGCGATCCACAGCGTGTTCCTGTACCACGCCATCCAGGCCGGCATGGACATGGGAATCGTCAACGCCGGGCAGCTGGCGGTCTACGAGAACCTGCCCAAGGAGCTGCGGGAGCGGGTCGAGGATGTGGTGCTCAACCGCCGCCCAGACGCCACCGAGCGGCTGCTCGACATCGCCTCCGATGCCAAGGGACAGGGCCGCGCCCGCAAAGAAGACCTCTCCTGGCGAGAGGCCCCGGTCGGTGCGCGTCTCACCCATGCCCTCGTCCATGGCGTCACCCGGTTCATCGAGGAGGACACCGAGGAGGCCCGCCTGGAGCAGCCTGCTGCGCTGTCAGTCATCGAGGGGCCGCTGATGGACGGCATGAACGTGGTCGGCGACCTGTTTGGTGCCGGCAAGATGTTCCTGCCCCAGGTGGTGAAGTCCGCCCGGGTCATGAAGAAGGCTGTCGCCTGGCTGCTGCCCTACCTCGAAGACGAGAAGCCCGCAGACGCCGCCAGCAAGGGCAAGATCCTGATGGCCACCGTCAAGGGCGACGTGCACGACATCGGCAAGAACATCGTCGGCGTGGTCCTGCAGTGCAACAACTACGACGTCATCGACCTCGGCGTGATGGTGCCCGCCAAGAAGATCCTCGACGCCGCCATCGCGGAGGGCGTGGACATGATCGGCCTGTCTGGACTCATCACCCCGTCGCTCGATGAGATGGTCAATGTCGCCAGCGAGATGAAGCGACGGGGCTTCACCATGCCGCTGCTCATCGGCGGCGCGACCACCTCGAAGATCCACACCGCCGTCAAGATCGCCCCGGCCTACGACCACCCGATCATCTACGTCACCGATGCCAGTCGGGCGGTCGGGGTGGTCAGCAAGCTCGGCAGCACCGAGAGTGCGACGTACACCGCCGAGATCCGCACCCAGTACACCGAGATGGCAGTCCGCCGTGCTGCGAGCCTCACAAAGCGCCGCTCAGCCTCGATGGCGCAGGCCCGCAGCAACCGCCTCAAGCTCGACTTTGTCGCCCAGCCCCCGCCAAAGCCCGGCTTCATCGGCACCCGGGTGCTCAACCGCTACCCGCTCGAAGAGCTGGCCCGGTACATCGACTGGACGCCGTTCTTCCGGACCTGGGAGCTTGCCGGGAGCTACCCACGCATCCTCGAAGACGCGGTGGTCGGAGAGCAGGCCCGGTCGCTGCTCGCAGACGCGAAGGCCATGCTCAAGCGCATCATCGACGGTCGCTGGTTGGAGGCTCGGGGGGTGCTCGGCATCTACCCGGCCAACACCGAGGGCGACGACATCACCCTGTTCGCCGACACCGAGCGCACGACCGTCCGCGCCACCATCCACACCCTCCGCCAGCAGGCCGACAAGCCCCCGGGCCGTCCCAACCTCGCCCTGGCCGACTTCGTGGCCCCCGTCGGTATCCCGGACTGGGTCGGTGGCTTCGCGGTGACCGCCGGCATCGGCATCGAGCCGCACATCGCCCGGTTTAAGGCCGATCACGACGACTACAGCGCGATCATGCTCAAGTCCCTGGCCGACCGGCTCGCTGAGGCGTTCGCCGAGCGGCTCCACCAGCGGGTACGCACCGACTACTGGGGCTATGCTGTGGAGGATCTGTCCAACGAGGATCTTGTGTCTGAGTCCTACCAGGGGATTCGACCCGCGCCGGGCTATCCGGCTTGCCCCGAGCACACTGAGAAGGTGGCGCTGTTTGAGCTGCTGGATGTCACGAAGAACATTGGGGTCGAGCTGACGGATGGCATGGCGATGACTCCGGCTGCGAGTGTGAGCGGGTTCTACTTTGCGCACCCGGCGTCGAAGTACTTTGGGGTTGGCAAGGTGCAGAAGGATCAGGTTGTGGACTATGCGCGGCGTAAAGGGTGGACTCTGAAGCGGGCCGAGCGCTGGATGTCGAGCTTCCTGGGGTATTGAAGCAAGGCGGTGAGCCGCGGGTGTCATGCTGGAGGTCACCACCCCACGCCCCCTTACAGGACCGTCCTGAACCTCAGCGGGTGCCGCATTCCTGCCTCGCAGCGTCTCAACGCCGCTTCGGCACAGCGACCACATCCCCATCACTCACCACCACAACATCGTCATGAATCGCCTGCGCTTCGTCAAGAAACGCACGCGAGTCCGGATACCGCTGGGAGAAGTGAGTCAGCACCAGCCGACGGGCACCGCTCTCCTTCGCGATCCGGGCAGCCTGGCCGGCGGTCATGTGGCCGCGGGCGATGGCTTCGCTCTCCTCAGAGGCGAGGTAGGTCGACTCGCAGACCAGCAGGTCCGCCCCCTCGGCCAGCGCGAAGGCGTTGTCGCAGATGCGGGTGTCCATCACGAAGGCGAACACCTGCCCCGGACGCGGCTCGCTGACCTCCTCGACCTGGATCGTCCGACCATCGTGCTCGATGCTGCCCTGCTTGAGGAGCTGCCCCACCGCCGGACCCCGGACGCCAAGCTCAGCGAGCTTCGCGGGGAGCATGCGACGGCTGTCGTTCTCCTGGAGCCGGAAGCCCCATGACGGCACGCCGTGCTTGAGCTTCCGGGTGCTCATCGTGAACTTGTCCTCAGTAAACAGCACACCCTCTTCGCGAATCGGCTCAGGCCGGATGTCGGACTTGTCGTGGAAGATCGAAGCCCGACGCAGCCGGTCGAAGAACACCTGACCCGACGCCGGGTAGTGGACGTGGACCGGGTGGCCGACCCCGTCCAGTGAGATGCGCTGCACGAGGCCGGCGAGGCCCAGGCAGTGATCGCCGTGGAAGTGGGTGATGAAGACGCGGTTGAGCTGCGAGGCGGCGAGGCCAGCGTAGGTCATCTGCCGCTGGGTGCCCTCACCGGGGTCAAACAGCAGGCCGTGCTCATCCCACCGGAGGAAGTAGGCGTTGTGATTTCGGTATCGCGTGGGGACCTGGCTGGCGGTTCCCAACGCGATGAACTCTCTTGAGGACATCGGGCTCTCTCTGAGCGGGTGCGAACAGGGAGCAGGTCTGCCAAAATAAAACACGCCTGCCGCATGAGCGACAGGCGCGTCTACGGTAGAGGCGGAGGCTCAGCTCTCCTGCTTCTTCTCCGCAGCGTAGCCGGTCTCGGTGATTGCCGCGAGCAGGGCGTCGGTGCTGGTCTTCGCGCTGTCAAAGGAGACCACGGCCTCGCCGGTCTGGTAGTCGACCGCAGCAGCAGTCACGCCCTCAATACCCTCAAGTGCGGCAGTGACCTGCGCGGAGGTGGAGGTGCAGGTCAGGCCGGTGACCGCGAAGGCAGCCTTGGTGCCATCAGCGCTCTGGACCGCAGCGGCGGCGGTGGAGTACGAAGCAGCATCCGCCATCGGGCAGGCGTAGGCATCGACAGAGAAGAGGAGGGCGAGAGACAGAAGGGCGGTGCGCATGATGGATTCTCCTGGGTTTCAAGGATCAGTTTAACGGGAAAATCGCCAGACACAGCCTGTAGTTGACCACCGGGATCGCCAGGCCGCGAAGATCCGCTTCTAAAATGGAAGAAGCCCGACACTGTCGGATGAATCGCCATCCTGGTCACAGCCGGTGGTGCATTGCTGGGATAGTCCGCCGCCAGGAGACGCGGTGCTGGAGACGATCTCACTGGAGCGGCGAGAGAAGATGGTGGTCGCTCGGCTGGGTGGTCCGCATCGGATGCTGTCCTCGGCAGTCCATGGTGGCGGGCTGACGGTCGCTCAGGATGTGGTGTGGACCTACTTCCGCAACACCGACCTGCCAATCGGCTCCGACCCGATCGCCCTGCTCACCACCCGCCTCTCGGACGCCGGGCTGAGTGAGTCCGTGGCGATGATGACCAGCCGCAACCTCGCCCACGTCCACACCGCCGCCGCAACCTCCGAGGGGATTCGTGCCGAAGCGGTCGCCACAGTGGGACTCAGCAACGCCCTGCGCGTCGGGGATCCGCCGGGCTTTGCGCCGCTGGGCACCATCAACCTCCTGGTCTGCCTCTCCGTGCCGCTGACCGACGCCGCGCTGGTCGAGGCGGTGGCCATTGCTGTGGAGGCCCGCACTGCGGCGGTGTCCGCAGCATCCTGGCCCAGCCGACGGAGCGGGAAGCCGGCGACCGGTACCGGAACCGACGCCATCATCATCGCCGCCCCCCTCTCTGGCGAGCCCCTGCCCTGGTGCGGCAAGCACACTGCCGCCGGGAGCGCGATGGGTCAGGTGGCGTTTGCGGTGATCGACGAGGGCGTGCGCACCTGGGTCGCACAGAGAGCTGAGAAGCAACGCGCTGAGAAGAAGGAGCGATAGATGGCTGCCGCACTGATGATCCTGGGCTGTGCTTCCAACGTCGGCAAGAGCTGGATCGCCACCGCGCTCTGCCGGCTGCTGCTGCGGAAGGGCTACAAGGTCGCGCCGTTCAAGGCGCAGAACATGTCCAACAACGCCGCCCCGGCCCGCACTGCCAGCGGAGGTTGGGGGGAGATCGGACGGGCACAGGCCGCACAGGCTGCCGCTGCCGGGCTCGTCCCCCATGTCGACATGAACCCGCTGCTGCTCAAGCCGACCGGGGTGATGGGCAGCCAGGTCGTGCTGCTGGGCGAGCCGCTGGGCCACATGGCGGCGATCAACTACCGGGAGCGGCTCCTGGAGTGGCAGGCAGAAGTCCACGCCGCCTACGACCGGCTGGCCGCTCAGTACGACATCATCGTGCTGGAAGGAGCAGGCTCTCCGGCAGAGATCAACCTCAAGAGCCGGGACATCGTGAACATGTCGATGGCCCGCTACGCCATCGATCGCGCCCGGGCCTCCGGCCAGCCAGGGAGCGCGCTGCTGGTCGGAGACATCGAGCGCGGCGGGGTGTTCGCCAGCCTGTTCGGCACCCTCGCCCTGCTCGAAGAGGACGAGCGGGCGCTGTTTAAGGGTGCGCTCATCAACCGCTTCCGTGGCGATCCGAGACTGCTCGCCCCTGGCCCGCAGATGTTCGAGGACCTCACCGGCGTCCCGGTCCTCGGCGTCATCCCGCTGCGCAGCGACATCCACATCGACAACGAGGACTCCCAGGACCTCACCTCCGCCAGCCTGGTCGGTGCCATCGACGTCTGCGCGATTCGGCTGCCGACGGTCTCGAACTTCACCGACCTCGATGCCCTGGAGACCCTGTCCGGGGTGTCTGTGCGCTATGCGGCCCGCCTCGAGGACGTCGGCAATCCCGACCTGCTCATCCTGCCCGGCGCCAAGGACACCCTCTCCGATCTGCGCTGGATGCGTCGTCGGGGCCTGGATGCCAGCGTGATCGCTGCGGCGAAGCGCGGGATCCCGGTGCTGGGGCTGTGTGGGGGCTTTCAGATCCTCGGTCAGTCGCTGTCAGACCCGGGCGGCACCGGGGGCGGCTCGGGCCGCATTGAGGGGCTGGGACTGCTGGATGTGCACACCCGGTTCTCTGAGAGCAAGCAGGTCCGAGATGTCTCGGGGACCACCCGGGGCGGCTGGCTGCTGCCGGAAGGACTGGCGGTGTCTGGCTACGAGATCCACCAGGGACGCACCCCCGCTGGAGCCGCCCCGATGCTCTCCCT
>JBLHNG010000349.1:0-8795 GCA_047621685.1 Myxococcota bacterium | reverse complement strand
CGACCTGGGGATGTCGGCGGCCCCGCGTCGCCGACATCCCACCAGGTCGCTCACCCGCTGATCGCCACCCCACCCTCTGATCGCCACCCCACCCTCTCCATCTCCCTCTATCGAGGCTCCTCATGGACATTCTCCAGTTCCTTACCCTCAGCGTTCTCATCGACGTGGCTGCCGGCACCGCCCTCACCACGAAGCTGCCGGTGATCGACGACACGCCCTGGCACCTCTACAAGGCGGTCTTCTGCCCGAACGCCACCACCGCCGTCGACGCCGCCAACTACGCCGACATCCAGGTCCTCGCCTCCGATGGCACCACCGTGATCGCGGACTGGTCGACCCTGACCACTGCGGACGGTGCCCTCACCGATGGCGTCCCGGCCAACCTCGCCTTCACGGGTGATGCCGGCGCGGTCTTCTACGGTGCAGAGCACCAGGTGATCGTCGGCAACAGCGCGCCGACGTCGCCGAAGGTCAAGGTCGTGCACACCGGAACCGGTGCGGCCATCGACGGGCGGCTCGTGGTCATCCTCAAGCGAGGCCAGCGCACCCAGGCCCGCTCGTAATGACCTGGCCGGCACCACAGCCCCTCGGGGTCACCGCCTCGCCCCATGCCCTCCCCGGCATGGTGGTGGGTGCGGTGGTGGTGCGGCCTCGACTCGACCCCACAGACCCCTCTGAGGACACGCCAGACCAACGTCTGGAGGTGCCCCTCGGGGTGGTAACGGTTTCCACTTCCGGTGCTTTGCCCGGTGAGGTGTGCCGATGATCCTCGACCTCGCCACCGCGAAAAGCGTCTACCTCAAGGACCTCCAAGGGACCCAGGACGACACCGCCCTGACTGGCTACCTGACCGCGATCGACCGAGTGATCGCGACCCACTGCGGCTTCGGTGCTTTCGCCGGCGCTGCCGTGCCCACGGTGGAGGATGCGAGCTACACCCTCTACCTCTCCGGGGTAGCGGAGCGGGGCAACGGCGGGCCCTGGGGTGGCAACCTCCCCCTCTACGACTGGAGCGCCAGCGGACGCGCTCCGCTCGCCACCGCCGGCTCCTCTCGTCTCCTGTTGCCGATCTGGCCGGTGGTGGGCGACATCACCACCATCCACGAGGACGAGAACTGGGCCTGGGGGACTGACACCCTCGTCGCGGACACCGACTACACCCTCTTCGAGGACGACTGGAGCGTCGAGAAGAACCCGCTCAAGACGGGCTGGTCCACGGCACGGCGGGCGCTCAAGATCGTGCTGACCGCCGGCTACGAGACCATCCCCACTGACATGGAGTTCGCCGCAGGGCTCCAGCTCCAGCACCTCTGGAACAACCGCGGACTTGTCGGCAAGACCGCCCAGGCCATCGATGGCGCCTCCGCTGGTGTGCGTGCCTTCACCCTGCTGCCCAGCGCTCGACAGCTCCTCGCGCCCTTCCAGCTCGACCGGGGGCAGATCGGATGAGGGTGATCAGCTTCGATGAGATGGTCGACACCTTCGACCGGCTTGCATCCGGCGGCATCGCTGCGGGCATCCAGCAGGTCGGTGGGGACATCGGTGCGGAGATGGTCCGCCAGGCGCAGGGCAATGCGGTCTCATTCATGACGCCGCGGACCTTCGCCCTCCACGACTCCATCCGGTTCGACGCCGAGCAGCTCCCCGCCGGCGTCGAGATCAGCCTGGTGGCCGGCGGCACCCTGGACAGCGCGCATGCGGTCTACCAGGAGTTCGGCTGGGAGTACACCGACGCGCAGGGCAGCCCAGCGACCAACCCCGGCACGCTCTACCTCCGCACCGCCTTTGACGAGGGCCTCCGCCCGGTTGAGAACGCCCTGCTCGACTTCCTTCATGCGGCACTGACATGAGCGCCTCCCTCCAGCGCCAGCTCGTCGAGGCGGTGATGACCCGTCTCCAGGCCCTCGACGGCACCGGGCACAGCAGCATCAACCTCACCGACGCCACCCGCACCTACGTCGGCCGGTGGGGACGGGGGCTGCCGACCAGCCCCCCGATCGCGTTCGTCTACAAGCTGACCAGCCAGAGCAAGAACGTCAACGTCGCCCACAGTCGCAGCCGTGGTCCTCGGATCTTCGTCGATGTCTGGATCGGCAAGGCCAGCGACACCGCGATGCACCTGGTGGCCCTCGACCTGGAGGCGGACCTGCTCGCCGCCTTTGAGGACTCGAGCTGGCTGACGACCACCCGGACCACCCTCGGACTCACCAGCCTCCAGCTCCCAGTGATCGCCTCCACGCTGTTCCCCGGGCACCTCTTCGCGCACCCCGACCGCGAGATGGTCCGCCTCGACCTCACCTTCACCTGGCGGACTCCCTGCTCATGAGCACCTACAGCGCCAGCCTCCGCTTCCAGACCCCCATCGCCGTCGAGATCTCGACGGGCACCTTCGGCTCCACGGAGGTCAACCAGGACGTCCAGGTCACCATCCCCGTCGACTGGGACCACTTCTGGGAGAACACCCGGAGCGACTTCTTCGATGTGGTCCTCACCGACGTCGACGGAACCACGAAGCTCACCTTCGCGCGGGTCGGTCCCCCCGACCACGGCAGCCGGGTCCTCACGCTCAATATCCAGGACTGGGATGCCCCCAGCGGCAAGGCCGTCTGCCTGCTGTGGCTGCACTACGGCGACAGCAGCGCGGCCACCGACCCCGCACCCGGCGCGACGGTCTCCTCGCCGCTCACCGCCAGCATCACCCTGGCGAAGCCCGGCGGCTGGCTGGCGACTCACAGCGCCCCCCGGTCGGGTCGGAACCAGGACGTGTGGACGAAGCGCAGCACCGAGATCCGTGACCTCTGGGTCCGCTTCCCCGGCATGGCGCAGCGCCGCAGCAAGAGCCGGGGCGTCGTGGGCCTGGAGTGGCTGTCCTACGTCAAGATCGACCTCTTCGACGCGACACCGACCGCCCAGCCCTCCCTCTCAGACCTCGGCCGCTTCCGGTTCGTCGGCAGCCAGTTCGTCCGGGTGGACCTCCGCGCGGGCCTCTCGGGCACCACCTACGCAGTGACCGTCACCGCCACCACCAACCTCGGACAGCGGCTCGTCTACCCGGCCAGCCTCCAGGTCCTCGACTCGTAAGGAGACCCCTCATGCCTCTCTTCGGCGCCGGCAGCGCGCTCCTCATCGCACCCCAGTCGGCCTGGGGAACCCCGAACATCACCGAAGCCGACATGCGGCCGTTCAACATCATCGACGTGGACTACAACCAGAAGCCCACCCGCAATGAGTCCGCCTCCATCTCTCCCACCCAGGGCTTCACCCAGGGCTACCGAGAGGGAACCATCGCCGCAGACGGCAGCTTCAAGATCGAGGTTCCCTACGAGGGTGCGGGGATCCTCTGGGATGCGCTGCTCGGCAACAGCGCCACCGGCTCCATCGTGAGCGGCATCTACCCCCACACCTACACCCCCGACACCAGCCTCGCGATCCTCACCCTGGTGAAGATGACTGGGGAAGCCTACGAAGAGGTCATCCAGGGCGCGAAGATCGCCAAGGCCACCTTCTCCTACGCGGTCAACCAGGGCCTCCAGTGTGGCTTCAGCTTCATCGCAGAGAAGTCCCCCACCGGCCGCGTGACACCACGGACCATCGCCTGGACCGTGCCCAACCCCCCGATCGTGGAGTTCGGGGAGATCGCGGCGAGCTTCACCTGGGCGTCCATCACCACGATCTGCCCCATCAAGATCGACATCGAGATCGACAACGCCATCGAGGCCCGATTCTGCGTGCTGTCGAAGTACACCATGGAGCCGAACTTCTCCGGTGGAAAGCGCATGGTGAAGGTCTCCGTGGAGTTCGACCTGGAGGACATGGACGCCTACAACGCCTACATCGCCGCGACGGAGGGTGACCTGTCCTTCATCTGGACGGATGGCACCAACACCTTCACGATCAACATCGACGACGCCGAGCTGCTCACCTACTCCGACCCGATCTCTGGGGATGGGCGGATCAGTGTGAAGGCGACCTGGGGCGGCAAGGCGAAGACCAGCAGCGACAAGGCGGTGACCATCATCGCCAACAACGCCCAGCCCACCGCGACGGAGAAAGCCTGATGCTTGGTGACCTGCTCAAGAAAGGGATGCACACCGAGGTCGACACCGGCCTCTTCCCCAACCCCAGGGCCGAGGGCGCGACCATGCGCCTCCGGTTCCGCCGCATCACCCCCACCGAGGCGTCTCAAGCGGGGCAGCTCGTCCGGGCGAGTGTCGCTGCAGCGGTGGCGCTGGGTGACCAGGTCCCCGAGGGGCTGGAGGCATTGAAGACGGACGACCTGACCGAAGAGACCGCACTGAAGATCACCAACGAGGCCCGTGCACAGGCGGCGCTGTGGTGTCGGGGCGCGTCGATCGACGGGGGGAAGACCTGGAATGACATGGCGCTGACCCTCGATGAGTCCGAACAGGACGTCAACAACGGCCCGCTCTGGGTCGATCTCTTCCCGGCCACGCTCTGGCCGCTGGTGGTGACGCAGTGTTGGAGCAGCTACACCGCCGCTCTGATGCGCGTCGGTCGATTTCGACACGCCGACCTGTCGAATGCTGGCGAAGATGGGGGAGCGGACGGGACGGCTGCCGTCTGAACTGCTCGCGCTGCCCTGGTTCGACTTCCTGCTCGCCGTGCGCTGCCACGCGGCCGCAGACCAGGAGGTCGCGGAGCTGCTGAAGCAGTTGGGGTGGGAGGAGGCGATGTGCGTCCCGAACATCCCGGTCACGACCTTCACCGGCGGCATCCTCGGGGCGATGTGTGGCGGCCTGGCACCCCCGGAAGCGATGCAGCGGAGTGGTGGAAAGAACTTCAAGATGAACGAGGTGCCCCGTGTCTGATGTCCAGGTCGTCTACCAGCTGATCATCCAGGGCGAGGACGCCCAGGAGACGATGGACGGGCTCACGAACTCTGCCGTCGACGCCCAGGGCGCGATGGGGGACCTGAGCGCGGAGGCGACGAGCGTCGGGGATGGGGTCGATGGCGCGATGCCGGCGGTGGCGGGGCTCGCGACCGGTCTTGGCTCCATGGCGAAGACCGGACGGACCTCGACGAAGGTGATGAGTGGACTGGCCGCAGCGGTTCAGGGGGTCTCCCCGGCGGCGGCGAACGCCCTGCGGGGGATGAGCGGGCTCACCCGGGCCTTCACGGCGGGCGGGGCTGCGCTGGGCTCCTATGCGCTGGCGCTGGCACCGGTTCTCGTTGCAGTGGCCGCAGCGGTGCTGGTGTACCGCGAGCTCTCCAAGGCCGTGGAAGAGGCTGAGGAGAAGATGGCGGCCGCGGCGGAGCGGGCCACCGAGGCGGCAGAAGCGCACCGGCAATTCACCCAGGGGCTGACGGATGTGGCGACGCAGATCAGGCTCATCAATGGCGAGATCGACCAGTTCGAGTTGAACCGGCTTCAGGGCGTCAAGCAACTGGAGGAGGCGACCAAGGCGGAGATGGAGCTGGCGAGAGAGGGGCTGTCAGCCGCTCAGGAGAAAGCAGACCTCGCAAAGCAGGCCCTGGAAGCCAAAACGCAGGAGTACAGCGTCGCGATCGAAGAGGGTCAGCGGCGACTGGCGGCCGAGGAAGCCCTGACCGGGCCAATGCAGGCCGCCCTCAACACCCTGGCCGACCGGGAGGCTGCGATAGAGCGCACCAATGCGGCGGTTGCTCACCAGGAGCGCCTGGTCGCTGGCGTGAACGCTCGGCTGAAGGAGGGGATGGCAGACGTCGCCCTGCTCGCGGACTACCAACGGGAGACCGCCGCGGAGGTGGGGCGAGAAGCCGATGAGCGGGAGCGAGCCGCCGACGCTTCAAAGGCCCAGGCCGAGGCGCAGAAGCAGCAGCAGCAGGCAGAGAAGCAGCAGGCGGAGAAGCGGAGCAAGTTGGAGGGCGACGCCGCTGTCCTCCAGGCAGTCGAGGAGGAAGCCGCAGCCGCCCTGTCGGCAGCCTTCGACGACTTCGAGGTCCGGCTGACCGATGCACTCGACCTGCCCCCGCTGACCGCGCTGGAGAACCTCGCCCAGCTCCAGGCCGAGCTGAGCCGGCTCTACCAGGAGGGCGCAGTCTCAGCAGAGGCATACGCCTCCCAGCTCACAGCGATCACGGCAGCACAGAAGGAGGCGAAGGCAGGGGAAGACGAGGGGATCTCCCAGGAGAGTGCCGTAGACCTGGCGGCCAGCTTTGAGGAGATGCTCTCGGGCTCGCTCAACACCTTCTCCCTCAACCTCATCACCGGGACCGGCACCATCCTCGACGGGTGGGCCGTCAAGCTCGATGACGCCTCGATGCAGTTCTCGGATGCCGGCTCGTTCATGGACAGCGGACTGAAGGGCCTCCTGAAGAAGGGGGCCGGTGGGCTGCTCGCGATGGGCGGCAAGGCGCTGAGTGCGGCGGGTGGCATCTTCGGAGCGATCAAGGAGACCATTGGGGCGCTGGTCTCGATCGGCTCGGCGGCGATGGCGATGAAGGGTCAGCTCCAGGCGGCCCGAGACAGCGGGGACACCGAGACCGTGCAGGCCATGGAGTCAGCCATTCGTCAGGCAGGCAGCGAGGGCAGTGCTGCGGTCGCGGAGCGGATCAGCGGGTTCTTCGAGCAGCTCGGTGAGGGCATCGCCAGCCTGCCCACCTTGCTCCTCGTCGGACTCCCGAAGGCCATCCTGGAGGGGAGCCTGCACATCATCGCCGCGATCATCCGGCTGCCCATCGAGGCCGCCAAAGCGATCGTCACCCTCTTCAGTATCGGGACCTGGGGAGACTTCTTCCGCGACCTCTTCGGGGAGCTGTGGGGGACCATCTGGGCGGACATCAAGGAGCTGTTCGACATCTTCGGAGACGGCTCTGAGCGGATCCAGGGCTGGCGAGACAACCGCGATGACCGCAAGGAGGAGCGGGAGCAGGAGAGGCGTTCATCGCGGACCACCGCCTCCAGTTCGGCCTCCAGTGCCCGCTCCGCGCAGCGGGAGACGGAAGCCATCGCCACCCAGCTGCTCAACCTCCTCTCGGGACGTCGTCTGCCGGGTGGGATGACCACTGCGGCGGGTGGCCCACTGCGGCGGGAGTTTGCTCAGCTCAAGCAGGCTGGGGGCTTCGGGCGACCCGATGAGACCCGCGGCGGCATCACGATCAACACCGCTGTGGTCGATCCCACCGCACTCCCTCGCCTGAGCCAGACCATCGACAAGGCCGGCAAGACTGGTCGCTACGGCAAGGTCCTCGGAGGCTGACATGAGCTGGAACGCTGCGTTTTACCTGTACCCCACCCCCGGACCCGGCACGCCCGTCGTCCTCAGCCTTGGGGAGTGTGTCACCACCTACGCCGAGCGCACCGACACGGTGGTTGCCGACGCGGTGACGTTGACCGGGGTGAGTCAGCGGACCATCGGACGCACCCGCAAGCGCATCACGATCACGCTGGAGAGCATGATCGGCGGGGCGGACCTGGGCTGGAAGCTGCTGATGCTCCAGAACCACCTCGACCGCGGCGGCCGGGTGGGCTTCACCGCCGACGTCGACAAGGCCTGGGCCGCCTTCCTCACCACGACCTACGCCGCCGGAGACACCACGCTCCAGCCCGGGGTGCCGCCCTGGTCCTCCATGGTGGGGGTAGGCAAGGTCCTCGCCGCTGCGGACATGATCCGGCTGACGAGCGGCTACCCGGAGATCACTGAGGAGGCCGTCAAGGTGCTCACCTGGAACGGTGGCGCCCCGATCAACCTCGACACCAGCAGCTACCCCCCTCCCCGGTTCAACCCGACCGAGGCCGTCCTGGCGAGCTGGGCGTACTTCTGGCCGGTCCTGCTGCGGCCGGCGGATCGGGTGGGCCAGAACATCACCGCCATCGATCTGGGCCATGTCTGGAGCTTGAGCCTGGAGCTGGCGACGGACCCCGCGACGATCTGGGAGGCCAACCAGGAGGGAGAGCAGCTCAACGCCACCGGAGAGGGCGGTGGGCGGACGCTGGACACGCTGCGGACAGCGCGCGGGGCCGCCACCCTCGACGAGGCTCCCGTCCTCAACGCGGACCCGATGATGGGCGGCTGACGTGGGCTGACCCGCTGCCTACATCTCCGGACCGCCGGCTGACGAGCGGCGAGCCGCATGACAGGAGCAAAACCTAGGAGCTAACCCAATTACAGAACCGGACCCAGGGGGGGGGGGAAGTGCAGCGTGGTGTATGCTTTAGCATGGCGCTGAAGAAGCAGAGATCTGCACGTTAAAGTAGCAGTATCATCGAGCTTATCGTCACCACTTCCAACCGTGGAAATACAGTGAAAAAGACCCGATCCCGAATCGTGATCATCACCGGCTTGACCAGCTTTACCCCGATGACCGCATGCCTTGATTGGGGGGACATCGCGAAGGGCACCGGCGGGTCTGACGCCGACTCCGACCCCGACTTCAACGCTGACTTCGACGCTTCCGTGTCCTGGGGCTCCGGCTCCGTCGACCTGACCCAGACCGGCAGCGCCTCTGGCTACTTCGGCATGGCTGAGACCGACTGCCCCGAGAACTGCTGGTACGGCGAGGACTGCATCTACGGCGACATCACCGAGACCTTCTACTACTGCCACCCCACCAACGCCAACGGCGTCTCCCTGCTCTACGGGGGGGACTTCGCTAGCCTCTCCGAGGGCACCGAGACCGTGTTCGGCGACTCGTCCTTCGACGGCTCCGTGACCTACTACGCTGAGCAGGGTTCTGCCTGCTACGTCTGGGGCCACGACACCAGCTACTACAGCAACCTCGGCTGCACCGAGCTGTAAGAGCCCCCAAACAACCGGCTTTGAGACCGTCCAGTTGAAGAGCAGGCCATCGGAAT
>JBLHNG010000348.1:0-8807 GCA_047621685.1 Myxococcota bacterium | reverse complement strand
AGCATGTCAGGCTCCTTTTCGGAGCCTGTTTCTTTTTTGGGTGGTAGGTTCGTCGACAGGCGGGGAGACGATGGGGAGCTGGAGCATTCTGGCCGGGTTTCTGCTCGGATGCACAGGCCGGGTTGTTCCTGGCCGCGGCACTCCAGCTCTGGTCGCATCGGAGGCCGCATCGCGCGTGCTCGTCGCCCAGGCCAGCCCCTGCGAGCCCCCCAATGAGTGTGCGGTTCGCCAGATCCGATTCGACAACAACGGCAGCGCCTTTCAAGGCACCGGTGACTACAGCGTGCGTGCGGCCATGGAGCAGGGCCGCTCCCTGAGGTTCACCTTCATTGCCCCGCGGCAGCGCCGGGTCTTCCTCGACGCGGATGTGCTGAGGATGGATGGCTGGCGGATCGAGACCTGGTACGCCCACCGCGGCCACTTCGATGCGAAGTTCCTGGGCTGGGATGTCGAGGTCCTCAGCGAGGGGGGAGGCTTCCTTCGCCCCAATCGCCCGCCGACGGTTCGACTCACCGGGCGCATCGAAGAGGGCGCGCCTACGGTCCTGGGCAGCATCGAGGGAACCGACGGTGACGCGGTCATCTGGGAGGGATGGGAGTCACTGGGCAAGGGGGCGCGCCCGCTCCTTGCACAGCTGGAGACCAGCTCGGAGCTGGAGACGGGCAGCCGGTTCTCTCTCTCGGCAGTCAAGTCCACAGAGGGGGCGGTGATCGCCCGGATGCAGGAGCAGTCCTACGCGCGGACCACGGTGCGCAGTGCAGTCGAGGTCTGGCCGGAGGAGCAACTTGCTACGGTTCGGTTCATCGGCGATCTCGGCCCGGACTGTACCTTCGGCCCGGTCGAGATCAACGGGGACTTCGGCATCCCGCCGGAGCTGGTTCTCGCGGAGGTCTCGTTTGAGGAAGGCGACGCCTTTCGGGCATCCATCCTGTCGAAGACCCGCCAGAAGCTCTTCGCGCTGGGCGTCTTCTCCGTCGTGAATGTCACCCCGATTCTCGACAGCACCGTGCACCCCGCAGACGTCATCCCCATCCGAATCGATCTCACCGAGCGCAAGTATCGGCAGCTCAAGCTCGGCGGCGGTCTCCTGCTGGAGTCTGGCCAGCAGGGCGCCCACATCTCCGCGGAGCTTGGACACGCCAACCTGTTCAACCGCTTGGTGCGCCTCACCTTTGCCAACCGGATTGGCTACTCCATCATCAGCGATGTTTCTCTGGACGGCCTCGTCGATGGAGACGACACTGGCGATGAAGAGGTCGTGGAGATTACCTCACAGGGAGTCACCGGAGAGACGTCGATTAACCTCCTTATTCCGCGTTTTCCTTCGGAGCGGTATCAGGTCGAGCTGGATCTCGTCTTTGAGCGCGGCGTTGAGCAGGCCTACCAGTTCGACAACCCCTCCGTCTCGCCCTCGATCTCCTGGAAGCCCAAGGGGCCCTGGCGATTCAAGCTGGCGTATCAGCTGGAGTACCTTCGATACTTCAACTACACCGTCGACATCAAAGAGCTGCTCGATCCCCGGTTTGGGCTTGACTTCACCAACCCCTACCTGCTCTCCTCGGTCAGCCAGTCGGTCATTTATGACTCCCGAAACGATCCAGTCGATGTCCGCAGCGGCACCTATGCGATCATGGGCCTGACCGAGGCTGGCGGTCCGCTCGGCGGCCAGTTCTCGTTCATCCGCATCAGCGGCGACTATCGGAAGTATGCCTCGCTGCTCGACATCGCCGGGCTCTCCATCGGCGGTAAGTCCCTGCGTCGTCGGTGGAATTGGCGTCCGCTGGGCGCGGTGGCTGGGCGGATGGCCGGGGGCGTCATCTTCCCCTACGGCGAGAACGCCTCGGTGCCCTATGCCGAGCGCCTCTACCTCGGCGGCGGGAGCGATGTGCGAGGATGGGCCAGCAACCACCTCGGCCCCTACATCATCGAGAATTGTGAGGCTGGTCTGGAGGCCACCGGGCGTGACACGGGCAGTCAGGTCATCAACGCCTGTGCCAGCGAGAACGGAGCACAGGCCAAATCCAACGAGAACATCCTGCCCATCGGCGGGACGATCTCCGGACAGCTCGGTGTGGAGTACCGCCGCTACTTCCAGGACACCTATGGCCTCGTGCTGTTCCTGGACTCTGGCATGGTCTGGGACGACAGGGAATCCCTCCGCGCAGACTGGGAGACGCTGACCACCGACTGGACTGGCTGGCTGTCCCGAGACACCGTCCTCGCACCCACTGTGGGCATCGGCGGGCGCTACAAGAGCCCGGTCGGACCGGCACGGCTCGATCTCGCCTTTCGGCTGACCGACGATGGGCGCTTCGCCAACGAGCCCCGGATCCGGATTCACTTCGCCCTCGCGGAGGCGTTTTGACCGCCCGGCGGAGACTGCTGCGCATCGGGCTGGCGCTGGGCGGCGGAAGCTGTGGGCTGACCCTTGCAGCCCTCCTCGGCGGTGGGATCTGGCTGACAACACCGGGCGGAAACGACTTCCTCCGTGGCGTGATCGAGGATCAGGTCAGCGACCTGATGCCCCTGGGTGAGCTGAGGATCGGCACTCTGCGCTCCGATCTGTTCACCCATGTCGAGCTGTCTGATGTCACCCTCCACCGCTGGGACGGCGACACCATGCTCACCGTCCCCCGCATCCGCCTCGACTACAAGCTCCCTCGCCTCGCACAGAAATCGGTCCCCCTCCAGCGCCTCCAGATCGAGTCCCCCGACCTCCGCATGGAGCAGCAGCTCGACGGTCAGATCGACCTCCTGATTGCGTTTGGTGTGACCGACGAGCCCTCCACTGAGCCCCCGTCTGCCTGGAGCGGACTGGGCTGGCTGATCACCCTGGAGGATGCCGCCCTGACCGATGGCCGGGTGACCTGGGTGTCGGGAGAGACTGAGCAGGTCGTCGAGGATGTCTCCCTCCACACCGCGCTGTCCGTTGGCGGTGGGCGCTACGGCTCTCTCACCGACCTCAAGCTGCACGCCGCTCCAGTCGGCTATGCCCCCGTCGATGCCACCGGTGACATCCGGTACGAAACTGGCAACCTCCTCATTGATACCTTTGATCTGAAGTACGACCTCAGCGAGGTCGGGATCACCGGGACGATTCATCAGGTCGAGCTCGACCTGGCCCTTGGCCTCCAGGTCTCTCTGAAGCCGCTGGCTGCCGGGCAGCTCTCTCAGTGGACAAACGATCAGACCCCAAAGGAAGACCTCACCGCTGAGCTTTCTGTCCGTGGCCCACTCTCCGACATTGCGATCACCGGGGAGGTGACTTCAGAAAGCGCCGGAAAGCTCGGGGTCAAGGGCACCGTCGATGTGACTGCAGAGCCGATGGCCTGGTCGCTGACTGCAGACACCGAGCGCCTGGATCTCGACGCGCTGCTTCCGCCGGTCACCGAGCCCGTCCAGCTGATCGGGCAGTACAGCGTTTCAGGCACTGGAACCTCCTGGCCAGACGGAATCGTCGCCCGGATCGATGTGAAGGCCAAAGAGCAGGTGCTGTGGGGGGAGCCGGTCAGCGGACTCACCTTTGGCGGGGATCTGGCGGGTGGCCGACTGACCGTCGAGCACCTCACCGCCAACCACCCGGTCGGTACGCTCGGGCTGACTGGTGGCTGGGTGGACATCACCGGCGAGACCGCCTCGCTGGAGGCCGATGTCTCCCTGCCCGAGCTGGCCGCCTTGTCTCGCTACCAGCTCCCCGGCTATCGGGGCAGCCTCAGCGCGGTCGGCCCGGTCGAGGTGGACTGGTCGGGAGAGGTGCTCCGGGTGGATGTCTTCCCCATTCTCAGCGGCCGCAACATCAGCGGAGACGGTTTTGGTGCTGGCACCGTCAGCTCCCAGGCGCTCCAGGTCACCCTCACCGGTGAGGATGTGTCGTTTGGCGGCGGGCTCGGAGTCGAAGAGATTGATGTTGCCGGGCTGAAGATCGACAGGGTCGACCTCAGCAAGATCTCCGGCAGCTGGTCGTCAGCCCGTGGTGTGAGCTTCGACACCGAGGTGGCCATGGGCCGCATGTTGGTAGGAGACGGCACCTTCGAGCTGAGCGGACTGACGGGGCCCGTTGGTGGATCCGTGCCGCCCAACGGCGAGCTGGACATCACCACGGAGCTGATGCTGGGCGAGCTGATGTTGCTGCCGGCGGACTACAAGATCGATGGCGGTCCGGTCAGCATCAAGCTGAAGGATGGCGGCATCGAGGTCGGTCTCAGCCTGTCCCGCGAAGAGCGGGTGGTCATCGAGGCCAAGACCTATGGCGACTTCGACAGCGGGAAGTGGCGGGTCGAAGAGCTGGCCCTGTTTCCGATATCGGGGCGGGGCATGGTCAGCGTCCAGGAGACCCCGATCCGGTTCACCCTCAACGACGACAATGTCGATGATGTCGAGCTGGTCCTGGTGATCTCTGAGGAGCGCACGTACCGTTCGACCTCTCTGGAGGGGGCCAGCTACATCGCGATGTCTGGTGGCACGGGTGGGGCTGAGCCAGACCTCAACCTCACCGTCGGCAAGCTCCCGCTGGCCTGGGTGTCAGACGTCCTCAACACCTTCCTCTCCGAGAAGGAGAAGTCATTTGTCGCGATAATGGAAGGGGCTGTGGATGGAGAGGTCTCCCTCAAGGGGCTGTCCGGAGATGCCGCGCTGTCTGGAAACATGGCGTTCACCGACTTCACTCTGCCGGAGGTGGTCCAGGATGTGGGCATCAAGATGGACTTCAGCGGCACCCTCAGCCAGCCCGGTGCAGAGATGCGCCTGTCGGACTCCGACGGGCTGCTGCTGGCCCTTGAGGGGAGCGTGCCGCTGGACCTCGACCTCGGCTCCCTGGACTGCAACGCAGACATCGCCTTACGCGGTCTCCTCGCGCCCGGAGAGCTGACCCGCCTGGAGAGTGCCTTTCCGGCAGCAGTGGGGGCCTATGGCCTCGGCAGTGCTGATGTTCACCTCACCGGACCAGCCTGCGACCCTCACATGACTGTCGTCGGCGCACTGTCTCTGCCGGTCGGCGCGCAGGGGGAGCACATGCGGGTGGACCTGCACATGAAGCGTGAGGGTGAGATCGTCGAGGTTACAGCAACCGCAGACGAGAACATGCTGCGTCGCTTCAAGCTCAGCGGGACCGCCAACAACCGCTTCTCCGAGGTGCTTGCCCAGGCGCTGTCGGGTGAGGGAGCGGCCCCTGACTACGCCGATCCGCAGACCTGGGTCTCCGAAGTCAACCTCAACCTCGTCCCCCTCGCAGTCCCGCTGGAGAGCCTGACCACCCTGTTCAACCTGCCTGGCGGCATCACCGGACGGCTGGCTGGTGGCGTCAGCCTGTCGGGTTCGTTGGACAAGCCTCAGGTTTCGGGCGGGCTGCTGTGGGTCGAGGGGCGCATCGGAGATGTCCCGCTCCAGCTCGCGAACCTCAACCTCTTCCCAGAGACCAACCTCAAGACTGAGAAAGAGGGCTACCGCTTGATGGGTGCCATGGACTTCGGGGGGGAGGGCTACCTGTCCGTCGATGGCTTTCTCCCCCTGACCCTGGCCCGATTCCGGGAGGATGAGCTGATCGGTGACGGCGACGAGGGCGCGCTGTCGGTGAAGCTTGAGGGGAGGGAGGTGGACCTGGTGATGACGGGGAAGAAGCGGAAGGAAAAGGGGATGGTGCCGCTGGCAGTGCTCAACGGAGTGATCGATGGGCTCTCAGAGGCCTCCGGTCAGCTTGTTATCGATGGCAACATTGCCGGGACGGCCTCCGATCCAAGACCGAATCTGAGCGTCGGCCTCCTCAACGGCGCGCTGGCCTACCGCCCCCTCGGGATCCGGTACTCCGACATCAACATCGATGTGTACCTCTCAAAGGCGCGGCTTGAGATCAGGCAGCTGAAGATCCTCAGCGAGCCCCTGCTCAACACCGGATTCAACCTGAAGAACACCGTCGGCACCCTGAGCGGGAGCGGCTCTGTCAAGATGGCGCCGAAGCCTCAGTCCGCTCTGGTGGGGCTGAACACCGATGACTTCTGGCTCAACTCCCCCACCAGCTACGCCGCTGTGCTGGAGCTGGATGCCGATGACTTCTGGCTCACCGCGACCCCCGAGTACACTGCCGCCGTTCAAGGCCAGATGACGGTTGGTGGCACCATGCCCACGATACGAGTCGCGGGTGACCTGTCTCTCAGCGAGGGGCGGTTTTCCTTTGACGACTCCTTCTTCATGGACAACGAGCACCTCGCCCTCGACTCAACCATCACGGTCTACCGTCAGGAAGAGATCCTTAAGACGGTGGTTGAGGTCAGGGAGCCGTCCGAATTCGAGAAGCGGCTGGTCGTTGAGCTGGGGATGGATCTGAACCGGAACCTCCGCATGGCCGTCGACATGCCACTTCTCGACACCTACGGGGGGCAGATCTCATCGCTCTCTACCGTCTCGATCCTCGCAGAGATGGATGGGATGCTCGACGTGGCCTACCGGGGCGGGGCGCTGTCGATCAACGGCACCGTCGAGACCCTCGCCGGCTCGACCACTCGGCTGTTCGACACCTCGTTTGCCTTGGCTGATGGATCGGCGGTCTACTTTGTCGGCGACGACTACGCCAACCCCATCCTCAAGCTGACCGCCGTCCACACCAACACCCGGTATGGTGATGTAAACGTCGACATCAATGGATCGGCGGACCAGCCAGAGGTCGCGTTCTCCGCAGATGAGTACGACGAGACCGACATCCTCTTCCTCCTCCTGTTTGGCAAGCCCGCCAGCGAGATGTCCGAGGGTGAGAGCAGCGCGGGCTCTCTGCTGCTGAGCACCGCGGTCGCCTCCCTGTCGGGGCAGGTCTCTCGGGCGGTCGGTGGAACGATCATTGACGAATTCGACTGGGATCCCGACAGCGGCGTGCGAATCGGCAAGGCTCTCAGTGAGAAGCTCTTCCTGGCCTATGACCGCAACTCCAACCCCGAAGACGACGAGAACATCAACCAGCTCACCCTGGAGTGGATCATCTCGCGTCGCATGTACGCGCAGTTCATGACCGGGGACATGGCCCAGTCCAGCGCAGATCTGTATTGGCGATGGCTGTTTTAGAGCGCCGAGGTGGTGGGCGCCCTGGCTGGTTGCAGCCGGTGGACATCGCCAGCCTGGTGTGGTTCCGGGTGTGCTTTGGTGCGATCATGTTCTGGGAGGTGTGCCGATACCTCGCCTATGGCCGGGTCTATGACTACTACATCGGCCCCGACTTCCACTTCAGCTACCACGGCTTTGCCTGGCTGAGTCCGCTGCCCGGGGTCGGGATGATCGCCCTGTTCATCGGGCTTGGCGTCTTGGCGGCCTGCATCACCGTGGGGGCGTACTACCGGGTGGCCACGGTCCTGTTCTTCTTCGGCTTCACCTACGCCTTCCTCCTGGAGCAGGCCACCTACCTCAACCACCTCTACCTCGTCTGCCTGCTGTCGTTCATTATGATGTTTCTGCCAGCCAATCGGGCGATGTCGGTGGATGCCTGGCGCGATGAGGCGCTGCGCAGCGATCGGGTCGAGGCGTGGAGCATCTGGATCCTGCGCGCACAGATCGGGGCGGTGTATTTCTTTGGTGGCGTCGCGAAGCTGAACCCGGACTGGCTGGCGGGCATGCCGGTGCTGGCGTGGATGGACGCCCGGGCGGACTGGCCGGTGGTCGGGGGGCTGCTGGCCTGGGATGGCACGGCCTGGGGGATGGCGTATGGGGGGCTGCTGCTGGACCTCTGCGCAGTGCCGCTGCTGCTCATCCGGCGGACCCGGCCCTGGATCCTGGGCGCGCTGGTGCTGTTCCACCTGTGCAACGAGCTGCTGTTCAACATCGGGATCTTCCCGTACCTCATGGTCTGTGCGACCTTGATCTTTCTGGATCCCGACTGGCCCCGTCAGGTGCTCGCCCGGGTGGTGCCTGCGGATCAGGGTCGGGTCCGACTGCCGGTCCAGAGCGCTGCACGACGGCGGGGACTAATGCTGCTGTGGGGTGGCTGGATCGCGGTCCAGATCGCGCTCCCGCTGCGACACCACCTCTACTCGGGGAATGTCTCCTGGACCGAGGAGGGGCACCTGTTTGCCTGGCACATGAAGCTGCGCAGCAAGGTCTCCCAAGCTGCCTTCACCCTGACGGACACTGTGACCGGAGAGCGTCATGCGATCGAAACCATCGGACTGCTCACAAAGCGGCAGCAGCGCAAGATGGTCACCCGTCCGGAGCTGATCCGACAGCTCGCCCACCATCTGGAGCGACAGTACATTGCGGAGACGCACGGGGTGCGGCGACCGGAGGAGGTGGAGGTCACCGCTCGGATTCGCTCTGGTCTCAACGGTCGACGTCTCCAGCCGCTCATCCGCTCCACGGTGGATCTCACCGAGATCGAGAGCGAGGTCTGGCCGCCTGCGGACTGGATCGTGCCGCTGACCATGCCTCTGAAGCGTCCGTGAGGCTCGAAGTGTTGCTTAGTACCCGGCGCTCTGAGGTGTGCAGGACGGTCCTTTGAGCTTGCGGTGGGTGGCCGGCAGGGCGGGGATTCGCCCTTGGTGTCATGCTGGGGGTTGCAGGGGGCGGGGAACGCAGTCGCTGAGCGAGTATTCGTGCAGCCCCCTTGAGCGAGCGTCATGAGCAGCCCGAAGGGCGCGAAGTGGTGCGAAGTGGCCAGAAAAAGAATGGCGCGGAGGATGGCGAACCTCAGCTCATGGGTGAGGGAGCACCCTTCGGAATAGAAAGCCCCGACGCTGAGAAGACCGAAGGGCGAGCAGGACAGGTCGGCAAGATCAAAAGCAGAGATGGGCGAAGCCTTGAAGTCCGGCGGTACTGCCAACCCCGTCTCCGTCCTT
>JBLHNG010000347.1:0-8831 GCA_047621685.1 Myxococcota bacterium | reverse complement strand
GGCCGACGTGTGGCCGCAGGGCGGGGATTCACCGCGGGTGTCATGCTGGGGGGTCGCAGGGGGAGCGGTGACCGGAGAAAGCCAAAGGCGAACGCAGGGAATGCAGCCCCCCTTGAGCGCAGCGCCATAAGCAGGCCAGAGGCCGGCGTTGGAGCGGAGTGGCCAGAAAAAGAATGGCGCGGAGGATGGCGGACCTCAACCACACGGTGAGGGAGGACCCTTCGGAATCGAAAGCCACGAGGCTGAGAAGCCCGAAGGGCGAGCAGGACAGGTCGGCACTATCAAAAGCAGAGATCGGCGAAGCCTTGAAGTGCGGCGGTACTGCCAACCCCGTCTCCGTCCTTGGGCTCTCATCGCTACGGGTCCCCTCCGCGGTCCGCGCTTCACTCCCTGTCGGCCGGCATTCTCAGTGGGTTGCCCCTTCTATCAAGCCTCGGGTCGCTTGCTGCCTCCGGGGCCGCCAGAGAATCTGGCGTGCGGCCCCTCCGACACGGCCCTCTCCGGTGTCCCCTTGCGCGCCCGGGCGGACCGAGACTCCAGGCAAGGCGATCCAAAACAATACAATCAACAAAAAAGGAGAGGAAGGCAGCCACCTGACCGGCTTCGGATGCCTCACCCCGTCCCCGCTCCTCTCCACGAATCAGCAATCAGCCCGTCTGACGACCGGCACTTGCTGAACTCAGCGGCGGGGACACTGAGGCAGCCACCTGACCGGCCTCGCATGACTCCGCCCGCCTACTTGCCTCTCTACGAATCGGAAGGCAGCCCACCTGCTGCCGATATCGTTCGAGCTTCAGGGGCAATCAACCTCAGAGAGAGGTCGCAAACACCAGAGGACACGACGCGGCCCCGAAAACCGCCACCAACTCACGCACCGAGCCAGCCCCTGCGCTACCCTCAACCCAACCATGATCGCCCATCGGATCCGAGCGCTGCTGCGTCACCCCAGCCTCGACATCATCCGACAGGGCTGCGAGCTGGTCCTCAGCCTCCAGGATCCCGCCCTCTTCGCCACCCTGTTCGGGGGCTGCGGCATCACCGAGGCGGACCAGCCCCAGCCCGGTCCCGGGATCATGCAGTGGGTCCACCAGAGGCATCGTCGCTGGGTGACGCTCTGGGCGCTGGAGCAGGAGGGGCGCCTGAGCCAACTTGAAGGGCTCGACCTGACCGGCGCTTCAGCCGCCCAAAAGGCAGAGGTCTTCCCGAAGCTCAGCAGCCTCCGCCGGTTGAAGATGTCCTGGAGTGCAGACCAGCAATTCGCCGGCATCCCCGCATCTGTCCAGTCGCTGCACGTCTGCCTGAGCGGTCGGCCCATGGTCTTTGGCACACTGGGGCCTGACTGGCACCAGCTGGCAGCGATTCGAGACCTCCAGGCACTGACCATTGATGCCTCCCACAACAAGGTCAGACTTGACGACCTCTCCTTTGCCCACGAGCTGAACCACCTGACTGCGCTCACGCTGATCTTCTGCCGACTCCACAGCGCGACCCTATCGCTCTCGCACCCGACGCTCACCGCCCTGAATCTGGACAAGTCGGACCTTCCCTCCGATGTCACCCTCCAGATGCCACACCTGACTGCGCTCACGCTCACTGATGTGAACCTGGACACAGCACGGATCGAAGCTGCGAAGCTGCAGATACTGACCATTCGACGCTGCATGCAGCTCTGCACGCTCACCCTCACCGGCTGCAGACACCTGTGCGACCTGACCCTCAAGGCACTGCCCAGACTGGAGCGGCTCACGCTTCCAGACTACTGCGCGTCACGTTTCCGATTCGACGCTGATGTAAAAGTTACCATCGCTGAGGAGCCATGAAGACTCCATCAATCTCCGTGAACACACTGCTCGATCACGCCGCTGACCTTCAAGGGACGATCGTGTCCGTCTAGCACTCCGAGCTGGCGGGAAAGCGAATCAAGAGTCTTCCCGGAGAGCAGGCACCACTCCACCTCTCGACACCACAGACATCGTCTTCATCAGCCGCGCAACCAGTGTCTCAACAAACAACACTGAAGACCCACACCGCTTCATTTCCTACGGAACCGTCGCCATCGAGCGCACCATCACCGGCACCCCGAGCGACCCGATCACCATCAAGGTCAGCGGCGGCCAGATCTGAACCCGGTGGGAACGCGTCTCTCACCGCCCCTTCCTACAAACCGGCACCGCCTGTTCCTCGCCCTGAGGCTACCGCAAACTCATCAAATGGCACCCCCTCGCCCCTGAGCCTCCCCTTCCCTCACAGCCCCAGGTCACCACCTTCACCCGCCAACATTGCGAGCAGCCCCAGCTCCGCTCGCGCGGCGCCCAGATTGCGATAGCCACCCAGAGTCACCTCCCACCACAGAGGCTGGCCCCCCCTCCCTCTCCCCCACACCGAGGTCTCCCATGTCCATGCCCTCCGCCGATGTCGCGCTCTCCAATCTTGTTGACGGAAATGCCCGCTTTGTGGCCGACAAGCCCACCTCCGAGCTGCGCGACCAGTCCCGCCGAAGCGCCCTCGTGGATGGTCAGCAGCCCTGGGCGATCGTCCTGTGCTGTGCGGACTCCCGAGTGGTGCCTGAGATCGCCTTTGACGCCGGCCTCGGTGAGCTGTTTGTCGTCAACGTTGCCGGCAACGTCGCCAACACCTGCTCCATTGCCAGCATCGAGTACGCCGTGGCCCACATCGGCACGCCGCTGATCCTCGTGCTCGGCCACCAGTCCTGTGGTGCAGTCGGCGCCGCCATCGCGGGCGGCGACAACGGCCACAACCTCAACCACCTGCTCGCCCACATCGAGCCGGCTCGGGCCGCAAACGAGGGCGCACCGGTAGACGTCGTCGTGCGCGCCAACGCCGTCCAGCAGGTCAGCGAGCTGACGAACCGCTCCAGCATCATCCGGGACGCCATCGCCGACCGCGGACTCCGCGTCGTCTCGGCCTTCTACAGCCTCGCAGATGGCTCCGTCACCTTCGACGACTGAGGCTGCCGGTCCTGAATACACAGCGGCGAGCGGTCACGATACCGCTCGCCGCTCTTGTTTAAAGCGCATCCGTAAGGGTAAGGGGCATGTCTCGGCTCAGCGGGCGCTGTATGCAGCCTGTGCTTCTTCCGAGAGCAGCACCAGGATCGGAGTGGGATCACCATCGCGCTGCATGGCGTTGAGCTTCGTCGCGATCGGGTAGCGATCCCAGGTCGGCCCCAGCTCCTTCTCCAGCCGGGCCACGAAGCGGGCACGCCGACGCAGCCGGTACTTCTGGTGGTAGTCCTCGGCGTCCCAGAACCGGGCACCGGGGTGGTCGGGTGGGTAGACGCCGTCGTCGGGGCTGGGGTCAGACTTGCCGAGGAGGTCGCGGACCACCGCCAGCTGCGCGTCGTCCCGGGGGAACAGGGCGCCCCGGTACTGGCCGCCCTGGCCGAGCGAGCGGTGGGCACCACCGAAGTGTGTGAGGAGGTCGCTGTAGGTGATGATGGCCGGGTCGTAGATGACCTGGATCGCCTCGGCGTGGCTGCCGATGTTGCGGTAGGTCGGACTGAGCTCATCGCCGCCGGCGTAGCCGACGCGGGTCTGGACGACACCAGGGAGACTCCCGAACCGGGAGTCAGGACCCCAGAATCAACCGAGTGCGAAGACGGCGGAGCGGAGGCTGCCGGTGTTGAGGGCAGTGGTGATGTCGCGGGGGGTGCGGAGGGTGGATAGCCAGGCGGTCATGGGTGCTCCGAGCGGTGAGTTGGGGTTTATGCCGGACTGGAGGGTGAGGTTACCCGCGCCCAACACTGTCTCCGCCCTGGAACGCTAAAGGAGCCGAGACACCTCACGCTACCGACAAAACATGAAGACACCACCCATCTCCGTGAGCACGATGCTGGATCACGCCGCTGACCTCCACGGAACGATCGTGTCCGTCTGCGGTCTCTACACGCACGAATTCGAGGACTCGACACTCCACCACCTCCCCAGAAACGGGCGCGAGTCCTCTGGACGGATCTCAAGAGGGTCGTGTCCGGAAGCATGGCCGAAGCCGGAGTGGGCCTACATCAGCCGCTTCAGTGGTGTCTTCCAGATCCACTGAATCGCCTTCTTGAGATGCCCTTCCTTCTCGTTTGTATACGGATACCAGACGAACTCTTCCTTCTGCCCAAACCGATCCGCAATCACCGGCTTGGCATGGCAGAACCCACGCAGTCCAATCTCCCCATTCACCCGACCAACCCCGCTCTGCTTCACTCCACCAAACGGCAGCTCCAGCGCGCCATAGGTGATCGACGAGTCGTTAATGATCACCGCGCCAGCCTCCAGGCGCTCCGCCAGCCGCTCCCCCTTCGCGCGATCCGTCGTCCACACCGTCGCCCCGAGTCCAAAGCGGGTGTCATTCGCCATCGCGATCGCCTCGTCCTCGTCCGCCACCACCATCACCGGCAGGATCGGCCCGAAGGTCTCCTCGGTCATCACCTTCATCTCATGGGTGACCCCGACCAGCAGCGTCGGCTGGAAGAAGTGCTTGCCGACATCGCTCCGACCGCCCCCAACCAGTGCCGTCGCCCCCTTCGCGATCGCGTCGTTGACGTGCTCCTCCACGATCTCCAGCTGCCGCGTCGAGATGAACGGTCCGATGTCGAACTCACCCTCGTGGCCAACCTTGAGCGCCGCCATCTTCACCGTGAGCTTGCTGATGAACTCCTCCGCGACCGACTTCACCACATAGATCCGCTCGGTCGAGGAGCAGAACTGCCCGCCGTTCATCATCCCGCCAAACACCGCCCCGCCGACCGCCCGATCGATGTCGGCGTCTGCACAGACAACCATCGGATCCTTACCGCCAAGCTCCAGGGTGCAGGGAATGAGGTTGCGACCACACGCCGCGCCGACCTTGCGACCAGTGGCCACGCTGCCAGTAAATGAGATCTTGTTGACGCCAGAGTCAATGAGCGCTGCACCGGTCTCGCCGTCGCCGAGGAGCACCTGGCACAGCCCATCGGGCAGGCCAGCCTTGGCGAGCAGCTCTTCGACGAGCACGCCAGAGTCGGGGGTGACCTCGGAGGGCTTGATGAGCACCGCGTTGCCAGCCATCAGCGCCTGAACGGTGGGGTTGAGCGAGAGGATGAACGGGCCGTTCCAGGGCGTGATGACCCCGACGACGCCCAGCGGGGTGAAGGTGAGCTTCGCCCGCTTCATGCGCAGCAGGTGCAGGCCGATCGAGCGGGAACGCAGCATGCGCTCGGCCCGACGAGAGTAGAAGTTCAGTGAGTCGCAGGCGGCGAAGATCTCCATCATCGTCGTCTCCATTCGGCTGCGGCCGGTCTCCGCGACGATGCGATCGATGAAGGCTTCCTGCGTCTTGATGAGGATCGCCAGGGCGCGCTGGAGGATCTCAGTGCGCTTGGAGAACGGGGTCTTCGCCCAGACCGCCTGGGCCTTGCGGGCACGGACCATCGCCTCGGCGACGTCCTCGGCGGTGGCGACGTCAAACTCCTTGAGCACCCGGTGGCTGACCGGACAGCGGGTTCTCAGGCGACGGTGACCACTCACGGAAGGCTCAATGGACTCGACGAATGCCACGGTCTGACTCCTGGGTCTGAACCGCAGCTTATCGCGAAAGTGAAACGTGTTTCACTTTTTGGTGCCCTGAGGCGAGCGGACCCTGGCGGGCGGGGTCGGGGCGAGCTGGGGAGGCCAATCGGCGGGTAGAAGAGCCCAAAGCCCCGCAGGAGAGCCCTGAGTCATGTCGTCTGCTTGTCCCGCCAGGGCGCGAGGACTTCCTCGGTGATGCTTCGAGGGAACTGCGGGGCGAGTCGGGGGGCCAGGAGGTCTGCGAGGTCGACTGCGGCGGTGAGCTGCTCCAGGACAAACACCCCCATCCAGCGGGGCGTCTGTCGCGTCTCTTCGGCCTGGTCGGGGGCGAACGGCGGACCAGGAAGCACCACCCGAATCCGACCGTCGCGGATCTCGGAGTCGGGCCAGGCGTGGAGGATGGACAGCAGCGGCTCATGCAGTCCGCTGAGGATGTAGTCGGCATCGGGCAGGCCCTCGACGATGAGCAGCCGCGCGAGAAGCGGATCGGACAGGGCCACTCCGCCCGTCTCCCCTTCTCGACGCACCCGGGCGACGGCACCATCGGGCCACTCTGGCAGGAAGGCCGCGACGGAGACCTGACAGGGCGCGAGGCGGGTCTCCAGACGAACCTCCGTCCGCCGTCCGCGTCGGTGCCCCAGCAGCCACAGCCCGTCAGACCATGGCGCCTCTGTGAAGCCCAGCTCCAGGCAGCGACGCCTCAGGGAAGACGCCACCTCATCGGGGGTGGCGCTCGACGCTCCCCAGAATCGATCCATCACCCACAGCAGGGCCGGAAACGTCACCGCCAGCCCAGCCAGCGCAGAGACTGCGCCGACGAGCCGTGCCTCAGCCACGCCGAGGGTGAGGATCGGCAGGAGCAGGAGGGTGCTGATGAGCGCGCCGACGACCAGGACCTCCTGGCGGATGCGGGAGCCCGAGCGGGTCGTGGTGAGCAGGTGGCCCCAGAGCAGCGGCCAGGTCAGCAGCCCGAAGCCGACCCCCGGGATTGGTGTGCTCAGCACGCCGGCGTTGTTGGCGATCATGGAGGCCATCGCCAGAATCGCGAAGAT
Organism: Myxococcota bacterium; assembly: GCA_047621685.1. Classification (GTDB taxonomy): domain Bacteria; phylum Myxococcota_A; class UBA796; order UBA796; family UBA796; genus JAQXDW01. The sequence goes on along the minus strand of JBLHNG010000347.1, from coordinate 2,221 downwards.
CCGGGCGGCCATGCGCAGCCCGAAGCGCCGGGGGCCCTGGGAGCGGGTGGACACCGCGAAGACCCCGAGCAGCGCCAGAAGCGGCACCGGCCAGCAGAGCAGGCCGACCATCACCCAGGCCACGAGGCTCTTCGGACTGACCGGGCGCGCGGCGGTGTGGATGTGAACTGCGCTGCCGTCGGGATTCATTGTTGGGGCTGGTTGGTTGTAGAGTGTGTCGCAAGGAGCCCCCATGACCCCACTGCTGCTGGTATTGACCGCTTCCGCTGGCTGGACCGTCTCCACCACCAGCAACGGATGTACATTCTACGTTGGGGATCGCCAGGGCGCCTACGCTCCTGTGCGAGCGGAGTGTGACTGGGACATTGCCCCGGCAACCCTGCATGCCCTGATCGGCAACCTCACGGCGCACAAGCAGTATTTCAGCTCTGTCGCGGCCAGCGAGAAGGTCTCAGACGGGCGCTATCAACAGATCCACGTCGCCTCGGGCATCGGTGATCGCGAGCTGATCGTGGACATGGGCAGCACCCCCATCCCCAGCGGGATCCGCTACTGGTGGAAGAAGTCCGCCGACCAGACTGGCGTCTCCGGGGGCAATGTCGAGCCGGAGAACAACGAGGGCAAGTGGGAGGTCACCGACGGTGAGGGCGGCGGCTCCCATGTGGTCTATGAGCTGTTCTACAACCCGGGGGGCTCGGTGCCCGGGTTCATGGTCCGCTGGTTCCAGACCTCCGGCGTCGAGCTGCTGGTCGGCGAGCTGAAGACGAAAGCGGGCGGCTGACAGCGCCCCTGGCTGAGCTACCGGACGAACCGGGCGACGGCCTCAGTGTGGGGGGTCTGGGCGAACAGGTCCACGCTCCACAGCGCCTCCAGACGCCACCCGCCGGCCTCCAGGATCACCCGATCCCGGCCGAGTGAGCCGGGGTTGCAGGCGACATAGACCAGCGCTTCGGCCTCCTGGTCCGCCAGGAACCGGGCGGCAGACGGGTGCAGGCCGACCCGGGGTGGATCGACCACGATCCAGCGGGGGCCCTCGACCTGGAGGCTGGGGAGGATCTCCTCGACCTTCCCGGCGTGCCACTCTCCGGTGATGTTGTTCCGCGTGGCGTTCTCCTTTGCGCACGCGATGGAGGCTGGGTTCAGCTCCGCACCGATGACCCGGTCGAACCGGTCCGCGAGGAACATCCCGATGGCGCCGACCCCGCAGTACAGGTCCAGCAGCGTGCCGCCGCCAGTGGGGGCCAGGGCCTGCGCGATGGTGTCAAACAGCACCTGAGCGCCTGCGGTGTTGACCTGGAAGAAGCCGTCGTATGGGATCCGGAAGGTGATGTCGGCCAGCTTGATGTCCAGCCACGGCTGCCCATGGAGGACCTCCGCCAGCTCGCCCTCGGCAACGTCGGAGAGCCGATCGGTCACCACCCACAGCACCCCGACCACAAACGGCAGCGCGCTGATCTTCGCGCCCAGACCACGGACCTCCTCGGGCGGCGCACCAGAAGTGGTCACCAGGGTCACAAGGACCCCCTCCCCCTTCCGAATGACCACATGCCGCCAGATCCCGGTGTGATCCTGGGTGTTCCAGGGCGGGGAGGGCATGTTGTCGCGGATGACACTGAGCACCGCGTTCATCTCGGGCTCTGCGAGGTAGCAGGCGGAGAGCGGCACGATCCGGGAGAACCAGCCGGGCGGATGGAAGCCGAGGAAGCTGCCCGGCTTCTTGAACTCCAGGTCGTCTTTCTGCGCCTCGGACACGAACTGGTAGGGGCCGAAGGACAGCTCGATCTTGTTGCGGTAGTGGTAGCCGGCGTCTGCGCTGCGCGATGGATGGACGGTCACCCCGGTCAGATCGCCGACCGAGCGAGAGACGAGGGCGGACTTGTGGTGGCGCTGGGCTGCAACGGGCATGTGCTGGAACTGACAGCCACCGCAGAGGCCGAATGCCGGGCACTCCGGAGTCACCGCATCGGGGGCCGGGGAGATGGAGGCAAAGATCCGCGCCTTGCCCTTCTTGCGACCGCCGGGCCATGCCTGGACGGTCTCGCCCACCGCAGCACCCCGCACGATCCACCGGTGCCCGTCAGCGTCGAGGCCGCTGCTTCCCTTCAGCTCCAGCTGATCCACCGTCAGCTCAACCGGCTTGCGTATTTTCTTCCGTCTGGACATGGCCGGGGCTTATCCCGGGACCATCTGCGATGCGGGAGGTGAGCATCGGCGCCGGACT
>JBLHNG010000346.1:0-8841 GCA_047621685.1 Myxococcota bacterium | reverse complement strand
CACGGTGTTCGACCTCATCGACACCGACGAGGTCCTGGCGATGGTGATGGAGGTGATCGAGGGCCAGAGCCTGGAGCGCGCGCTGCTGGCGTGGAAGGGGCAGATCCCCCTGGCTGAGCTGGAGGGGGTGTTCTACGGCGTCCTCGATGCGATGGCCGAGGCCCACCAGATCGGAATCATCCACCGGGATCTCAAGCCCGGCAACATCCTGCTTCGCTCTGACCCGGACGGCTGGACGCCGAAGGTCATCGACTTCGGCATCGCCAAGGTCCTCGAAGGCACCACCTACACCATGACCGGCGCCCTCATCGGCACCTGTCGCTACATGTCCCCCGAGCAGGCTCAGCGCCCCGAGCGCCTCGACCACCGCACCGACATCTACTCCCTCGGGGTGACCCTGTATGAGTCGCTGTGTGGGCGGGGGCCGTTTGAGCATGAGAACAACTTCTCGCTGATGATGGCCCACGTCACCGAGGCCCCCCCACCGCCGTCTCAGTTCCGCGACGACCTCCCGTCGGCGCTGGAGACGTTGCTGTTGGACTGCCTCGCCAAGGAGCCCACCGGGCGCCCGCAGAGCTGTGGGATCTTCAAGGCACGTCTGGCGGAGGCCCTCTCTGGGATCGACGCCCGTCGCAGCCCGGCGGTGCCTCGCCCATCGAGCATCAACCACTCCCATGGCAGCACCCTGACGCTGGTCTCAGCAGGGGAGTTTCAGCTGGGGTCTGGGCGTCGAACCGTGTGGATCGATGACTTTTATATTGACCGGTATCCCGTCACAAACCTTCAGTTTTCCCGGTTCTTGAAGGCCACCGGGTATCGACCGGTGGACGACGAGGCCCACCGATTCCTGTCGCACTGGCCCAGCGGGCGGCTGCCGAGCCGGCTGGCGGATCATCCGGTGGTCTGTGTGTCGTGGAGCGATGCCCGGGCGTACTGCAATTGGGCCGGTCTGCGGCTGCCGACTGAGGCGGAGTGGGAGAAGGCTGCACGTGGGCCTGATGGCCGCCGATATCCCTGGGGGCGAACAGCGCCAGGGTCGGAGCATGCTCACTTCAACACCCATCCAAGTCAGGGGACTGCCCCGGTCAGCGCTCATCCCGAAGGGGCCTCGCCGTATGGGGTGGAGGACATGGCCGGGAATGTGTGGGAGTGGTGTGACGATGTGGATGATCCCGCGTTTTATCTGGATGGGCCGCTGCGAAATCCACGGAATTCGGCTGGGGTGGAGCGGGGGAATACGGTTGTGAGGGGTGGGGCGTGGATGTTTGATGCGCCGACGCTGAAGACGTGGTCACGGCGTAGCTTTAAACCGGACTATCGGCTGGAGATGGTGGGGTTTCGCACAGCGCTCTGAGGTCTGCAAGATGGGTCGGTGAGGGGACTGACGATGGCGAATCTCAACCATTCGGGGAGGGAGCACCCTTCGGAATCGACAGCCACGAGGCTGAGAGCGCCCCTGGCTGAGAGCGCCCCTGGCTGAGAGCGCCCCTGGCTGAGAAGACCGAAGGGCGAGCAGGACAGGTCGGCAACATCTATACATCCCATCCTCCGCGATCCCAGCCGCAAGACGCTACCCCTCAGCCGCTTCCCTCAGCCGCTTCCCGGCGGCAAGGTTCACCACTGCCACCCCGATACCAACCATCACAACGACCGGCAGCACCAGCGGCGGGAGTCGTGCGCCGAGATCTGTAAAGAGCCCGAGCAGAAGCCCGTACCCCCCAAGCATCAAGGGCAGCACATACCAGAGCGGTGCCCAGCTCAGCAGCTCTGCCTGGCGCAGCAGCTCTGCTGTGAGCGAGTCCTGGGGGCCTACCGGGCGGCCGAGCCTCAGTAGTGTACCCTGAACGATGAGGGTGCCCATGAGCAGCCCTCCGAGCCCGAGCCAGGAGGCGACACCCAGGGCATGACCGTGCCAGATGAGTCTCAGCGTGAACCCGATGGCAAAGACCTGCACCAGCACCCCCGCCCCGATCTCCCGCCGGTTCCGCCGACGGATGGTGTCGCGGAAGCTGTCGAGCGGGTCGGGGGCCGGTGTGTTCAATGCGCCGTGGGCGGTCTACTTGCCAAGCTCTGAGAAGATGACATTGTCGACATGAAACACGACCGCTTCCTCCGACGTTGAGCTGCTCACCAGGGTCGGGAAGAAGTCAATGGCGCCCAGGACCGAACCGGTGAAGGTGTCGCTCAGGATTGCGGTGCCGTCGATGTAGAGATCCTGAGTGCCAAGATCGAGATCGATGTAGTACTCCACCAGAACCCACTCCCCCACAGCCACCTCGACACCGGTCGAGACGCTGTCGTCATAGACAAGACCATTCTCATCGACATGGACCTCATTCTGCCAGTCCCCAAAGGGAGCGCTCAGCCCCTGCAGGTTGAAGTAGGCGCCGGTGTCGATGAGCATGTACCACTCGATGAGCCAGGAGCCGGTGGCCGGTCCGAGCAGGAGGACCAGGTCATCTCCATCGGACTCATCTAAGGTGAGTGCGCGCGAGCTCTTGTCGTAGGTCGCCTCGTCAGACACCTGGACATCCTCGCTCCCGCCCTCTGAGCCTGTCGTCCAGGTCGCGAAGTTGTAGCTGAGGGAGCCGATGTAGTCTCCGACAGCGTAGCTCTCGAAGTCCTCGCTGAAGATGAAGCCGTCCATGGCATCGCAGTCCTGGTCGCGGCCATCCGCGACATCCTCGGCGCCGGGGTGGACGTCCGGATCGATGTCGTCACAGTCGGTGTCATCGACGACGGTGCCCGAGGGCTGATCGCAGGCCACCGTGACGGTGAGGAAGTCTCCGTAGCCGTCTCCATCGACATCGGCGTACCAGAAGCCGGCATCGATGGCGTCCTCGTCGATGCTCTTGTCGCAGTCGTCGTCTTCGAGGTTGCACAGCTCATCGGCGTTCGGGTACTGGTCGGCGCTTTCGTCGTTGCAGTCGGTTGCGTCGGAGAGGGTGCCAGACGGCTGATCGCAGGCGAGGGTGGTTGAGTCGGGATCCCCGTAGCCATCGGCGTCGGCATCGGTGTACCAGGTAGAGGAATCGACAGCGTCTTCGTCGACAATGTCGTTGCAGTTGTTGTCCAGCGCGTCACACAGCTCATCGGCATCGGGGTTGATGTCCCCGCGTCCGTCGTTGCAGTCGGTGTTGTCTGCGACGTAGCCAGAGGGCTGCTCGGCGGCATCCAGGGTCAGGTCAGGGGCGCCGAAGCCGTCTCCGTCGTTGTCTGCATACCAGGTGGTCAGCTCCTCGACGACTTCCTCTCCGGTGTCTTCGTCGACCTCCTCATCGGGGTCCTTGTCAACGCAGGCGACGGTGAGGGTGAGGAGTGCTGTGAGGAAGGTCGTGGGGAAGATCCGGTTCATGTGTGCTCCATCTGGTCGTTTGTTAATGGCGAATTTACAGAATTAGTGCTTCGCAGGCCACTGCCGTCTTCACTTTTTCCTGACAGGGGCGTAGATGGAGCGAGTGACCGGGTTTTTTGGGTGAGCACCTCAGAGGCGCCAGCTTGCAGAGAGCTTGAAGCGACCCGTCTCGACAGTCGTGCTGTTGGCGACTTCGATTGACTCTGCGAGGGGCGGGAGCGGGCGGCGGTGATCAGGGGATCAGACCAGGGCATCACGACTCTCAGGGCACGCCCGGACCGAATGACAGCCCGTGTGGGTGCGAGGCCGGAGAGTGCATCGCCGAGGGTGAAGATAAAGACGAGGACAAGGAAGGGAGAGAACATGGCCGCACGTCAGAGCTGGGTGAGGCGGGTGAGGCGAGTGGGGCAGGGGCGGCCAGCACGGGAGACGGTGGCTGCACAGTGGGGGCAGATGAGCGGGCGTTTGCTCGGGAGGAGGCGGCTCGACTCCGGGGGATTCTGGCGGAGCTGCCGGAGGAGGAGAGGGGCGTTCCGATCGCGGCGATTTACCGCACTCTCCCAGGACCGTCCTGCACCACCCAGAGCGCCGAGTGGTCGCAAGATGCCACCCACGCTCACTCCACCACCACAAACGCCCGACTCACCCTCGCCCCATTCTCATCCACCAGCGTCAGCCGATGCTCCCCAGGCTCCGGCGACAGCGACACCTGATGCAGTGTCTCCGTCGATGCAACATACTGATCATCCAGGTGCCAGTGAATCGTCGTCGCAGGCTCCCGATGCGCCGCCTCAAACACCACCTTCCCGCGCTCCCCATCCAACTCTATGGGCACATCAATCGTCGCATTGGGCCTCGGCGACACACACGACAGCGGCGGACGATCCTCATCGGGCGGCGTGCACCCCTCCGCCCACTGCGGCAGCCCCCGATAGTCACTGTGCCTGCGCTGATAGAACCACTCCTCAGCCGGCGGGAGCACAAACCACGACACCGGCTCCATCGTCTCTGCACACTGCGCATGCACCCGCAGCCCATCGCTGACATGGATCCGCTGGCAGTACCCACACGCCTGCCCCCGCAGCCCGGCCCGAGGCACCGACGAAGTCACCGTCTCCGCGCAGTCTGGCCCAGCTCTCATCCCAGAGTGTGAACACAGCTCCACAGAGACGGTGTGCTCATACGGCTCATCGAACCAGCCGCCGGTGTCGACCAGATCGAACAGGTCGAACAGAACCGGAGCGGCGGCGCTGTAGCCGGTCAGCTGGGGACGCCCCTCGCCGTCGGCGTTTCCGATCCACACTCCAACCGCCCACTCCGGACTGATCCCGATGGCCCAGCCGTCCCGAAAGCCCATGCTGGTGCCGGTCTTCCAGGCGATGCGGCGGCTGCTGTCAAACGATCGCCACGCCCCATGGACCCCGGGCCGGTTGACCTCCAGCAGCGCCTCGACCGTGGACCAGGCTGCGGCAGGCTCGATCCGCTGTTCAGCAGGCTGGGCGGTGCCGGCGAGCCAGTGGACCGACGGCATCTCGGCGTCTTCTTCGACCGCCACCGAGTACCCCAGCGTCCGGTACATGCCGACGAGATCCCACAGCGTGCCCTCCGCACCGCCGAGGATGAGAGAGAGCCCGTAGTCCTCTGCCGGACGGTGCAGGGTGTTCATGCCCAGTGAGCCGAGTCGATTGTAGAACCGCTCGACCCCGTGCTCCTTGAGCATCCAGGCCGCCGGCACGTTCCGGGAGCGGGCGAGGGCGGCGGAGGCGGGGAGGGCGCCCTGGTAGGCCCGGTCGAAGTTCTCGGGGGCAAACCCGCCAATTCGCATCGGAACGTCGGAGATGAGCTGATCGGGCAGCAGCTCGCCGGACTCCAGCATCGCGGCGTAGAGGAACGGCTTGAGCAGGCTGCCGGTGCTTCGTGGGGCGGTGACCACATCGACGTGGTTGCCCCGGTCAGCGGTGAAGTCCGGCACGTTGCCGACCCACGAGCGGACCTCGCCAGTGGGCAGGTGCACCATCAGCACCGCCGCGTTGGCGACCCCGAGGCCCATCAGCCGCTCGTGGTGACGCCAGACCACCTCGGTGGAGCGCTCCTGGAGGTCGGCGTCGAGGGTGGTCTCAAACCGCCAGGTGTCTGGAGCGGTCTTCCGGGCGTGGGCGAGGAGGTGAGGGGCGAGGCGGCGGATCGGCAGGGGCTCGCCGGGCAGGGGCTCCAGCATGGCGAGGTCGAGGTCGGTCTGGGAGAGCGTCCCGTGCTCGTGAAGGGTGGCGAGGATGCTGTTCCGGCGGGCCTGGAGAGCATCTCGGTTGCGACCGGGGTGGATGAGGCCCGGGGAGTTTGGCAGGGCAGCGAGGGTGGCAGCCTCGGCCCAGGAGAGGTCCGCAGCACTGCGCCCGAAGTACCGCCAGCTCGCGGCCTCCACACCCACGGTGTTGCCACCGAACGGGGCGTTGTGGGCGTACATGGAGAGGATGGTGTCCTTAGACTCCGCAGCTTCGAGGCGCAGGGCCAGGGCGGCCTCCAGGGCCTTCTCCGGCAGGGTCCGGGCCGGGTTGTCTCGGCTGATTCGGATGACCTGCATCGTGAGGGTCGAGGCCCCGCTGACCACCCGCTTCTCCTTGAGGTTCAGCCGGATGGCCCGGCCCACCGCCAGGGGATCCACACCGGGGTGGTAGCGGAAGCGCTTGTCTTCTGTGGCGATGAGGGCCGCGGCGAACCGGTCGGGGGTCTGGCCGGTCGACGGGAAGCGCCACTGCTCATCAGCAGCAATGCGCGCCCCGAGCAGCCGCCCGTCCCCGTCGAGCAGCACCGTTGAGACCGGACGGTCGATGCGGGCCACCGGCAGGCAGAGGAAGCCGATGAGTCCGAGCAGCAGAGTGATGATCAGGATTCGTCGGCGCCTCATGTCTCAGCCCTCCGGGACGTCTTCGACGACCTTGATCCACTGGCCCATCTCCCGGGCGTGGATGGTCGGGTCGTACATTGCTTCGACATGGACCGGCGGCAGGTAGTACTCGCCCTGGTAGCTGGCATGCAGGTTGACCGTGAAGGTCACCGCGGTGTTCGCCGCCAGGTCGAAGTAGGTGTGCACCCGGTCATCTCGGACCTCCCGGTACTCGTAGTCCTCACCGATGCCCGAAGACTCGCTGTGGATCTCCCAGCCCGAGGGCACGATCTGGGTGAGCGCCAGCTCATCGAGCCGCGACGCGGTGGGGTTGCGCACTGTGATGACCGCCTCGAAGTCGGTTCCCTGCGGCAGGTTGAGCGGATCGAGCGGCTTGTCGTTGCCGTCTCGGTAGGTCACCGTCATCTCCATGCCCGATGCGCTGGCCTCGTCCTTGCCGACCTCAGGCAGACCCCGCTGGATGACCCGAACGAACAGCGGGGTGGCGCCGGAGTTGGACACTGAGAGCCGACCATTGAGCTGTGACAGGGGAATCTGGGTGAACGGCTTGCTCAGCGTGCCCTCGTCTGAGGCGGTGCCCACACTCCAGGCATACGACAGCGGGCTGCCCTGATCGGCACCGGCGAACCGGGCCAGGGCGAGCAGCGCGTAGGCGGTGGTCTGGGTGGAGTGGGCGTTGGCGGTGAGTGCTGCGGAGACGGAGCGCGCCAGGACACCGCTGTCGAGCCCGATGAGCACACTGGCTTCCAGGATCATCGCTTCGTCGCGGAGGTCGGATCCGTAGGTGCCGGTCAGCTCGGTGTAGGCGGCCACATCGGTGCTCAGACCCTTGGCCAGAGCGCGCGCGACCTCTGGCTGACCCGCGAGCTGGTACGCCGCTGCAAGCCGCCACGTTGCGCTGTCAGACATCGAGATGGACTTGAGCCGGTTCATCGCGCCCATCGCTGGCTGTCCGGCCAGGGCGAGGGTGTAGAGCCGGTAGGCCTGCTCCAGATCCGAGCGCCCGTCGTCCCGCACCCAGCGGTTGGCCATGTCCTTCTGGTAGCTGATCCAGTCTGCTTTCACGCCTGATGGCAGCAGGTAGCCCGCCCGCTCGGCCTCCACGAGGAAGTGACCGGCGTAGCTGCTGCCCCAGTCGTCCGCTCCGGGCATCCCCGGCCAGTAAGCGAAGCCACCGCTGCGGGTCTGGAACCGCTTGAGCCGGCTGATGGCGGCGTTGGTGTTGTTGCGGACCTCGGCCTGACGGGTCGCAGGCAGGTCGAGGAGGTTGGTGAGGTAGAGCTGCGGGAAGGCGGCTGAGGTGGTCTGCTCCACGCAGCCGTGGGGGTAGCGGATGAGGCTGTCGAGCTGACGGTCCAGGTCCATCGGCGGCACCCGGGACAGCTCCAGCATCGCGGTGTTGGTGTTGACCAGGCCGACCGGTGCCAGCATCGCTCCCCAGTCCTGGCCCGGCCCGATCTCGCCGCCAAGTACCGAGACTGCCTCAGAGCCCGGGTGGCGCACGTCGATCTCGATGGTCTGCTCAGCGACCTGATCCCCGCTGGTGGCGGTGACATGCACCCGACCAACCCCCAGCTCTGAGGCGACCTTGAGGCTGAAGTCCACGGTCTGATCGCCGGACTGGGTGAAGGTGAGGGAGCGGGTGTCGCTGCCGATGAGAGCCAGCGGACCCTCGACCTCGACCTCGACGGTGACGTCCTTGATGTTGTCCTCCAGTGCAAACACCGAGATTGGCAGGTCCAGCTCCTCCTGTGGTCCAAGGACCCGGGGCAGGCCGGCGAGCACCATCAGCGGGCGCTTGACCTTCACGCTGCGCTCAGCGCGGCCAAACGCGCCATCGGCTCCAGCAACCACCATCACCCGGACTTCCCCGATGTACTGCGGGATGTCGATCTCGTGGGTGGCCGTGGCACCATCCTCCAGCTCAAACGGACCCTCGAAGCGCACCATCGGCGGGAATCGGTTGGCCTTGGGCGGCTTGACCTCTTCGGCCATGCCGTCACCGCCGATGGCGATCATGCCCTCCAGCGCGCCACCATAGGCTCCAGCGACCAGATCGTAGAGGTCCCAGGAGCGCACCCCGAGGGCCTCGCGGGCATAGAAGCCGCCCCAGAGGTCGGGGGTCTCAAACCGGGTGAGTCCGAGCAGCCCCTCGTCGACGATCGCGAGGGTGTAGGTCATCGGCCGGCCGCCGGTCTCTCGAACGGTGACGGTCGCGGTGGACTCCGGCTCGAAGACGTCAGGGGTCTCGATCTCAGGGCTCAGCTTCGTCGTCGGGTCGATCACCGAGATGGGCAGCACGCCGTACATCCGGATCGGGTGGTCGTTCTCCGTGGAGGCATGGGGCTGCAGCAGGGTGACGTTGGCGTAGATGCCCGGCGCCATCTCTGGGGTCGCGGTGAAGGTGTAGGCGGTGGTGTCGCCCTTTGGCTGCACCCAGTCCGCCTTGACGACCCGGGTTCCGTTCTCCAGGCTGACCAGGACGCGCCCGGAGCCGGAGGTGGGGATGTTGAGGGTGACCTCAGCGCCGACCTCGACCTCCTCCTGCTCGGTGCTCACGCTCAGGACACTGGCCCCGCCA
>JBLHNG010000345.1:0-8850 GCA_047621685.1 Myxococcota bacterium | reverse complement strand
CCGCCACTGCATCACTCCCTCATCCCAGATTCGACGTGACATGTGGCCTCCGCTTTTGGAGGCACCCTATCAGTCCCCCGATTCGTCATCCCACCGATTCGGGAGGATGGGCTGTCCGGGGCGCTGAGAGAGCAGCGGGAAGAAGGTCGGCGCGGAGCCCTGGAAGTGGCGGGCATCTCGGAAGTAGTGCTCTTCGTAGAGAATGCGCGCGGTGCGATCCGCGTCCCAGCGCATCACCTGCCCCTCCAGAATGACCCACGCCCCGTAGCTGCGCCGGTATCGGATTCGGGCCTCCACAACCCCACCATCGGCCCCGCGACGGACCTGACGGACCAGCAGCCGGCTGCGCCCTTCCCGGATGAGCAGGACGTGGGCGGACTGGTCGTTGCTGTGCATGCGGACCTCGTCCCGTCGGATGGACAGCCCGGGACCGGAGGTGTCGACAAAGCTGCCAGAGTCCAGGCGCTGCCACCGCTCGCAGATGAGCCGTCCGGCGGCGCGCAGGTCTCTGGGCAGGTACAGGTGCGGCTTGGGCAGGCCAGTCTCCGCCTCGATCTCGTCGCGCTTCAGCGCCCCGGCGCCGTACCAGAAGTAGTGCACACCACCGATGGAGGTCGCCTTGAGGTCGTAGGAGGTCTGCAGTCGGAGGAACCGCAGCGTGCGTCGGGCGGAGGCGTGCAAGAGCGAGCCATTGGCCGCCAGCATCGGAAGCGGTCCCCAGAACACCCGCAGTCGCATCCGGGACGCCTGGTAGGGATCGCCGCTGATCTGGACCGGCACCGCCCGGGGGTGACCGTGGTCATCGGAGTAGCTGATCCGGACCTCCGCCCCCTCCTTGAGAGAGATCTGGTAGGCCGGCGGGAGGCTGACCAGCTTGCCGTCCCCCGCCATGCGCCCGGTGTCGAGGCCCACGAAGTGCAGGATCCGCGAGGTGATCCCCTTAAACGCCGCCTCCATGAGGGTGAACAGCCCCACCAGGGAGACCTCCCGCGACCCGCCCGGCTTGCGACTGAGGATCGCCGGGAGCATCACCAGAGAGCTCTCGCCGGCAAAGCTGGTGGGCGTGGTGGTCGGCACCGAGCCCATCGCCGCGAGGAACGTGCGGTTGGTGTAGAGCCCCTCCGCGATCCCGCCCTCGGTCACCGACTTCAGCTTCCCGCGGTTGTCATAGGCCTCGATTCGCAGCTGGGTGGAGCCAAATATCGCCTCCTGGAACAGGGCTGGGATGAGGCGCATCACATAGCCAGTCACCCCGCCAGGCTTGCTGACGAGGTCTCCGAAGAACAGCCGGCCAGAGCCCGGTCCCCCGATGGCGTGGCTGCCGATGCGCTGCCACCGGTCGTCGAGACTGACCAGGGAGATCCGGGTCGGGACGACGGTGGAGCTGTGGCAGAAGTAGTCGAGGAACTGGGTCAGGGTGCGCTGTGAGAGCCGACGGTGCAGCGGAGCGAGCCAGGAGAACCGCTGGAGGGTCTTCGCCGTCAGCCCGAGCAGCAGCCCTGGAACACCGGCAAACACCGCATTGTCCGCTGCAGTTCCGGCTGGATACGCGGTCACCGAGCGCACCCAGGGGTAGAGCCCGCGGAAGGTGGCTTCCTGGGGGGCACTCGCCAACCCCTCCAGGTCGAAGCCCGGCGCATGCAGCACCACCCGATCCGGTGCAACCGTAGCGAGGACCGCAGCCCGCAGCAGGATGTCGTCGCTGCCCCGGTCGAGCCGGGAGAGCAGCCGGGTGATTGACCAGCTCCGCCGGATCGCGGTCGCGAGCTTGTGTCGGAGGATCCAGATCTGGCGCACCTCCTCGGTGCTCACCGCCCGCTGAGGAATGGCCTCGTGCAGCCTCAGCCCAGACGACCAGCCCTCCGGCAGCCGAGCAATATCTGCCTGGGTCACCGCCTCGGCTGAGAACACTCCCAGGCGCTCCTCGACCAGGTCCGGGTAGAACGCCGCGCACGCCGCGATGAGAAAGTGGTGGTCCAGGGTGCCATCACCGCCGATGACGATCACATCGAGGGGGGCAGGTCGGGCAGACGTCTCCAGCAGTGCATCCCGGATGCCACAGATGCTCTCGAGGTCGTCGATGGCGGTGTGCTGGACCACCACATCAAACCCCCGCTCAGACAGCGCCTCCAGCAGCCCAACGGGGAGCTTGTAGGTCTTCAGCGGGTGCAGGACCACCAGCACCGTCCCCGGCGTGCGATCCTGATGAATCCCGGCGATGATGAACTGCTCAAGATGCTCAGGGGAGAGGTCAGCGATCGGTCCATCGGGTGGCGCGATCGAGGCCATCGTGGAGCCCCCCGGACGTGTCGGCTCCAGGGGCGTATCGTTGCTGCTCGTCATTACCTCTTACATCCAGGCTCTCAAGAGACTCAACACACTCAAATCAGGATAACATTGAGAGGCATGGCCCAGCGCCCGCTGCCGGATAGAGTTCTCGCAGCAAACGTAAATATGGGGCTGAATACGCACATGCACTGCGGTGCAACCCAGGGAGCAGAGGTTGCGGAGCATCGAGGACATCCAGGTGACACTGGACACAGCGATGGATCACCTCCACGCCGACGCCAGCGAGGCCCAGCGACTGGCGAGTGAGGCCCGGAGCGCCGTGGATGTCCTCCTGGCCAGTACCGATGGTCCCCGCTCTGCACTCCAGGAGGCCGGCCTGCGTGCCGAGGTCATCCTGGCCATCTGCATGTCCATCAGCGGACAGATCTACCACTCCATCCAGACCGGTCTCTCCCTCCTTGAGCGTGCCAGCGAAGCCGACGCCGGGCTGCGCGCACGGCTGCTGAACATGCTCGGGGTGAACTACGACATCCTGGAGCAGCACGACGAGGCGCTGGAGCAGTACACCCGCTGCCTCGCGCTCCAGCGCAGCCACGGAGACAGCGAAGCCGTCTCCCGGGTGCTGGGCAACATCGGAGTGGTCTACAGCCGCATCGGCGACGAGCCGCGCGCCCTGAAGCACCTCAAGGAGGCCATCGAGATCGGCCAGCGCTCCGGTGCCGCGCCCGGTCGCCTCGCCCGGCACACCCTCAACGCCGCCATCAGCCTCCGTCGCCTGGGTCGCCAGGAGGAAGCCGCCACAGCCCTCGCCGACGCCGAGCGATACGCCGGAGAAGCCGGCCACAGTCACACCCTCGCCTACGTCCGGGTCAATCGAAGCGACTTCCATGTCGAGGCCGGTCGCTTCGACGATGCGCTGACCGACATCGAGGCCGCGATGGACTCTGCGGACCGGCTCCCGGGCCTGCGCGGCACCCTGTTCCACAAGAAGGCCAGCATCCTGCGCCGCACCGACCGCATCGCCGCGATCGCCACCGCACTCAGCGGCCTGGAAGAGGCCGGGAACCACGACGCCACCGAGACCCTCGCCCAGCTCCATGAGCTGCTCTCCGAGCTGTACGAGGAAGGCGACGACTTCAAGACCGCCCTGCACCACCACCGGCTGCTCCACGCCACCCGAAGCGCCCTCATCCTCCGCGCACAAGACGCCCGCATCGCCAACCTCCAGGCCGTCCACGAGCTGGAGCGGACCCGCCGGGAGCGTGACTGGCTCATGCGAGAGCGAGAGGTGCTCTCCGAGACCAACGTCCGCCTCGTCGATCTGGACCGGGAGCGAAAGGAGCTGCTGTCCATCGCTGCCCACGACATCCGCTCTCCGATCACCCTCGTCTCGGTCCTCGCCGACCTGATGAGCATCGGCGGGATGCCCCCAGAGGAGGTCATCCAGACCGGCATCCACCTCAAAGGGGCCTGCAAGCGCACGGTCGCGATCATCGACAAGTTGCTGTCGGTCCGCGCGCTCGAGACCGGCGAGAGAGACCTCAAGCTACAGCGGCTCGACCCGGTGCCCGTCCTCAATGCGGTCCTTGAGCTGCTGCGCCCCATCGCGAACCGAAAGAGCATCCGAATCCACACCAGGACCGAAGAAAACCTCACCATTCTCGCTGATCCGATCAGCCTGGAGCAGGTCCTCGACAACCTCATCAGCAACGCCATCAAGTTCAGCCCGGCTGGCGGGCTGATCCATGTGGAGGTCGAGGCCCTTGTCGGCGGAGTGAGCTTCATCGTCCGAGACTCTGGCCCCGGACTCACCGAGGCGGACCACAAGCGGCTGTTCCAGAAGTACGCCCGCCTCTCCGCCCGTCCCACCGCTGACGAGCCCTCCACTGGCCTGGGGCTGTACATCACCCGACAGCTCATCGAGCTGATGAGCGGCGACATCTACGCCCGAAACGTCGACAGAAACGTCGACAGAAGCGCCGGCCGAGACACCCGCAGAGATGTGGGCCTGGGCGGGGCAGTGTTCCAGGTCACCTTGCCGACTCCGTCCAGGATCTGACGTGTCTCACTCCCCTTCGATCCTTGTCATTGAGGATGACCCAGGGCTGAGTCTGATGATGCGGCATCGACTGTCGCAGGAGGGCTTTGAGGTCATCGCAGCACTCAGCGGAGAAGATGGGATCACCCAGGTGCTCACGCGCACACCCACCCTCATGCTGCTGGACTACGCGCTCCCCGACATGCTCTGCACCCACCTCGTCGAGCGGCTCACTCAGATGGGGTGCTGCCCGCCGTTCATCATCGTCACCGGCCAGGGCGACGAGCGGGTGGCGGTGAGGACGATGAAGCTCGGCGCCCGGGACTACCTCATCAAGGGGGATCGCCTCCTTGAGCGGCTGCCCCGGGTGGTGCTGCGAGCCTGCGAAGAGCTGGAGCGTGAGCGCCGACTGGTGGCGGCTGGCGAGGAGATCAAGCGGCTGAACACCGAGCTGGAGGAGCGGGTCCAGACCCGGACCGCAGAGCTGAAGGCCGCCCACCAGCGCGCCCGGCTGATGATGCAGGTTGCAGAGGGCGCCAACCAGGCCTCCAGCGCCGAGGACGCCATCCAGATCGCCCTGAGCGCAGCCTGTGAGCAGTCCGGTGCCGTGATCGGCCATGCCTGGTGGCTCCGCGACGACTCCGACATCCTCGTCTCTTCCGGCCAGTCGATCGACCGGTCGGGGGGCTACACCGAGCTGGTGAGCGAATTCACCCACCTCAGCTGGCCTCCCGGAGCGGGCATGCCCGGCCAGGTCCTCGCTTCCCGGACGCCCTGCTGGCTGTCAGACCTCAGCATCGCCCCGCCGTCGCCCCGACAGCAAACCCTGAGCGCCGCCGGACTTCGCTCCGGGATCTTCGTTCCGGTCCTCGTCGAGGGCAGAGGCCACGCGGTCATCGAGCTGTTCAGCACGGAGGTCCGACCGATAGACCAGGACATCCTGGAGTTCCTCACCCGGATCGGTACCCAGCTTGGGAGTGTCATCCGGCGGCGGAGGGCAGAGCAGGTGCTGCGGCGGGCTCGAGACATCGCTGATCAAGCCAACCGGGCCAAGAGCCAGTTCCTGGCGAACATGTCGCATGAGATTCGCACCCCCATGAACGCGATCCTCGGCTTCGCTCAGCTCCTCCAGCATGACAGCGAGCTGCCCCCCACCGGGCGGGAGCACCTCCAGCGCATCCTCCACTCCGGCGGCCACCTCCTCCACCTCATCGACGATGTCCTGGAGATGTCCAAGATCGAGGCTGGGCGCATCACCATCGAGCCTGCCCCGATGGATCTGCATTCCTTCATCCGTGAGCTGGAGGCAATGTTCCGCAACCGGGCCGACGCCCGGGGCCTGAAGCTGGCAGCCCACATCGCCCCCGATGTCCCTGTCTACGTCCTCGGAGACGCCCGAAAGATCCGCCAGATTCTCATCAACCTGATCAGCAACGCCATCAAGTTCACCGACGAGGGAGAGGTCACGATCCGGGTGAGCGCTGAATCGGAGAGTCGGGTGCGCTTTGAGATCGAGGACACCGGCGTTGGCATTCCCCGGGAGGAGCAGCAGCGGGTTTTCCTGCACTTCGAGCAGAGCACGCACACCCGCCAGCGCGGCGGGACCGGCCTGGGCCTGGCGATCAGCCACCGGTTCGCCGAGCTGATGCAGGGCCAGCTCTTCGTCGTCAGCCAGCTCAACAAGGGCAGTCGCTTCACCCTCGAGGTCCCCCTCCCCCCGACCACCGACCCAATCGCTGACGAGCCCATGCAGTCCAGCTTCTCGATCATCCACACCAGCCTGGAAGCGCTTGTGGTCGATGATGCGGAGGACAACCGCGCGGTGCTTGCCGAGCTGCTGACCAACGCCGGCTTCCAGGTCCAGACCGCCAGCTCCGGCCCCGAGGCGCTCCGTTGGTTCATCCAGCGCCCACCCGCGGTGGTCCTCGTCGACCTGAGGATGCCGGGAATGGACGGGACCACGGTCTGCAAGCGGCTTCGTGCCCTGCCCGGTGGAGCAGAGGTCCCCATCGTGATGGTCTCCGCCAGCGTGCTTCCCGAGACCCCCGCCGCAGCCCTCCAGGCCGGTGCCGATCGCTTTCTGCGCAAGCCCCTCCTGTTCCAGCCGCTGATGCAGACCCTCTCCGAGCTGCTGAGCCTGCCCCTCTCTTCCCCGACTCCTCCGCCGACTGCGGACCGAATCACGCTGACACCAGCGCACCTCGCCGAGGTCCCGGCTCAGCAGCGCTCTTCATTCCTGGCGGCAACCAAGCTGGGCGACATCCAGCAGATAGAGCGGTTCCTCATAGAGATGACGACGGAGCCGGCAATCCGCGCAGCCCTCACGGAGCTGGTCGACAATTTCCAATATGATCAGCTCCAGGTACTATTTGCCCCCGATGCCTCCTGAAATCAACCCCAGAGTGTGCCCTTGACCGAGCTCCCAAGCGTGATGATCGTCGATGATCTTCCAGCCAACCTCAGGCTGATGTCGCGCATGCTCCGCCGTGAGAAGTATCGGGTCCGTCCCTTCCCAAGCGGACGACTCGCGCTCGCCTCTGCGCGCCAGGATCCCCCGGATCTCATCGTCTTGGACATCAGCATGCCGGAGATGGACGGCTACCAGGTCTGCCAGCACCTCAAGTCCAGCGACCAGCTGAGAGACATTCCGGTCATCTTCCTCAGCGCGCTGGACGACACCGTCGACAAGGTCCGCGCGTTTCAGGCCGGTGGGGTTGACTATGTCACCAAGCCCTTCCAGCTGGAGGAGATCCGGGCCCGAATCTCCACTCACCTCACCCGCCGTCAGCTGGAGCGTGAGCTGCAGATCCGAAACCAGCAGCTCCAGGACAGCTTCAGCCGCCTCCAGGATCTGGAGAAGCTCCGGGATGGGCTTGTGCACATGCTGGCCCACGACATGCGCAATCCGCTGACCTCTATCCTCAGCAACTGCCACTACCTCAATGAGACCCTCACTACCCATCCGATTGAACAGAGCGCGAAGGTACTCTCAGACATCCAGCTTGGCGCCATCCGGCTCTCGGAGATGATCGCAGAGCTGCTGGACATCAACCGTCTAGAGTCTGGCGAGCTGCCCCTCCACCTCTCAACAGTCGAGCCCCGAGCGCTCATCGAGCAGTGCAGGGCCGAAATGCACCAGCGAGAAGCCACGGAGCGAGTCCACATCGAGGGAGATGCCAGCCGACCGATCTCCTGCGACGTCCGGCTGATGAAGCGGGTGGTGTGCAACCTGCTGGACAATGCCTGGAAGTACGCCCCAGACCAGACCCCGATCCAAGTCCAGCTCAGCGAGACCCCTCACAGCCTCTTCGTGGCGGTCATCGACCAGGGAGCCGGCGTCCCCGAAGACCTCCGAGAGCGGATCTTCGAGAAGTTCTTCTGTCTGGATCAGGAGAAAACCCGGCACTCGATCGGGCTGGGACTGGCCTTCTGCAAGCTCGCGGTCGAGGCCCATGGCGGCTCCATCGGGATCGACAGGGTCCCTACCAGCGGAGAGAGTCGGTTCTACTTCAGCCTGCCCACAGTCAGTGCCCGGAGCGAGAAGTAGAGGGTGGCGATGAGCCCATAGCTCAGCCCAGCCACCACACCCGCATCCACCGCACCCCGCCACGGCTGGCTGAGCTGCCGGACGACGAGGATGAGGGCAACGATCATGACGACCAGCAGCCACGAGACGATCACCCGACGCCGCGGGGCATCAAACAGCGCCATGCAGTACAGCGGCGCGGCGATCACCCTCAGGAGGGTGGGCTCAGCGCGGATCCGGAGCGCCCGCTCCGCAAAGCGCGGCGAGAAGCTCTTCTGAAACCCCCGGTATCCCTCCATATACATCATCCCGCCGGCACACAGGGCGTACAGGGCGATGGTTCCGGGGGCCGCAGACGCCAGACCATCTGCGGCATGATCGCTCAGCCGGACAATGGCCTCCAGCATCATCAGCGAGAAGCCAACCACTCCCCACCAGGGGCCGATCGATGCGCCAAGGCCCACGGGATCAAGCCAGCAGCAGCAGCACCGCCGCGATGCTCGCCGGGACGGTCTGGATGAGCAGAATGCGGACCTGTGCAGTCGCTGCACCGACCAGACCAGCGACCGCGATACAGCCGCAGAAGAACAGCTTGATCTGAAGGGCGAAGGCTGGATCAGGATGCACCAATCCCCAAATGAGCCCGGCGGCCAGGAAGCCGTTGTAGATGCCCTGGTTCTGGAGCATCACCTTGATCAGCTTGACCTCCCGCAGCTCCCGCGGGACGCCGAAGACCTTCACCGCTCGCTTAAAGAGGAACATCTCAAGGACCAGGATGTAGACATGGATGAAAGCAAGAAATCCAGTCGCAATGTCTGCAGCAAGTTGCATGGAGGCTCCAATAGGGTGGCCTTTCTATTGTGTCCGACCGCTCACTGGAGGAGGAATCGAGATCCGTCAGCCAAACAAGAGGAGCGCGCCGATGGTGAGGATGGCGGCATCGACGAGGGCATGACTGAGCCAGCCGGGCCAGATGGAGCCGGTCTTCGCATACAGC
>JBLHNG010000344.1:0-8865 GCA_047621685.1 Myxococcota bacterium | reverse complement strand
ATGGGCATGGGGTCGGCGGTCAGCGAGGTCGTTCAGATCCGTCACTCTGCTCTGCGAGAGGGCGATGTCTTCTTCCTGGTGACCGACGGGGTCAGTGATGTGCTTGCCCCCGAGGAGCTGGCCGGGCTGTGGGTGCGCAGCGGCGGCGATCCTGATCTCTGTGCGAGCAGCATCCTGGAGTCAGTCAGCGAGCAGAACGGCCGCGACGACGCCACTGCGGTGGTCGTGCAGTTCCTCTCAGACGGCAGTCAAGAGCGGGTCGCATCGCCCCTGGATGCTCCGCACATCCCCGGACGACTCATCGGCTGATAGCATGGCGGCATGAAGCTCCTCGTGACCGGTGCCTCCAGCTTTGTCGGTGCCCACTTCTGCCGCGCGGCTGCCCGGCAGCACACCATCCACGCCCTCTACTACTCCACCCCCATCGCCCTCAACGGCGTCAGCCCACACCGCATCGACCTCCGCACAAAGCGGGATGTGCAGAAGACTGCGGCGCTGGACTTCGACGCGGTGGTTCACATCGCCTGTCGGATTCGCGGCAGGCCGAAAGAGGGAGAGACCACCGGGCAGGCCGCCTGGCGGGAGAACCGGGCGATGATGGACGCGGTCCTGTCGTTTGGCAAGCCCGTCGTCTATGCCTCCTCCACTGTGGTGCATTGGGAGCAAGAGACCCCCTACGCCCAGTCTCGCCGAGAGGACGAGCAGCGGCTGCGGGACAGCGGGCTGCCCTGGGCGATCCTGCGTCCGTCGGCACCCTACGCCCGTGCCCTGGCGCACCACCGCCCGGGTCATCGGGAGAGCTTCCACACCCTCATCTCCCTCGTTCGCTCCGCGCCGATCGTGCCGGTCATCGGGAACGGGAAGTATCGCCGTCAGCCGATTCACATCGACGACTTCTCCGCTGCGATCCTCGCCCTGCTCGAGAACGGGCTGCCTGATCAGGCGTTTGATGCCGGTGGCGCAGAGGCGCTCACCTTCAATGAGATCATCGACACCATCGCCCGGCAGGCCAACCGGAAGGTCCGCAAGCTCCACCTGCCCAAGGCACTCTACGTCCAGATCGCCCGTCTCAGCCCGGACTTTGACCCTGATCTCATCTCTGCCATTGACGAGGACGAGCTTGCCGATCCCTCGGACCTGATCGCAGCCACCGGGGTCCACCCCCGGAGCTTCGCCGAGGGTGTTGCCACTTTACTGTGAGGGGATGGACGGACTGTCCGAGCCATACTCCACCCGAGCGGCGCGTCCCCAGGCATCCCAGGCCACGCCTGCACGGGGCGGATGGGAGAAGACCAGTCCACCGGCTGAGAGCCGCTCGCCGCCAACATAGGCGATGTGCGCCGCTCCCGGTGCGCTCAGGCGCCACCAGCCGAGGTCATCTTGAAGCAGGATCGGGGGGGCGGGCCAGGGGATCTGCTCGTCGCTGATCGCAGCCAGGGCGACCTCACCCCACACCAGGGCGTTGGCCTTGGTGTGGATCAGCACGGCGATGTTTCCGTCGCGAAACAGCAGGATGGTCTCGCCGTCTCCCAGGGCTTCGTCGGCGAACTCCGGGTAGGGATGCGGCTCGAACTTTTCCAGCTTCTTCTGCATGGTGACCACCCACGCGGTCGCACTCTCGGCATCGCGGCCGACGAACACCCGGACCAGCCCGTCCTCGACCAGGGCGGTCCAGCCAGTCTCGGTGGTCTGGTACATCGGCGCGGCGAAGCCCTCGACGCCGGTGGTGGGGATGCCGGTGTGCAGACCCGCTGCGAAGGCTGCACGCAGGAAGAGGATCATGGCGAGACCTCTGCGCCGAGCTGCTTGAGGAAGGAGAGCAGGAAGGCGTGCCGACGGGCGGCCTCAGCGGTCGCGGTCGGGGTGTGCATGGTCTGGGCGAGCCGGAGGAGCTTGAGGGTGTAGTGGTCTGCGGCGTTGCGACGGTCGTCGAGGGGGCGGTCGGTCTGCCCGAGGGGATCGTCGGGATGATAGAAGCGCCCGGACGTTCCCCGCCCGGCCATTGCCTGTGCGCAGGCAAAATTGCGGGCGATGCCGATGGCTCCGATGGCGTCTAGACGGTCGGCGTCTTGAAGCACCGCGCCGAGGGGGGAGGTCGGCGGCAGCCCCCGTGACCAGCTGCAGGTGGCGACCGCAGCGACGATCTGGGTGACCTCTGGCTCCGTGTAGCGGGCCTGGGGGAGGATCTCAGCACCCGCCACCGCAGACAGAGCGCTGCCCATCGGTCGGTCGGGGGACTCCTTGGGCACGTTGACCAGGTCGTGCACCAGCGCAGCGGCTCCAGCGAGGTCTGCATCGACACCGGCCTCGCTGGAGAGCCGAATTGCCCACCGGTAGACCCGGAAGACATGGTCGAGGTCGTGGGCCAGGTCGGTCTTTCCGGACATCCGCGGGCGAACCAGGGCGAGCAGGGCTTCGTGTCTGGGATGAGACAGGCGCATGCGAGCCTCTATCACCCAGCGCCGATGGCGGAGCGCAGGGCCTCGGTGGTGGGCTCTCCGGCGTGGCTCATTAAAGCCTCCTGAACGCCGCCTGGAAGGCTGCTCGGTTCATGCCATTGATCTCGATGATGCGGTCGGGACCTGTGGGTGGCAGCGGGGCATCCGCTGCGACGCCAACCACCGCCAGCAGAGGCTTTCCAGCCGATCGTGCCAGCTGGCTGACCACCCCGGCGACCTTGCCCCGGTAGCTGGTGGCGTCCAGCCGCCCTTCCCCGATGACCACCGCGTCCGCGCGCTGGATGGCGTCGGCGAGGCCGGTGACCTCAGCGAAGGTTGCCGCCCCCCACCAGAGGGTGCCCCCGACGGCGGCCAGCGCAAAGCCCAGCCCACCAGCCGCACCACCGCCAGGGAGGTCGACAGGAAGTGCAGGCCAGCCCTGCTCAATGCGCCATCGGTTCAGGAGCGCTGCGGTGTGCCTCAGTGCGGCGGCGTGGCCCTCGAACTCGGAGGGCTGGAGACCTTTCTGCACGCCATAGACCGACACGGCGTCCTCCAGCGGGCCCGCGACATCCACCAGCACCGCAATGGGCGGCAGCGGCGGGAGGGTGCCGGTCAGGCTGTGAACGTCCCGGAGCTGCCCGGCAGTGATCGGGGCAGGGAGGGGGCGGCCCTGACGATCCCGGAGAGCCAGTCCGAGGGCCTGGAGCATGCCCATGCCGCAGTCGATGGTCGCGCTGCCACCCAGCCCGATGCGGATCGGTCCCGATGCAGCACCCAGGAGCTGTCCGACGCCGTAGGTGGTCGCCAGGAGAGGGGAGCGCCGGGTGGTGAGCCGCAGACCGCAGGCCTGGGCAGAGGCGATGAAGCTGCCGCCGTCATGCTCGCCGATGGTTGCATCGACGGGCTCGCCGTAGGGGCCGGTGACGGTCACCATGCGCTGTCGCAGGGGTCGGTGCCACGCCAGGGCCTCCAGGCTGCCCTCTCCGCCATCTGCCATCGGGTGGCCGACCAGTCCCGGAAGTGCGGACTCTGCCAGAGCGACCGCCTCCGGTGCGGTCAGGAAGCCCCCGTAGGAGTCCGGGGCAAACAGGATCATCCCCCTGGAGCCAGGCTCAGCCAGTCCGCGGTGATCGCCAGGAGTGGACGGGTCTCTTCGCCGACCAGCGGCCAGGACAGGCCCAGTCCGAAGCGCGCGGAGTCCGACAGCGGCGCGCGAATGCCAAGCTCAAGGTTGAAGGTGGTGCTCGGCAGTGCACCGGTCTCCGCGAGGGCGACCTGTCCGGAGAGGCCCATGGACACTGCGGTCGGATCGCTGCGGTCGCTCAGGAGGAGATCGCCGCCGACGGAGGCGATGAGGAAGCCGGTGGAGATGCCGGAGTCGTTGAGGTGGCTGAACCGCCCGCCTCCCCGTGCCCGCAGGTTGAAGTCGCCGTTGGGATGGCTCACACCCGCCTCGGCGCTGAGGTGCTGGCCCTGCCGACCCGGTGCGCCGGAGAAGGTCGGGTCGCCGAGGTCCAGGCTCACCTGAAGCCCGATGCTGGCGGCGTCGAGGTCTCCGCGGCCAGCCTGGAGCGCGGCGAGCCCACCCCGATCGACCATCATGTAGGGCTGGAGGGCGGGGAGCCCGGAGCCGCAGCCGGGGGTGATCTCGTCGGCCTGGCCCGTCTTGAGTGCGGTGAGGCAGGCAGGCTTGTCCTGTGCCCGGTACAGCAGGGTGGCCATCTGGCTGATGACGATCGGACCGGGCACGTTGAGCTGATCGTAGGCCGGACGGGCCAGTGCAATCGCGGCCTCGGCAGCTTCCGCAGCGCGCAGCGACACCCGCCAGGTGAGGCCGATGTTGTCCAGAGAGTCGCTCTCATTGAGCAGGTCGATCGGGAGGTAGACCGAGAGGTCTGAGGCCCGAGAGCGGGCGGCATAGTCTGCGGACTGCTCCGACCGGAGCGCGCCGCGGTTGATGGAGACTCCCCCGAGGACCCGGGCGCCAGCCTCGTGCTGCACCATGCTCAGCGCACCACCGCTGCGGGGGACGGGCTGGATGGCGGCGGCGGGCTGGAGCTGACCTGCAGACCCGACCACGCCAACCGGCGCGCGGTGGATCGGCTCGACGGCGTCCAGCGGGATCTCACCCTGGAAGCGCGGCACGGTCTCCCACACCCCGGTCGCCAGCCGGTCACAGCTCTCAGGCTCCTCCAGCTGGTTTCCCCATGGGTTCAGGATGGGGTCGGCCATGTACAGCGCTGCACAGGAGCCGGGCGGCGGGGGCGGAGTCTCAATGATCGGAGCAGGGGGCGGCGGGGGTGGCTTGACGCCCCAGGGATCATCGAAGGTCTGCGCCTGAGCAGAGAAGAGGGACAGGAGGATGAGCGGCAAGGTGGTCTCCGGTTACAGCACCCCAATCTTGCCAGATCCGCACGGTCTCATGCCGCTCAGCGACCGAAGAGGCTCCCGAGCGCGCCCAGGGCATCACCGATGTCGAGTCCGTCACCGTCCTTGTCCTGGACCAGACCGGAGAGCATCGGCGCGGCGGAGAGCACCCGCTGGAGGACATCGGGGCTGAGGCGCTCGGTGAGGAAGTTGATCACGACTGGCGCAACGAGGGCGGCCTTGCTGCTGTCGAGGCCGAGCTTGCTGAGGGCTGCAGCGACGCCGGCAGCTTCCTGAGCGCCCTGTCCGCCGATGGCGCCGATGGCCGAGCCGAGCAGTCCGCCCATTCCGGTGGGCTCGGTGAGTCCCTCTGCCTTGGCGCTCCAGGTCTCCAGCTCTGGGACGGCCTCAGAGATGGCATCGGCGTCTCCGCCGGCCTGGCTCTTGACGGCGCCGAGCACGGTTCCGGCGAGGGCCTGGGTCTTCTCGGGGCTGAGGCCGAGGGTGGAAGAGAGCTGGCTGATGAGATCCATGGTGATCACTCCGGGTTGTGGTGGATGGGTAAGCTCAGGCTGGCCAACCGACGCTTACAAGCGCCTGTCAGCGGCGTCGATGGCTGCCGGGAGCAGTGCCTCGGCGATGATGGCATGTCCGAGACGGCTGGGGTGGAGGTCGTCCCAGAACAGCCCCGGGGCGCTGATGCCATCGGGGGATCGCGCGTAGAAGAGGGCATCGACATCGAGCGAGGCACTGCCCTGTGTCTCGGTGACCTCCCGGAGCGCGGAGCGGATCTCCGAGGTGATCACGCCGGGGTGGGCGGAGGCGTCGATGGCCTCCTGCCAGCGATCTCTGGCGGCCTGGCGCTGTCCGTCCTGTGCGAGGGCGTGGGCTTCCAGTGCCGCGCTCGCCGATGGCTTCGGCTCGATGGCTGTGAACCGGTAGTTGGTTGCCGGGTTCATCACGATCACCTCCGCCCCGGCACGCTGAGCCCGGAGGAGGAGCTGGGTGAGGTTGTAGCGGAAGTTGTCCGCGGCGAGGGTGCGCAGTCGGTCCTGAGCGGCGGGGGAGGGTGGGGTGTCGGCGTAGATCGATCCTTCTAGGGCGACCAGGGGCTGGATGGGACGGAGGAGGCTGAGCAGCCCGGAGTACAGCGCGCTGCGGGACAGCCACATTCGCGCGGAGAGCTGCCGGGGATCCACTGTCTGGTACAGCGACAGTCGGCTGAACTGCGCCGCCTCGTTGTGTCCGTAGTAGACCATCACCAGATCGACCCCGAGGGCGAGGGCCTCGGTGCCGGTGTGGAGGAGCCCGCCAGAGGTTGTCCCGCCGATCCCGAGGTTGAGCACCTCAATGCTCGACGTCGGGAAGCGCGCCTTGAGGCCATCCTCGACCAGGGCACCAAACGCTTCCTCGGCGAGGTGGTTGGAGCCATGCGCCGAGGAAGCCCCCAGCACGATCGCCCGAAAGTCTGGCCGCTCCGGGGCGATCTCCCGGTGGCGCATCCAGCCCCCCGGGGTCTCCAGCCAGTCCTCTCCGCCGCGGACCACTGGCCGGAACGCATCGACCTGCCAGTCCGTAAACGAGAACAGCGGCCGCTCCTCGGCGATGGTGGTGAGCCCGGTGAGCCGCAGCCCGCCCTCCATGGTCAGCAGGACGAAGCCGCCGAGCGCGAGCCCGGCGACGCGACGCAGCCGGGGAAGCCGCATCGCGATCAGCAGGCAGAGCAGCCCACCGAGCAGCCCGACGGCGAGCAGACCGGGAGAGCGGCCCCGAGCTTTCGAGCCGGGCTGCACGGTGACCTCGGTGACCGGCGGTATGAGCTTCTTTCCACGGATCTCACCGGGGGCCATGTCCGGGGGGGCGAGCGGGGGCGGCGGATCGAGCTGGGCGTCGATCTCTGCGGCGATGCGGGCAACCTCGGGATCGTCGCTGGCCATCCACTGCGTGAGCAGTGCTGCCTCCATCCGCCGGGTGATCGCGGAGAGGATGCTGCCGCCGTCGGTCTGGAGCGCAGCGATGAGGGCAGTGCCGTGGGTGTCGAACGCCGCCCCGAGCTGATCGGAGGCAGCGGCCTCCAGGACGGCACAGGCCTCCGGGTTGTCCTCTGGCCAGCGCAGGATGCCGGCGAGACGCTCCTCGGAGAGCCCGGCGGCCACAGGCACCACCCACTGCTGGATGAGGTGTCCATGGACCCGCCGCAGGAGATCGCCGGGCAGCACCGAGACCAGCCCATGCCGGATCGCAGCGGGATCCTCGATCTGGAGCACCCCACGGAGGGCACGCTCGAAGAGGTCGGGATCTTCCGGGAGATCATCGAGGCGGGAGCGGGCGAAGACCAGCAGCAGCGGACCGGCGGCCTGTGGGGGCGCTCGGTTGTGGAGGATGTCCAGCGCAGCGAGGCGGGCGGTGAGGGGGCGGGCCTCTGCCGGAAGTTCCGCGCCGAGCAGCCACAGCGCCCGATCGACCTCGATCGTCTCGGTGTTGCTGAGCGCGGTGACCAGGACCGCTCGGACTCCCGGCGTCTCGGTCCCGGAGGCCAGTCGTTGCCAGGCGTCGTCCTGCCAGTCGGTCTCCTGAGTCAGCGCCATTGCCAGCGACGCACGCACGGCAGCGTCATCCCCCCGGCGGAGGTCGGTGGCCTCTGCGCGGACGATCAGCTCAAGCGGGGAGGGCGAGGCGAGCCCGCTCATCAGCAGCCACAGCACGCCGAGACTATACCGCCCTCAGCCGTGAACCACGGCGCCGAACTCACGCATCCAGGTCTGCTCGTCCTGGCTCAGGGCACCATCGTCGAGTGCGGCGAGGTTCTCCCGGAGCTGTGCGGAGGTCTTCGGGCCATGGAGCACGAGGCTGACGTTGGGATTGCTCAGACAGAACCGGTAGCAGTGTCCGGCGGTGGGGACCTCGCCAGTCCATCCCTTTGGGCGCTTCAGCAGCTTGCGCCAGCGCGT
Source organism: Myxococcota bacterium (assembly GCA_047621685.1). Taxonomy (GTDB): domain Bacteria; phylum Myxococcota_A; class UBA796; order UBA796; family UBA796; genus JAQXDW01. Next base: position 1,106 of record JBLHNG010000344.1, on the reverse strand, counting down.
CGCGGTGTAGGCGATGACGACTGGATTGCGGGCTGCGAGGTGAGGGAAGATGTCTCGCTCTGCACCGGGATGGGCAGCGTTGTAGCGAATCATCAGCGAATCCAGCGGCGAATCGATTGCGAGCTCACCGGCCCGCTTTCGATCATGGATGGACACCCCCAGCGCCCGAACCTTTCCCTCCTCGCGCAGCTTCACCATCTCCTCAACGATCCCGGGCTTCCATGAGGAGGTCACCCCCAGCCAGTGCATCTGGAGGATGTCGAGGTAGTCGGTGTTCAGTGTTCGGAGGGTGTTCTCGGTAAACTTTCGCAGGTTGCCACCCCACCAGGCCGTGGTCGGCCCGGTGGCGACGATGTAGGCGTCCCGATCCCGGGCGAGCGCCCGACGAAGTGGCTGGGTGGTCTGCTTCATCCGGGGGGTCCAGAACAGGTAGTTGGTCGGTCCGTCCAGCGCCTCCTCGACTCCGGCCTCGTCGATGCCGAAGTTGCTGGCGAGGCCCAGGCGGAACGCATCCTTGCCCAGGACCTCAATGCGGCGGTAGCGGAAGTCGACCATCAGTGGACCGTGGCTTCTTCCGCGGCCTCTGGCGGGGCCGACTCCGCGACGATTCGGAGGACGTCCTCCGTCTCACCGGTGGTGCTGCCTTCCTTCGGCTCCTTGACCACCACCAGCTTTGCCACGCCGCCGTTCTTGAGGGCACCGAACAGCATGAGGTCGGCGAGGGGCTGCTTGATGTGCTGGTGAATCACCCGGCTCATCTCGCGAGCACCGAACTCCGGCTTGTAGCCTCGGGCACCCAGCCACTTGCGGGCTTCTGGCGTCGTCTCGATGGTGACGTTTCGCTCCAGGGTCTGCTCGTTGAGCTGACCGACGAACTTGTCGACGATCTTGACCACGACCTCCTCGGGCAGCGGACCGAATGCGATCAGGGCATCGAGCCGGTTGCGGAACTCCGGGGAGAAGGTGCGGGCGAGGGCGGCCGAGAGCTTGTGGCTCCCAGTGCGCTTGCCGAAGCCGACCGTCTTGACCGAGGCATCCCGAGCGCCGGCGTTGGTGGTCATGATGACCACCACGTTGCGGAAGTCGGACTTCTTGCCCGTGTTGTC
>JBLHNG010000343.1:0-8895 GCA_047621685.1 Myxococcota bacterium | reverse complement strand
GTAGAGGAAGACCGCTGAGTTGAAGGTCACCTTTACGCCGAGCCCGTAGAAGACCAGCAGGTAGCCCAGGCACTCCGCCGCCCAGGCGATGATGCTCAGGAAGATGGTCAGCAGCAGCGGGACCGGCGAGGTGCAGGTCCGCATCGCGTCGTACAGCTCGCGCAGCTTGGGCACGACCTTCTTGGCCACCGGCAGCTTCTCCAGGAGGTCGAACACCGCCATGCTGAGGCTGGGGCTCGCCAGGACCACGAGGCCGCCGATGATGAGACCGGCGGGGATCGCGAGTGCCTCAGTGCGGATGGCGTCGTGCTGGGCGGCGTAGGTGCTCATGGAGAGGCCGGCGAGGATGAGCATCGCGATGGCGTCGGTGAGGCGCTCGGTGATCAGGGCCGGGATGGTGCGGGCCATCGGGGTGCCCAGCCGGGCGTTGACGACGTAGGGCTTGAGCATCTCGCCCGCCTTGGCCGGGGAGATCACCATCGCCAGTCCGGCGGCGAAGTTCCAGGCGTCTTCCTTGAGCGGCATCTTTACGCCGAGCCGCCCGAGCAGGTAGTGCCACTTGACGAACCGCAGCCCGTAGTTGAGCAGGGTCAGCAGCAGGACGGGGATGAACCAGACCCACTGAAAGATGCCGAACTGGATCTTGACCTCATCGAAGCCGATCCAGATGGTGTAGCCGAGGTAGAATGCAGCGCCGAAAGCAATGGCGACGATCACCCAGCGCCGGAAGCGATGCACCAGATTGGTGGACATGGAAGCGCATATATCCCCTCGCGGATATATCCGGCGGACATCGGAGAGAAGATGGCCTGGTTCCTCGTCAGCACCCGTGGGGGAAAGCCCTCCGCCGTGGAGGCCACCAACTGGCTGTCCGCGCTTGGAACGGGGCTGGAGCAGCTGGGAGCGGTGGCGTCGATTGATCGTCTTGCCTGCGAAGTCCTCCCCAACGGGACGGTGCTGGTTCGCGATGTCCGCAGCAATCAGAGCTTCGTGGTCCAGCCCTCTGAGGCCAGCGAGATCAGTGCCGAGGCGGAGCCCGAAGAGCTGCTCTTCATGCCCGCGGACACCGAGGGCACCACCAGCGAGAGCGACCCACTCGATGAGTCCTCGCTCATCGTGCTGGCCGATCCGCTGTCGAACCTCTCCACCCCTCAGCTCACCGCCCTCCTCAGCCGCATTGAGTCCACTGCGACCACTGCCGAGGCATGGCGGGCCGCTCTGGAGGGAGCAAGCGAGCTCATCCCCGCCGAGTCTGCCTCTGCGCTGGCCCGGGACTGGGACGACACCCTGCACTTCGTCGACGCCATCGGACCCACCGCGAGTCAGGTGATCGGTCGGAAGGTTCCCGCCGGGCAGGGCATCGCTGGCTTCTGTGTGCAGCGTCAGGTCAGCCTGATGATCAACGAGCCCCACCGCGATCCGCGCTTCTTCGCGACCATGGATCGGGCCACCGGCTACCGGACCCTCACCCTCATCGCGGCACCGGTCTGCTACGAGGGCTCGGTCTTCGGCTGCCTGGAGATGCTCAATGCCCCCGAGGCGTTCACCCGGGAGCACCTGGAGGTGTTCAGCATCATCGCCGACAGCCTCGCGGAGCAGCTGCTTGTCGTGGGGTAGGTCGCGCCCGCGAAGTCAGGCTCTGACTCACTGCACCCGAACGGACACCACCAGCGAACCCTTCGCATCGGTGCGGAGCTGCTGCTGGAGCTGGACGTAGAGGTCGCGGTTCTCGGGGTTGACGGTGTCGAGGTCGACCACGCCGCTGTCCTGCTCGCGGGCGGCGTGCTTCTTGAGCCAGAACTCGACGTTGGTGTCGTCGGAGAAGGTCATGCGCCACTTGTGCCGGTTGTCGACGGTCCAGCGATTGCCGGAGGTGTCCGTCAAGGTGCCGGTGGTCTTCAGGGTGCAGTCGTACATCCAGGGGGAGAAGTCGCTGTCATAGAGACAGTCGACGTCTGCTGGGATGTTGCCGGGCTTGATGGTGATGTTGCTGACTTCCTGCCAGGTCAGCTTCTTGTACTCGTTGCCGCCGTCTGCGGAGATGCGCAGATCTTCGTCGGCTGTGGTCCAGCCGGCGTCGGCGAAGAAGTCCTCGGAGCGCTCGATCCGGACGACCTGGCCGCTCTTGGAGGTGCCATCGGCGAAGGTGAGGGTGACCTGGAGGTCAGCGTTGTTGGGGGCAGGCGCGGGCTCTGGCTCGGGCACCGGCTCTGGCGCAGGGGCCTCAGCGACGGGTGCGACGACAGCGGGCTGAGCCGGTGCTTCAGGGGCTTTCTTGGGACCACATGCAACCAGCAGTGCAGTCAGGATCAGCGTAGACACTTGGACCTCCGTAGCTCTTCTGTGAACAGATACCTGCCTCAGGTTCCCGACAATATCAAGTCTCTGCATTGGGAGAGCTGGAGTCGTCGGGATCTTCTTCACTGGAGCCGGTCGAATTGAGCAGCCAGGTCAGCGACAGCGCCCCGAGAACCATCAGGGAGAGCTGCTGGACGCGGACCAGGAGGGCGACCGCGAGGGCATCCGACGTGGTGAGCCCGGCTGTGGCGACGAGGAGTGCGACAAACAGGGCATCCCAGCCGACCTGAGAGCCGGGTAGAGCGAACAGAGCGACCGCGCCGGCGGTGGTCGTGGCGTAGGTGAAGGCGAGCCCGCCGATGTGCGGTGTGCCCCCGAGTCCGATCACCGCGATGCTGATGCCGATGATGACGCTGGTGTGCCCGACGAAGGACCACAACAGGGCGCGCGCGTAGGGCAGGAGCCCCCGGGTGGCGACCCGGGACAGGGCGCCGGCGAGGGCGACCACTGCGTCGTCCAGGCGTCCAGCGAGCTGCCCCAGACGGCTCTCGCTTCGGAAGCGCCCAAGGATCAGGCTGGAGAGGCTCGCCCACCAGCCTGGCCGGACCGCCAGGGCAAACAGCGCCACTCCGCCGATGCCGATGACCACCGTGGCAACCTCGACGAGTCGGCGGGCGGTGTGGATGATCTCGCCGGACGCCTCCGGGGCGGGGAGGGGAACGACCGCCCAGACCATCACCCCCATCACCGCGGCGGTGGACAGCCCGACCAGCCGAGCGGCGACTCCGCTGGCCAGTGCATCGGCGAGAGGCACCCGGTAGCGCCGCTCGGCGAACCAGGCTGCGCCCAGCTCCCCGAACGGACCGGGGACTGCGTAATTCAGCAGCAGCCCGGCGCAGATGAGCGCGGAGAGGCCGGCTGCGGGGGGCTTGTGCTCCGGGGGCATCAGGGCCCGCCAGCGCAGCCCCATGAAGAAGAACGCCGCGCTGATGCTCACCCAGGAGATGACGAGGTAGCCAGGACGGGCACGGGTGATCAGATCGTGTATGGCCTCTCGTCCCAGATCACTCTGGGCAACCGCGAACACACAGACCCCGAGCAACACCACACTCACGGCGATGGTCAGCAGACCCCGTCGGATGGCCTTTCGCGCCCGATCCGGGCTGAAGTCCGCTGCATCCATCACCGCTTGAGCAGCTTGTATTTGTTGAGCTTATAGCGCAGGGTGTTTCGCTCAAGGCCAAGGATCTTCGTCATCTTCGGGCGGTCTCCCCGGGTCTGCTCGATGGCCTGGACCAGGAGGGCTCGCTCGATGTCTTCCATGTGACTGGAGAGGTTGAAGCCGTCGGACAGCGAGACCTCGGCGGACTGTGACTGCGGCTGTGGCTTGATCTGCATGTCGAAGGCGATGTCCCCGAGGACCGCGGCCCGCTCCGCGAGGTTGGCGACCTCACGGACGTTTCCGAGCCAGCCGTGCTCACACAGGTGCGCGAGCTGCTGGGCGGTGGGGCGGACCGGGGGACGATCGAAGGCCTCCGCGTGCAGATCGAGGAAGTGGCTGAGCAGGGGCGCGATGTCTGCACGACGCTGTCGGAGGGGTTGGATCGCGATCACCAGGACGGCGAGACGGAAGTACAGCTCCGGGCGCAGGCTTCCCTCCGTGACGCTGGCGTCGATCTCGGAGCTGGCGGTGGCGATGATCCGGGGTGGGCGGCCAGGCTCGAGGCCCTCAAGCTGCTGCTGAAGCAGAGACTGTGCGCTGTCGCTCCAGCGGTCGACCCCGGTGAGCAGCAGGGTGCCAGCCTCTTCGATGATAGAGGGATCCAGCGGTCGGCCGGGACGGACCGTGAACATCGGGCGATCGTTGTCGGGACCGTTGAGGTGCAGCCAGCGGGCGAGGTGGCGCCGACCGGCGCCGATCTCACCGGTGATGAGGACCGTGCTGCGGACCTCCGCGAGCTTCTGGGCCTGCTGGCGGAGCTGCTCGGTGGGCGCACTGCTGCCGACGATCGCTGCGGCCACCATCGGACCCTTTCGCAGCTCCTGGACCCGGCGGATGATGACGTCGGCGGTGACGGGCTTGGTGAGGAAGTCCAGGGCACCCAGCCGCATCGCCTCGACGGCGGCCTCGACCGAGCCGTAGGCGGTGAACACGATGGCATCGACCGGCGGATCGCAGGCCCGGGCGGCGGCGACCACCTGGAGGCCATCCACCGGCTCCATGCGCAGATCGGTGAGGACGAGGTCGAAGGTGCGCTGCTGGAGGTGATCGATGGCGGACTGACCGTCGTAGACTGCCTCGGCGAAGTGCCCCTCCCGCTCCAAAAGCATCGCGATCGCCAGTGCGGCGCTGCGGTTGTCATCGACCACCAGAACGGAGAGCGGCTCGTTCATTGTCCTTCCTCTTTCCATACGGGCAGCGCGGCGATGAAGCGTGCACCACCCAGCGGGGACTCCTCACACCGAATGTAGCCGCCGTGGGTGTCGAAGACCCGCTTGACCAGTGACAGGCCCAGGCCGGTGCCGCCGGGCTTGGAAGAATAATACTGCTCGAAGATTCGCTCCCGCTCGTGGGGCGGCACACCGGGACCGTCGTCATCGACGATGAGCAGCGTGTGCTTGTCTCTGGGCATCAGGCTGACGGTGACCTGACCCGGTGGGTTCATCCCGGCGAATTCGATGGCGTTGAGGACGAGGTTCTCCGCAGCGCGTCGCACCAGGGAGCCATCGAGCTGCATCGTGCAGGAGCCAGGGGCCTGGATGAGCAGCGACACCCCGGCTTTGTCCGCACGGGGGCGGGAGATGTTGTCGACCTGGTTGATGATCTTGACGAGGTTGACCTCGGTTCGGGAGATGCGCAGCGGCCCGCTGTTGCGGAGGAACCGCTGAACGACTCCTTCGAGGACCTGGATCTCTTCCTCAACGCTGATGAGCAGCGCCTCGCGCTTCTTGGTGTCTTCCTCGGTGCGCGCGAGGGTGCAGAGGAGCGAGAGGCTCTGGAGCGGGTTGCGGACCTCATGGGCGACGACGCTGGCGAGCTGTCGGACGACCGCCATTCGAGAGCCGATCTCGTCCTCGCGACGCTCCAGGTAGCTGGCCAGGGAGTTGACCGCGCGTGCGAGCTGCCTCAGCTCCTCTGGTCCGGCCACACGCACCCGCACCGAGTGCTCCCCCTCTGCGATCTGGGCCGCAGCGGTGGAGATCTTCTGTATGGGGGAGAGCAGCATCCGGATCGCGAACATGACCAGGAGGCCCGACAGTGCCCCCAGCAGCAGGAGCTGGTTGCTCGCCCGGCGCTTCTGGGCGGCAAGGATCTCTTCGTAGTCGGCGCGCTTGATGGCGACGAACATCCCGATCGCCAGCGAGGAGGAGCCGAGGACTGGAGTGCAGGCCCCCTGAACGGTCGCGCCAGACAGTCCGATCTGCGGGGGGATGAGGACGGCTTCTCCGCCGAGCACCTCCGCCATCGGGCAGGCTGAGAATACCTGCGCGAGGGTCAGCTCCGCGCCGAACTCTCCGGTGGAGCTGGCCAGGACCTCGCCGCTCTCGGCGAGGACCAGGGCCTGATCGAGTCCGCTGATGGTGGGCAGCTCGCTGAGCCGGGCCTGGACTCGATTCGAGCTGCCAAGATCAACGACCGGGGAGGGGGAGTGGCCGCCAATGAGCTTCTCTCCGCTGAGGCTCGCCATGAGCACCAGCCGCCGAGACAGCGACTGGACCTCACGCTCCTCGGCGTACTGAATCATCGGCAGCCAGGTGGTGGCGACCGATCCCGCCGCGATCATCCCCGCTGCCAGGGACAAGAGGCTGCTGACGGAGCCGCGGGGAAGTCGCAAGCTACTCGACGAGGAACGAGGAGGTCAGCTCGGTCTCTGCGCTCTCCTCATCCGTGGCGGACTCCGTGGCGCGCAGGCGAAGCTGAAGGGCCTCGGTGCCGCTGAGGACATAGACGGCCTCCGAGACGGACTCGCGGCTGAGGTCAGCCTGCACGGTGATGGCCTCGGTGTAGGCGCGACTGTAGTCGTACTGGAGGTGCAGCGGCTGGGCGCAGCCGGTGAGAAAGCCTCCAAGAATCAGGTAACGCACAGGCTTACTCCTCTGGGGACAGGGATGGGGTGTTCGCGACACGCAGGCGCATGAGGGCCTGTTGGGCGCTTTCGTGGTCAGGGTTGTGCTTCAGGGCCGAAGAATAGGCCAATGCGGCGTCATCGAACTCCCCGCGGAGCTCCAGGCCGACGCCGAGATTGTATCGGGCCTGGTCTTCTGAGCTGGCAGAGCGGAACACCCGGTAGGCTTCCTGCGCCCGATCATCGGCGACCAGGGCGAAGCCGAGGTTGTTGCGGGTGCGTACACGGGTGGCATCGACGAGCAGGGCCCCTCGGAGGACCTCGACGGCCTCTGCCGAGCGCCCGGCACTCATCAGCGCGAAGCCGAGGTTGTTGGCGTACTCGGGGTTGTCACGATCGAGGCGACAGGCCCGCTCAAAGCGCGGGATGGCTTCGATGGTCTCGCTGCGGTCCATCGCCAGGATGCCCAGCTCGTTGTAGGCTGCCGGCATTCGACGGTGGCGCTTTGTCAGATCCATGAGCAGCGCCTCGGCGTCTTCTTGAAGGCCGATCGCCCTCAGCGCGCGGGCCTGGAGCATGGTCAGCTCCGGCGAGGAGATGCCAGAGGCATGGATCTGGTTGAGCAGCGTGAGGGCGGCGTCAGGATGGTTGCTCTCCAGCATGCTCTCCACCAGCTCAAGCCGGGTCTTCTCCTGACCTTCCTCCGTCGTCCACTCCGGTGCCGGGGCAACGGTCTCGGGCGGGGGGCGGTTCGCACAGGCCCCCAGGAGGATGAGCAGAGGAATCATCGTGCGCCCTCCATGGCTGGGATGAGGTTCCGGTAGACGTTGATGCTTGCGGGCCCGATCAGGACGATGAACAGCGACGGGAGGATGAACAGGATCATCGCCACCGTCAGCTTGGGTGAGATCTGGGCGGCCTGCTCCTCGGCAGCCAGCATGCGCTTGGTGCGGACCATGTCGGAGTGAATTCGGAGGGCGTGGGCGATGGAGGTTCCGAACCGCTCGGCCTGGGTGAGCACGTTGACCAGGGAGTTGACCTCCGCCAGCCCGGTGCGTCGGTCCAGCCTACGGAGCGCCTGGACACGGGGGATTCCACCGGCGACCTCATGGTTGACCTGCTGAAGCTCCACCGACAGCTCTGGGGCCGCAGGGGCGATCTCCTTGGCGACCCGCTGGAAGGCGGCGTCGACACCGAGGCCGGCCTCCACGCTGCTGACCAGGAGGTCGAGGGCATCCGGGAACGGCTTGAGCAGTGCGGCCTGTCGGGCCTTGAGACGCTGACCGACGTAGATGGACGGCATGTAGTAGCCGGCGGTCGCGGAGAGGATGGAGAAGAAGATCGTGTAGACCGCCTTCATCTCCGGGAGGATGAGGAACATCAGCAGCGGCAGGACGAGCGCGAGGCCAGCCCGGGCGGCGCTGTAGGCCTCCAGGTTGGTTCGGGAGCGGAAGCCGGCCTGGGTCAGCCAGGTCCGTATGAGGTTCTGCTCTTCCTCGTTGTCCGCGACCGCCAGAGAAGCCATGCCGCTGGTGACCCGCTGGATGGGCTGAGAGGCCAGAAGGGCGTCGGTGTGCTCTCGCCCGCCGGTCAGGTCCGAGATGCGGTCCCGTGCTGTGCGCTCGGGGTTGAGCAGGAGTTGGACACCATAAAGTCCGCCAATAACGGCCATGAATGCGGCGGCACCGGCAATGATCAGGATTGCGTTTTCCATCGTGTCCTACAGATCGATCTGGGAAAGACGACGCATCACCAAAACCCCGGAGGTGAAGCTGACGAAGCTGAAGCCCAGCAGCCAGTGGCCGATGGGGTCGCTGACCAGGGGGTCGAGGTATTCCGGGCGCATGAGCATGATCATGAAGGTGACCACGAACGGCAGTCCGCCAAGGATGATCGCTGAGAGCCGGGACTCCGCGGTGAGCGCCTTGACCTTCCGGTGGAAGATGGAGCGGTCCCGGATGGTCTTGGAGATGTTGTTGAGGATCTCGATGAGGTTGCCGCCGGTCTCCCGCTGGAGGACGACGGAGCTGACGAAGATCCGGAGGTCGAAGTTGCGGGGGTTGCGCCGACAGAGGTCGGTGAGGCACTCCCGCATGTCACGCCCGAGGTTGTGCTCCTCGTGGACCCGGCCGAACTCATGGGCGAGGGGCGGGATCATCTCGACAGCACACATCCGCATGGCGTCGGAGAGGCCGTGACCGGCCTGCAGCGAGCGGGCGACGAGGTCGAGGCCATCGGGAAGCTGCTCGGAGAGGTCCTTGGCGCGAGCCTCAGCCCGAGAGCTGAGGATCATGATGGGCAGTGTTCCGAAGAACAGACCGATCATGCCGGCGATGCCCTTGATGAACACGCTGGTGAGGAAGGCGCCGATGATGCCAAAAGCCGCCATCCGCATCAGCAACCCCGAGAGGTTGTAGTCCACCGCAGACTCACGGATCAGGCTCTCAAGCCGGTCGCCGAGCCCGCCGAGGGTCTCAAGCCAGGGGTCGGACTTCTGCTCGAGGAACAGGCTGGTCTCGGGGTTGTCCGC
>JBLHNG010000342.1:0-8903 GCA_047621685.1 Myxococcota bacterium | reverse complement strand
TTTTCAGCCGGTACACCCGCCACCCCGGGCTCTTGGCGATCTCAACAAACCCCTCGACGTCCTTGCCCCGGGCCAGCAGGCTCAGCCCCGGGTAACTCGCGCGGACCCGCCCGATGTCCAGCGCCACATGGTGGACCTCCCAGGCCAGGGCGCGACTGCGCAGGGTCGCGGGATCCAGGCGCCGAGAATCGCCCAGCCGACGCAGCAGGATCCCCGACTCGATCCAGCCATTCGTGCGGGTGTGAAACCAGGGAGACGAGGTGAGGATCGGTCCCTCCAGCTCGTCGCACTGGACGGTGATCTTCGCCAGAGACGACGAGACCACGCTCGGCTCCCGGGCCGCAGGCAGGTTCAGCCACAGCGCGACCACAGCCGCCGGAATCAGCAGCCGCCGGGGGACCAGCCACGCCACGCCCAGCACCACGCACAGGGTCGCAGGCAGGACCAGCCGGGGGTTGACGAACGCCATGCCGACCCCAGCGAGGTGCAGCAGCGTCAGGAGCACCAGCGCCGCTGCCCGCCAGTCCCGGCGCAGCAGGCCCACCACCAGCCCAGCGAGGCCCGCCAGCATGGTGCGGTCCATCGTTGCCAGCCCCGGCGGTCCCCCACCTCCACCCTCTCGGGGAAGCTCCACCACCGCCAGCGCCGCCCGGCCGAGTCCGTGGGGCAGTCGCCGCAGCGTCTCCATCGACAGCAGGCCGCCGCGTGCACCACCGATGGCAAAGTTGCTGGACTGATCCGGCAGCACGCTGGTCCCCAGCCACAGCGCGCACCCCCAGTGCGGAGCGGTGATCAGGGCGAACATCGCCGCGACCGATCGCCGACGGCTGGAGAAGATCAGCGCCACCGGCAGCGCGGCGATCGCCGTGTAGCGGGCCAAAAACGCCGCCCCCAGCATCGCACCCGCCAGCCCCGGTCGCGAGCGTACCGCCAGCAGACCGCCGAGACTCAGAGAGGCAGCTGCCATGTCGGTGCCCTCCGTCGCGCCCCACTCCAGCATCGCCGCACTGCACAGCATCCACAGCCCGGCCCACGGCGAGATCCACCGAGACACCGCCCACACCGCCCCCGCACCCGCCAGCACCGCCAGCGCCTTTCCAGCGATCAGCACGTCCCCGACCAGGCCCTTCCCCACCAGCAGCGCCGCCGGGTAGCCCACCGGGTACAGCGGGTTGATCAGGTCGCTGCCGTCGGGGAGGAGCCGAGCGCGGGTGGCAAAGCCGATGAAGTCGACGAAGCGCAGGTCGGGGTGAGATGCTGCGATCACCGCCAGCAAAACCGCCGCGACCAAAGCCGTCCAGCCAGCACGGCGGCGCTGACTGCGGGGAGTCCGGTTCACCTATGGCTCGATGTTCACCAGGTTGTCCGCCAGCGTCTTGTTGTCGTCGTAGTCGAGGTAGCCGGTGTCATCGAGGAACCGGAAGTCGCCCACCATCACCACCTCGCCGCCGACCAGCAGTCGCTGTGCGACCCCGACGGTCTGGTTGTCTTCTGTGGCGAACAGCAGCTCACCGCCGTCGCCCGGATCGAGGTAGCAGGGATCGTTGAACCGCAGCGCCGTGAGGTCGGTGGTGACCTGATTGTTGAAGTTGAAGGCATCGACCTGGACGACGATGTTCGGGTCAGAGGCCTGGCCGCTGTAGCGCAGGCTCATGCCCATGAGGTCCATGAGGTTGTTGACCGAGCTGCTGCCGCAGGATTCGTAGTCGGCGAGGATGATGATCCGGGTGCCGAGTGCCATGGCGTCACGGAACTGGTTGGCGAGATCCAGGGAGAACGGAACCTCGTCCTCTGCGCCCGGGGCCATCAAGATGATCGCCCGGTACTTGTCGAGCTTGGTGGGAATGATGTCCTTGACCCGGACCTTCCAGCCGTAGGCGCTGCTCCAGTGCGCGGAGATGCTCTCGACCCCACCCGGCGCACCGCCATCGCCGTCGACCCCGCCGTGGCCGGTGTAGACGAGGATCTCAGAGCCCTCGGGGTAGGTGATGTTGGTGAACGGATCGAAGTCACTGCCGGAGTCGGCTGCGGTGTCGTCGGCCTCGGACTTGTCCCCACAGCCCGTCACCCCAAGCAGGAGTCCGAGTAGGCTTGCCTGAATCATCCTCGTCATGCTGCATCCTCCAGAGCAGCCATTCTATCTGGACGGCGACAAGATGGCGCGGTACGGCGTGGCCAGGAGGACAACCAGTGCCTGCTGAGCTGCTCATCCATCGCCTCTCCCGCCTCTACACCATGGCCCCAGACGCCGACGGACTCGGAGAAATCGAAGACGCTTCAGTGGCCTTCACCGACGGTCGGCTCACCTACCTCGGACCATCCACCGGTGCGCCCGATGCTGCGGAGGTCATCGACGGCAGAGGGCTTGTCGGGCTGCCGGGGCTGGTGGACTGCCACACCCACACGGTGTGGGCGGGGAGCCGGGCCGATGAGTTTGCCCAGCGGCTGGCCGGGGCGCGCTACAGCGACATCCTGGAGGCTGGCGGCGGGATCCTCTCCACCGTCCGCCACACCCGGGCTGCCGACGAAGCCACCCTCACGGCCACCGCACGGGGTCGGCTGGCCGGAATGCGACGGCGGGGCGTGACCACGGTGGAGATCAAGAGCGGCTACGGGCTGTCCGCCGACAGCGAGGCCCGCATCCTCCGCGCCGCCAATGCTGCAAGCGACATCATCCGGGTGGTGCCGACCTTCCTCGGGGCACACACCGTTCCCGCAGAGCACCGGGGCGACCGGGCCGCCTACGTCCGACAGGTCATCGACGAGCAGCTCCCCCTGTGCGCGCCCCTGGCGGAGTGCATCGACGTCTACTGCGACCGTGGGGCGTTCACCGTCGAGGAGTCCGTGGCCATCCTCTCTGCGGGCAAGGCCGCCGGGCTGAAGGTCAAGGCCCACGCCGAGCAGGTTGCCTACACCGGGATCGCCGCCGCTGCCGCAGAGCTTGGCGCGGTGAGCGTGGAGCACCTGGAGCGCCTGGATGCCGCCGGAGTCGCCGCCCTGGCCGAGCACGGCACCGTCGCGGTCCTCCTGCCCGGCGCCCAGCTCTACCTCAAGGACACCGCTCCGCCCGTCGCTGCGCTGCGAGAGGCCGGCGTGCCGATGGCCGTCGCCACCGACCTCAACCCCGGCTCCTCCCCGGTCCACGACCTCTGGACTGCCGCCACCCTGGCCTGCATCCTCCAGGGCCTGACCATCGAGGAGGCCGCCCTCGGCATCACCCGCCACGCCGGCATGGCCCTGGGTCGCGGTGAGCTGGGCTGGCTGGGCGGGGGCAGCGTCGCGGACCTCGTCCTGTTCGCCCCACCCCCCGGCGAGCCCCCCACCATCAGCAGCCTCATCCAGCACCTCGGCGGGAGTCGGGCGGTGCTGGTCATTCAAGACGGAAGAAAGACCCATGAGGCTAGAGCCTGCAAACCTGGAGTCGATTCGCTGGACCGGTGAGTCCCTGGAGCTGCTCGATCAGCGGGTGCTGCCCGCCGAGGAGCGCTGGCTGACCCTGCGCACGTCTGCGGAGGTCGCGAAGGCGATCACCGACATGGTGGTGCGTGGCGCGCCAGCCATTGCGATCACCGCCGCCTATGGCCTCGCCCTCGCCATCGCCGCTGGCGAGGATCGCACCGAGGCCGCCGCGAGGCTGATCGCCGCCCGTCCCACTGCGGTCAACCTCCGCTGGGCCATCGAGCGGCTCTCCACCATCCCTGATGCAGATGTCGCGGCCGAGGCCGTCGAGATCCACCGGGAGGATCGCGACATCAACCGCCGCCTGGGAGATGTTGGGGCCGGGCTGCTGTCTGGTGGGGTGCTGACCATCTGCAACACCGGCGCCCTGGCGACCGGAGGCTGGGGCACTGCGCTGGGCATCATCCGAAGCGCCATCGCTGCGGGTCGGAGCGTGCACGTCTACGCCCTCGAGACCCGCCCCTACCTCCAGGGCGCCCGGCTCACCGCCTATGAGTGCGTTCAGGACGCCATCCCCGCCACCCTCATCACCGACAGCATGGCCGGGGCACTGCTCGCCACCGGGCGGGTGTCCGCGGCAGTGGTCGGCTGCGATCGGGTCGCGGCCAACGGCGACACCGCCAACAAGATCGGTACCTACAGCCTCGCGGTGCTCTGCCGCCACCACGGCGTGCCACTCTACGTCGCGATGCCAACTTCCACCCTCGATCTTCGCTGCCCCACCGGTGCGGACATTCCCATCGAACAGCGACCGGGTGAGGAGGTGCGGGGGTTCGGCGGTCGACGGGTGGCTCCGGCGGGCATTGATACCTGGAACCCGGCTTTTGATGTCACCCCCGCTTCACTCATCACAGGATGGGTCACAGAGCACGGCATGTGGCAGCCAACTCGGTCGGTCGGTTAAGGTCTAAACCTGCAAAGGAGGTCAGTATGATCCTCGGATTCGGAATACCCAGCGGCGGCGAGTGGATCATCGTCCTCGTCATTGTTGTCATCTTCTTCGGCATCGGAAAGCTCCCCAAGGTCCTCGGCCAGATGGGCAAGGGTGTCAAGGCGTTCAAGGACGGCATGAACGAGAACGACAAGCTCAAGGAGCTGGAGACTGAGGCTGAAATGGCCGAGGCCGAAGAGGCCGAAGAGATCAAGAGCCGCTCGGTCAACTGAGCGGATCACTCTCGGCGAATCAGTCCCCACGCCAGCGTGCGAAGCTCCGCTGAGAGCACCTTGCTGTTCTGAAGATCCCGCAGATCTTGCCGCATGAGCGTCGGCAGGAGGCGTCGGGCGATGGGTGCGGGGGTGTAGGGATTGCAGGCCAGTGCCTTGCGGACCCGATAGCTGCTGGCCCACTTCCGGTGACCGGCCACCAGCGCGAGCACCTCGGCGTTGGTGGGACGACCGGCGGCGATCTTGATGACGTCCCGCTCGACGAGGCGCGGGTTGTTCAGCAGCAGGGCGATGACCTTCGGGTTGCGGTCGTGGACCAATCTGTCGAGGGTGAACCGATCCGACGCCCGGGCAGCAGAGCGGCGGATGCCGAGGGGCATGTCGAGGTGCTGGTTGTTGTCGGTGTCTGCGACGGTGCGCGGCAAGACGGGGCTGCCGAGGAAGAAGCCAGCGACCTGAAGCAGCCCACCATCCCGTGCCACCTGGTACGACGCCCGGAGGTGGTCGTAGGGCAGGTCGGTGAACACCACCGGCTCCAGCGCCATCTCCTGGAGCACCTCCCGGCTGGCCCCCTTCCCCGCAGAGACCCGGGTGAGCAGGACATCGAGGAACGCGACCAGCTCCGGCGCATCAAACACCGAGATGGCCTCGACCGCCACGCTGCGACGCATCGCCCGCTCCCGCAGCGCGGTGATCCGACGCTCCAGGTCATCGACCTGTTTGTCGATCCACCACCGCTCCTCACCATGGAGGAGGTCCTCAAGCTGCTCTGCGTTGCTCACCCGAGCATCTTAGCCCGCGGTATCCTCTGTTCCATGAAGCTGTCTGCTGGACGCATCCTCCCCCGCCTCGGCTTGCTCGCCGTCGGTCTGCTCATCGGCCTCGCTGTCGCAGAGATTGGCGTCCGGGCCAGCGGGCGGGATCCCCTCAATGGCATCCTCCACGATCCTCGGGCCGAGCGCGGTGCCAGCACGTGCTTCCAACTCGACGACGACGCTGGCTACGTCTACATTCCCGGCCAATGCGGAACCAACAACCTTGGGTTCCCCGACCGGGAGACCCCCGTCGAGCGCCCACCGGACCACGACCGCATCCTCGTCCTCGGCGACTCGATCAGCGGCGACCGGGCCTTCGCCCACTTCCTCGAAGAGATCCTGTCCGACGGCCCTGGCCGCAACACCCAGGTCGTCAACACCGGGGTTCCCGGCTACAGCACCCTCAACGAAGTCGGCCTGTACGAGAAGTGGGGGCCGACGCTGGATGCAGACACCGTCGTGCTCCAGTTCTGCCTCAACGACTACGCCGGCACGCCGCTGCTGTTCGAGAACGAAGGCCGAGTCATCAAGGTGCTGCACCACCGCAGCGAGCAGTGGGGCCGGTCGAGCCGGCTGTTCTCTCTCTCCGGCCTCTACCGCTTCATCACCTACCAGGCCCAGACTCAGGGCGCGCCGATGGAGACGATGTTCGAGCCCACCGAGGCGGCGCTGTCACAGCTCCAAGACCGGCTGGCGGCGGAGGGGCGGGACTTCCTGGTGGTGGTCTTCCCCTCCATTGCACAGCAGTGGGAGCCCTGGGCAAGCAAGGCCCATCAGCGCATCCTGACCACCCTCCAAGCCGAGCAGATCCAGCACATCGACCTCACCGAGGCTTTCTTCGTCGGCGGGATCGACACCCTCCAGTTCGCCAACGGCCCCAACGTGTTCGCCGACCTCGACGCCCAGCTCGCCGCCTTCAACCTCCCTGCCTCCGCCGCCGACTTCCTGAGAACGCAGCGGCCCAAGCAGCTCCTCATCGAGAAGGTCCGCGACTCCAGCAAGCGCGACACCGTGCACCCCAACTTCCTCGGCCACTACATCGCCGCGCATGAGATCGCGCGGTTTGTCGAGAAACGTCGCAATTGACCCACCAGCTGCCGAGGCGGCGGAGGGGTTGCTATGCTGAACGGGTATTGGAGTCCCCATGAAGAGCAGCGCAAAGATCGGGATCGCGGTCGTACTTCTCGCGGTCGCTGGCGGCACCACCGCCACACTCTGGCCGGAGCCGGATCCGGAGGAGCCAGAGGTTGTCGAGGACACCGACACTGGCATGTCCCGATTTCAGACTGAGGAGCTGATGCGGACCATTGGGTACGTGCAGTAGGGGCTGGCGGGGGAGCTTTGGCGATCAGCGCCGGGGGCGCACTCCGTCCGCAGTCGGAGCAGAAGCTCACCTTCTGCGTGGAATCTCCACCGTCGGCTCATCAAGCGGCGTCGGCGAGCGCGGAACCCGCCCCATCGCGATCCCCGCAATCCACACCCGCGCCCCAGTGGGAAACGGGCGGTCCGTAACCAGCAGCCCCTGCCGGTTGGCCTCCAGCTCAACATCACCAATCACCACCCGCACCCCACCTGCCGGCAGCCCATCCTGGTCGCGAATCGCAAGGCAGGTCCGGGAGTCGTCGAAGATGATCGCCGGGCGACGGAGCCGGACCTCGGCGCTGAGGCTGAGCTGCCGGGGCTGGTCCTGGACCGTGCCGGTGATGTCCACCTGGACCCGGGACAGCCATGCGCCGCTTCGAGGCGGCTCTGCGAGGAGGATCGGGGGGTCGCCGTCGAGGGCAGAGCCGCGCCACTGAGCGATCCAGCCGTCGTCCATGCCCAGCACCACCAGCTGGATCGGCACCCGCGCCGGGCGGTCCCCGACCCACACTTCATCGGGCAGTCCCAGCCGCGCGGTGGGCTCCAGCATGGGTCGTCCGATCCGCGACCACCGACTCCACAGCTCCTCGGCCATCCACGCAGCCTCAGGCTCCGACATCGCCGCCGCAGCTTCGACCACCCAGCGGGGATCCGCCAGCCGCATGAACGGGCTGCGGGTGTCGTTGAATCGCCGGTCGTCGATGAGCCCGCCAAGCTGACCGGGCAGGTGCCGGCAGAGCGAGGCCAGGACCAGCTCCAGGCGCTGACGGGGGGGGAGCTGGGCGAGGGTGCTCATGGCTTCCTCGATCCGGTCGGGGGCAGCTTCGGTGGGCGCGGCGGGGTGACCGTGGCGCCCATGCTTCGGGGGGCTGGCAGCGGACGCATCACCCGCTCCAGTTCCTCAAGCAGGGAGAGGATCCGGTAGACGTCCTGGCGGGGCTCATTCACAGTCAGCGTTTATCCTCGTGAGTGCTCTCAGACAGCAGCCTGAGGTAGCGCCATCGACGCTGGCGAGGGAGGTCGAGGATCGTCCCCTCTGACCAGTGATAGTGCCACGCCAGGGCATGGATCTCATCCACAATCCGAGCCGCGCCCGACCGAAGCTCTACGGAGAGGAGGGCTGCGGGGTGGATTCGCCACTCCTGCCACGCCGCACACGCGACGCACTGTGCGCTCCCAGAGCACTGCGGACCACGGTGACCACGCGCCAGCCCGAGGGCGATGGCGCTGCGCACACTGGCAGGCAGTGCCAGCCACTCCGCAGGGGCCAGCCCGGTACGATCCCCGAGTCGCAGCAGCAGCCTCGACCACAGCAGGGCAGCGGGGGCAGCAGCAACAGACTCCTCCACGATGGCGTCGTCTTCGCCGGTGGGCTCGCGGATCAGGGCCACGCCAAGAGCTGTGGACACGGAGAGCTGCGGCGGCACCACCACCGGGGAGACCGCGCACATCTCCGCGACGGAGAGGGCGACCGGGATGGGGGCGTGGCAGGACGGATTGGGGCAGGTCAGGGTCAGCCGGAGGTCGTCCCCCAGCACCGCCGACCGCAGCATCAGCAGCAGGTGCGCCTGGTCCCCCCGGGACATCAGGAGGATGCGCCGAGCGGACAGATCCTCCAGCCCGCCGATCCGGATCAGCCGATCCGCGAGGATGTGACTGATCGCCCGGGGATCCGGCGCACAGGCACCGATCGCAGCCTCCTGGCGACCAGTCAGCGGACGAAGCACCGCGATCCGGTGGCAGGAAGAGCCGCTGTGAATGCCCCTCGGGAGGGTGGTCTGAATCGTGTGCACGACCCTCTCTCTATCGCGCCTTGATATGGGTGGCAGCATCAGTCCGCGCGGAGGAAGCCATGGCGTTCGAGTCCCAGAGCTACAACGATGTCCCCTACCACGGACTCATCCACTTCCAGAGCCATGTCGACACCCTGGCGACCATCGCCACGCTGTTTGGCATGGATGTCGCCCCCCCGACGAGCTGTCGGGTGCTGGAGGTCGGCTGTGCAGATGGCTCCAACCTCATCACCATGGCCTTCCACCTCCCCGGCTCCACCTTCATCGGCATCGACGGATCCGCCCCCCAGATCGAACGTGGCAAGGGCAT